>DYKF01000002.1:0-40890 GCA_020722745.1 Caldithrix sp.
TCCACGGAGGGACTTTTTGCCTGCGGCTCGTTGCACGTTCAGAGGTTACTTAAATAATAGTTGACAGGCTATTTCCCTTTCAGGACATGGCTTAAAAGCTTCGGAGGAAGAAATTGCCAAACAATCAATCAGCAAAGAAAAGAATGCGTCAGAGCACCAAGCGCAGAGACGCTAACCGCCAAAAGAAAAGCAGCGTGCGCACATACGAGAAAAAGTTGCGTAAGGCTGTCGAGGAAAATCGTCTCGAAGATGCCCAGGCAGCGTATCGCACTTTTACCTCCCTTATAGACAGGGCAGCAAAAAGAAATATTGTTCACAGGAACACTGCTGCGCGTAAAAAATCGCGCTTGAATAGTCTTGTCAAAAAGGCTGTTTTCGCATCGAGAGAAACAGCACCCGCCGCTGCTGAATAAAGTATTCATAAAGGGCGATTAGCTCAGTTGGTTAGAGCACCTGCCTTACAAGCAGGGGGTCACTAGTTCGAATCTAGTATCGCCCAAAACCCTTTTCACTTGCGACATGCTTTCGGTCAGTAGTTCTAGGTTACAGGTATCTACAGTCGCTTAGACCGTCTTCAGAAACTCAATCACAGCACTTAAGAGTTCAGCCTGCTTTGTATGGTGCAGCCAGTGATCTCCGTCTTTAATTAGCACTATGTTTCCTTTCGGAAAATAAGAAACAAACAAATCTGTATCCTTCTTTGTAAAAAAGGGAGAAAGATTTCCTGCAATCAAAAGAGATGCTCCCGAAAATGTAGAGTCAATTTCTGGAAATTCAATTCCGTTTCTTCTTTCCCTTTCCAGCACTGGTAGATTCAGGACCCACCGAAAATTATCCCCGGATCGATCGAGATTCATCAACAAAAATTGTCGAACAAAGGGATTGTTTATCCATTCGGCCATGGCATCTTCAACTTCTTTGCGTGTCACCGCTCTCTCTGCTCCCGCATTTTTCATTCCGTTAAATTCTCTGGAATAATCTATCTCATAGTTTCGAGGGGCAATATCTACCACAATCAGGGCCTTTACCAGAGAGGGGTTTTTTAAGGCAAAATACATTGCTACGAGTCCACCCATAGAATGTCCCAGTAAAATTACGGGGGTTTGGATCTGCGTATTTACAAAGTGAAGCAGATCGGCAGACATGGATTCTATACTATGTTCGTCTGCATGAAAGCTGTTTCCATGATTTCTTGCGTCTATCGCAAACACGGAATGTTTTTCCGAAAGCCTTCCTGCAATGGTGTGCCAGTTCCGGGACGACCCAAATAATCCGTGCAGAATTAATACAGGTATGGAACCCTCTGGACCAGGATAATAGCGCGAAAACAGTAAATCCATGGTACAAAGTACAGAAGGCCTTGACGGTGTCATCCGTTCCATTACAATATTCCACATGAAACTAATCATAGAAGGACACCACGACAGAGATCAACTATCAAATGTATCCATTCGTTCTGATTATCCTTCAGAGAAAGTTTCTCTTTTTCTGCTCACTCTTCTTTTCCCGTATTTGCAGAATAAACAGAATCCAGAAACGTTTTTATCGAGAGAACTAGGCGCCCAGCTTGCGGCCCATGGAATGCACGTTTCTCTGCATTCTGCTGTGAACAATCAAATCAATTTTTCTTTTGCATTGTTCCAGGATTCTTTTTTTCCAGAGGGCACCCTTTCTGGTGCGCCAGCTTCTCTATACGAAACAGTAGAAATGCTGCGTCCAGGATCCGATGTATCCAAGCGGATATCCATGCATCCGGACGACAAGCCCTGGACGGACATATTTTTGTCTCGCTCACTTCTATCTGCTGCGAAAATACTGGCAACAGCCGGAATCATGGACTCCAGAGATTCCATCCACAAAATTAAACAAGACTGGGAAAACGGACTATTGCTGGTTCACTTTTTCAAAATACTTTCCCTACTCGGAGGAACTGCAAGCGACTACAACAAAAGGGCTCTCTCCTTTTTCGACACCCTCCAGAATACAAACACAGAATTTTCAATAATTGAATCGCCACAAGATGGCTACCTTGCAGGATTTCATCAAAACAATTTTGAAAAATGGATTCGCCCCGATTCCGAAAGAAAAATCTCAGGAACTATAAAACTGCTCGTCCCGTATGGAAAATATCTTTCAAAAGGCGAACCGGTTCTACAGATTTTTTCTGAGGCTACTCCACACACAGACAAAACACTCCTGGAAATTTCCCAAACACCGGTGGCAGTAAACATCACGACTCTTGATTCTAATTGACGCGCTGAATCAAAACCAATAATCTTCTATATGCGCCACGAACAATCTTCTGAACTGATTATTAAAAACCTGCGGGTCTATGTTCTTAACCAACCAGGATATTTTGCCAGCCTTCTCACAATTATTTCCAATTTTGGTGTGAACATAGGCGATGTTAAACTTCTCAAAAGAGCAGACCAGTCCAACATACGGGAAGTGGAAATGCATCTTGCATATCCAGGTCAGGAAGAAGAAGTAATTTCTGCCATTAAGGAACTCGAAGGAATCGAATTTGATTCCATTCTGGATCCCGTTCTGGAGATTCATAAGGGCGGAAAAATCGAAATGTGCAACAGGGTTTCTATCAACACTCCCGGAGATATTAGAAGCATTTATACTCCCGGCGTTGCGGAAGTCTGTCGCCTCATTCAGAAAAACCCTGAGGCCGCAAAAGAATATACATCGATTGCCAACACGGTGGCTATCATAACCAATGGAACTGCTATTCTTGGACTGGGGGACATTGGGCCCGTTGCTGGCATGCCCGTCATGGAAGGAAAAGCAGTCCTGTTCAAGCATCTCGTTGGGATAAGCGGAATACCCATTCTGATAGATGAAAAAGAACCTCAAAAAATTATAGATACAATTGTACGAATTGCCCCCACATTTGGAGCAATCAAGCTCGAAGATTTTAAGGCGCCGGAGTGCTTCGAGATTGAGCGCGCCCTCGAAGAAAAACTCACCATGCCGGTAATGCACGACGACCAGCACGGAACAGCTACGGTAACATTAGCAGCATTGCTCAGCGTGGCAGAATATACCCAGCGCAATCTGCACGAATCCGTCATAGGGCTGATTGGACTCGGTGCCGCAGGAACGGGCATCGCCAGACTTCTGCTGTCTTTTGGAGCTAAGTCAATCCTGGGGGCAGATATTGACGAAGGAGCTAAAAAACGAATTGCTTCTATGGGAGCTACGCCTTCCGATATCAATGAAATCATGAAAAGCGCAGATATCGTCATTGCAACGACGGGTGTTCCGGGGCTCATTGCTCCCGACATGATACGACCCGCCCAGGTTATTCTGGCTCTGTCTAATCCGAATCCGGAAATCCTGCCTCAGCAGGCCCTTGCAGCGGGAGCCTCCTTTGCAGCAGACGGCAGAGGAGTCAACAATGCTCTGGCATTTCCAGGTCTGTTTCGCGGCGCATTAAATGCGGGAGCAATCAGATTCACAGATGCAATGAAAATCGCAGCGGCACAGGCAATAGCGGCGAAGGCCAACCGCGAACACAAAGAACTCGTGCCAGCACTACTCAACCCCGAGGTGCACAAAGCGGTTACGGAAGCCGTTGAACGTGCCTCACATGCATGAGTCAATTCTTTACCCTTCTCGAAGAACTTCGCAATCAAAGTAACTGGAAAAAGAAGGGGGAAGGCTTAACAATCCTCCAGAGGGATTTTTCGAATATTTATTCTACCGCCAAGCATTCGCTGCCAGTGGGGAGCTGGGATACTGTATCGTATCGTCACTTTACGACAGAAGTCCCCGGTGTCAAAGTACCGGATCGAAATAATCTGGAAACCACGCAGGGTCAGGCGGTATTCTTTCACGCAATCGTCCACATAGAATACACTGCTATCGATCTTGCTTTGGACCATGCGTATCGCTTCCGCAATTTTCCAGAAGAATATTACCGCAACTGGGTTCAAGTAGCCTATGAAGAGACCCTTCATTTTGAGCT
Organism: Caldithrix sp.; assembly: GCA_020722745.1. Taxonomy (GTDB): domain Bacteria; phylum Spirochaetota; class Leptospiria; order Turneriellales; family Turneriellaceae; genus DYKF01. The sequence continues at coordinate 3,977 of DYKF01000002.1, forward strand.
TTTACTCAAAATACTCCATAGTCTGGGATACGAGTACGGAGATTTTCCCGTGCACTCCGGTTTGTACCAGGCAGCAAAACGCTCCTCGGAAGATCTTTGCATGCGGATGGCTGCATTGCCCGGATATATGGAAGCAAATGGCCTCGATGCCCATGCCTCTCTGGCTTCCAAGTCGGCACGATTTCCGAAGCAACTGCAAAACGACTTTCTGGCAGCCATGGAAATAATTGCGAGAGATGAAATTCAGCATGTGGCACACGGGCTAACATGGTTTCGTTATGCATGCCGCCTGTTTGGGCGCAGTGAATTGGAATACAAACAACTCGTAGAGACAGCTGTTCCGGGAGCCAAATTTCACCGAAAAAACGTAAACTGGGAAGCTCGCCTTAAAGCGGGATTTTCCAAATCCGAACTCGCTCTGTTTGCTTGAACAATACAAGCGTCTTTACTGGAATTTCAAATAACTCGAACTTGTTCCTGGCCTCTTTTCAGCTCGTGCACTTTCTCATATATTTTCTTTTCAATAAAGATATCCAGTATTTCTCCATCTATTTTTCCCTGCTTTTTTTCTTCTTCCAGAATGCTCAGAGCACGCAGCGGATCCATTGCTTTTTTGTAAGGCCTGTCCCAGGCTGTTAGTGCATCGTAAATATCTGCAATGGTCATAATTCTGGTCTGGATAGAAATTTCTGGGGCCTCCAGATTTAAGGGATATCCGGTTCCATCCAGTTTTTCGTGGTGCCCATAGGCAATGCGTGGAATACCCTTTAAATCTTTTGTCCACGGTATTTTGCTGAGAAAATTAAATGTGTGCGTAACATGGGATTCAATTTCTCTTCTCTCTTTATCGTCCAAGGTTCCCTTGCGAATAGATAAAGAATATAATTCTTCGGGCTCAATGTACGGCTTGGTACCCTCGCCATCGAGATAAAACTGCATGGCGGCTATCCTTTGAATAAAATCAAAGGATCCCTCTTCGAGAATGGTTGGTTCATTGGCTTCCAGAATCGCAGCAAGCATATGTTCCACTTCCCGATTTTTTTGATCCAACTCTATTTCGAGTTTTTGCTCTAAAGAATCCCAGGCTTCTCGAGGCAAATTTTTCATGGCCTCAATTTTTTCCCGTAGCATTTTGTTTTCAAACAGTTTCCGAATGTATTGAAATCTCCACCGAATGTTCTGAACCTGTTCGGGATAGAGCTTTTTTGACTTCACGAGAACATGCTCGCGGACGCCAACTTTTCCAAAGTCGTGCAATAGAGAGGCATAACGCAATTCACGCAACTGCTCCGAACTCAGGTAAATGTTCGAGAAATTGCCCCTCGCTACCCGGTTTACCGCCTCTGCCATGGAAATAGAATATTCCGCTACGCGAAAAGAATGGCCGCTCGTCGTTGGGTCTCGCGCTTCAATCGCCGTTACCGATGCTTTTACAAACGCCTCAAAAAGATTGCTGATATCATCTATCAGAATATTATTCTCAATGGCAACGGCCGCCTGTCCTGCAACCGAGCGTATAATTTCGATGTCGTTTTCGTTAAATGGAATCACTCCAGAGCCCTGCATGCTCTCCAGAGTCAGTTCCCTGTCCGGAATTCTCTTTTTATTTACTAACTGCAGAACTCCAATTACATCGTTCCGGTGATTTTTCATGGGAATTACCATCATCGATTTTGTATGGTAATTATGCATTTTATCGAAACTTGAATTATACGTATAATCTGTGTTTCCCTGCAGGCGATGCACATCGGCCAGAAGCAATTCTTCTCCCGTGAGAGCGACGTACCCGGCTATCGATTTTTTATCAATCGGCAGTCTGAACTCATTTGCATTTAACTGCAGTGCAGATCTCTTAAAGCGAATATGGGTTGGGGTCTCCTGGTTGCTTGCCCTCTCTACCAAGTACAAAGAGGCACCGTCTGCATCGACAAGCTCACGCGCACGCTCAATGATGAGATCAATCAATTTATCAAAACTTTTTTCGGTTGCAAGCGCCTGGCCTACCTCCGTAATTTTGCGAATGTCCTCATAACTTATGTTCAGCCTGTGCTCCAGAGTATGCCTCTCGAGATCCGAACGGATTGCCCCCAGCGATGTTTCCACCGCGCGCACAGCCAGATCGCTGGAAATGTTAATCGGCAGTGCCATATAGGAATACGGTGAAACCGTGCGAACACCGTCAGAAAACTCTACAAGCCTGCCGCGATTTTGCGCAAAAATATTTTCTGGTATAACAGGAATAACGGCAGATGGTACAGCGAGCACTGGATGCTTGTCGTGACAAACCGACTCAAACTCCGAAGGATCAGTAAAATAATAGAGATTGCGACACAGCGGACCGAGCAGATATGGAGGAAGCTGGTCCGATAACTGGGTATGGACGCATATGGCCATCTGTCGCGCGAAGAGCATGCTACTATAATCTTTCTCTATTCTCTTTTGACCACTACAATTTATGAAGACCCGGCTTATACTGCATCGAGAATTTCTGGTGGAATAAATTCAAGAGCCTTCCTCACCACTTCTACGGGCGCCTTATCCCGAACAATATTTTCAGAAATATGCCTGCGAAAATTTCTGGATCCCTGAATGCCCGGAAAAAGTGACAGGATGTGTTTAGCAGCAGAAAGAGGATGCCCTTGCTGGCTCTCCATATATTCCAGATATTTTTCGATAACCATGCGGCGTGTCGGAGAGTAAGCTGTATTGAAAATTTCTTTGTCTGCACGGGCAAATAGCCACGGATCCTCCACTGCAGCTCTTCCCATCATTACACCATCCGTAAAGGCAAGGTGTTCTTTGGCCTGGCTGAGAGTCCTGATACCACCATTGATTTCTACTGGAATTCCAGGCAGATCCTTCTTTAACTGGTATACTTCGTCGTACCGCAGTGGCGGGATTTCTCGGTTCTCCGCAGGGCTTAAACCGCCAAGAACAGCTATGCGGGCATGGACAATCAGCCGGTCTGCTCCGGCCCGTTTTACGGCGCGGGCAAAATGCAGCAGGTCTTCGTAGGTCTCTTTCCCATTGATTCCAATTCTATGTTTTACTGTCACCGGTATGGAAACTGATTGTTTCATGGCCTCTACGAGAGAAGCCACCAGAGAAGGATTTGCCATGAGGCATGCACCAAAATTGCCTGTCTGCACTTTGTCGGACGGACAGCCCACGTTAAGATTGATTTCACTGTATCCGAAGCCCTCCCCTATAGCTGCTGCTTTACTGAGAGATTCGGGATCATTTCCACCAAGTTGCAACACAACCGGCAACTCGTCTTTAGAGAAAGAAATATATCTATCGGGATGCCCATGAATGAGAGCATTGGCATGAATCATTTCGGAATACAGTAATGTCTTTCTTGTAATAAGGCGCAATAAATAGCGGAAGTGGCGATCTGTGTAACCCATCATAGGTGCGATGGACAATGTATATGCGGGGGGCATGACACAGCGTAGAGAGGTAATGATATTTTTCCAGAAGTTTTTTATTTGGTTGACAATTTAGAATAATTCTAATAATTATCCGTTATCCCAATTGAAATTCAGGAGACAGTATGAAAAAGACAATTTTATTTCTTGCAGTTATCGCTCTTGCAGCGACAGCCTGCGGTCCCGACAAAGACACCAAAGAACTAATGGAAAAGGCCAAAACAACATTTGGTACAATCCCAACTAAAATGCCCGGAGCAGAAAATGATACAGAAGCCCTTATCGCGCTTGGAAAATCTCTCTACTTTGAAAAAGCTCTTTCCATTAACAACACGCAAAGCTGTAACAGCTGCCATATTCTTGACAGCGGCAAAAAAGGTGGTGTAGATAATCTGCCTACATCTCCCGGAGCCGAAGGGAAAAATGGCGGCAGAAACTCACCTACAACTTTGAATGCCGGATTCCACTTTGCCCAATTCTGGGATGGCCGCGCAAAGGATCTCGTAGAGCAGGCTGGTGGCCCTATTCTTAATCCTATCGAGATGGGCATGCCCAGCGAAGAAGCTGCGATCAAAAAAATTGCTGACATTGCTTCTTACAAAGACATGTTTGCTAAAGCATTCCCAGAAGAAAAAGGTGCTATCACTTACGCAAACATTACCAAAGCGATTGGAGCATTTGAGCGCACTCTGGTAACACATGACCGATTTGACGACTTCCAGAATGGTAACACCGATGCGCTCACAAAGGAAGAAAAAGAAGGTCTGAAACTGTTTATGGACACCGGATGCACAAGCTGCCACAGCGGCAATATGCTTGGAGCAAACTCCTATCGCAAAATGGGACAGGTTAAACCTTACACAGACACAAAAGATACTGGTCGCCATGCTGTCACAAAAGACGAGGCCGACAAGTTCCTGTTTAAAGTACCATCTCTCAGAAACATTGCGATTACCGATCCATACTTTCACGACGGTGCTGCAAAAACTCTCGAAGAGTCTATCAAAGTCATGGCTGACATCCAGCTTGGCAAAACCCTTACCGACGAAGAAACAGCTAAAATCGCTGCCTTCCTGAAAGCTCTCACAGACAAAGAGCGCATGTAAGATCCTTCAACCCCGGGGAATCACCCGGGGTTTTTCCGCATTTTTCTTTACAAAAGAGATAAATTTGTCAAACTTGGGCATGTACAAACATATCCACCCCCCGGCCCAAGGGCAAAAAATCACCTTTACAAATGGCGCTTTAAAAGTACCCGACCAACCAATCATTCCTTTTATCGAAGGCGACGGCACAGGACCAGATATCTGGGCAGCCTCTGTTCGCGTTCTCGACGCAGCTGTTCAAGCTGCTTACAACGGCAAACGGAAAATCCACTGGATGGAAGTTTACGCCGGCGAAAAATCTAACAAACTGTACGGTGAAAACACATGGCTCCCGGAAGAAACGCTCGATGCCATTCACGAATACAAAATTGCCATCAAAGGGCCCATGACGACCCCCATCGGCGGCGGTATTCGCTCTATCAATGTTGCCCTGCGCCAGCGACTGGACCTCTATGTTTGCCTTCGCCCTGTGAAGTATTTTACTGGTGTTCCATCTCCCGTAAAACATCCAGAGTTTGTGGACATGGTAATTTTCCGTGAAAATACGGAAGATATTTACGCAGGGGTAGAATTTGAATCTGGGTCTGAAGGCGCGTCTGAACTGACTGCTCTCCTTAAAAAATATAAGATGGACTCTAAAGTGCGTTTTCCAGAGTCTTCATCCTTTGGCATTAAACCCATTTCCAAAGACGGTACGCGCAGACTGGTAAGATCTGCCATTCAATATGCCATCGATAACAATCGCTCTTCCGTAACACTGGTTCATAAGGGCAATATTATGAAATTCACGGAAGGATATTTCCGTAACTGGGGTTACGAAGTCGCAAAAGAAGAGTTTCCCGATAAAACCGTATCCTGGGATGATTGCGGAGGAAACCCTCCTCCGGGAAAAATTCTCATCAAAGACTCCATTGCCGATGCCTTTTTGCAGCAGATTCTTTTGCGACCAAAAGAATACAATGTTATTGCAACCATGAACCTGAACGGAGACTATATATCTGACGCCCTTGCTGCTCAAGTTGGCGGTATTGGAATTGCTCCTGGTGCTAACATTAACGACGACAACGGGGTTGCCATTTTTGAAGCCACGCACGGCACTGCACCCAAGTACGCAGGGCTGGATAGGGTAAATCCATCCTCTGTAATACTCTCCGGTGAAATGATGTTGCGCTATATGGGCTGGAAAGAAGCTGCTGATCTCGTCCTCACGAGTATAGAAAAGGCTATTGCAACCCGCCGCGTCACTTACGATTTTGCCCGGCTCATGGAAAATTCAACCGAAATCAAATGTTCGGAGTTTGGCGATAACATAATTGAACAAATCCATAAAAATTCTTGAAAAAATAAACAGGTTGCTTATAATGTGACCATGTTACAGTCTTTTCAGGATCCACTGGTCGCTTTGCACGACGTTACGTTAAAGTTGCTAAGCGACCAGGACAGTGAAAATCTGTTAGAAACGATTTTAGATCAGGCCCTCGAATTTACCCATGCTGATTCGGGCAGTATTTCTCTCTTAGACGAACAGAGAAAATTTCTGAAAATTCGGGCCCAGCGTGGACTCGATAATTCAGTGACGGAACGGCTCATGCTTAAGCTGGGAGAAGGTGTTACCGGGCGGTGCATATTAACAGGCCGGACGCGCAATATTGGGGACACTACAAAAGATCCGTATTATGTAGAAGTAAGGCCGGACATACGCAGTGAACTGGCTGTTCCTCTTCGCGTCGGGAAAAAAAGCTTTGGCGTAATTTCTGTAGACTCTTCGCGTTTTAACGCTTTTGACAATGCTCACGAAGAATATCTTGAACTGCTTTCTTCCTACGCTTCGCAGATTCTTACAAACCAGCAGACCCTGCTAAATTTAACCAATCGCACGCATATAATGGAGCTTTTACTCGAAATAGCCTCCATAATCGGAAAGTTCCCCACCTTCGCGGAATTCTCTGAAGAAACAATGCGCCTTCTCGAAGAAAAAGGTGGAGTTCAAAAAGCCGCAATACATCTGCACGATGAAGTAAGCAATGAGCTCGAAATTGTCAGTTATATAAACTATACGACGGGCGAAAAAGAGAAAAGTCGTTATGCTCCCGGAGAAGGCATTACTGGCCAGGTCTTTAAGGAAAAAAAACCTTTCGCAATTCCCGACGTTACGGCAGATCAAAACTTTTTAAACAAATCCGGATCTACGCGGGTAGGCACATCTTCATGGAGTTTTTTCGCGTCACCTGTTTTTACTGATAAAAGAATTCGTGGAGTTTTCTCCATGGAGATTTTGTATCAGTCCAAATCTCTTTTTGAAGATTACACTTTTCTAGTTCAAATACTATCCTCTTTCTTTGGTCAGGCAATCCATATACAGGAAATTATAGAAGCTCGAAACCGTGAAATACTTACTGAAAACATTGATCTTAAGCGCCGCCTCGGGAAAACCTTTTCGTTCAGCAACATAGTTGGCAGCAGCCGCGCCATGACAGAACTCTACGAAAAAATCAGCATGGCAGCTGATTCAACAAGCTCTGTATTGATTACGGGTGAGTCGGGAACTGGCAAAGAATTAATCGCCAACGCACTGCACGAAAACAGCGTGAGACGCGATAAAAATATCGTGAAGATAAACTGTGCTGCTATTCCGGGAGATCTTCTCGAAAGCGAACTTTTTGGACATGTGAAAGGAGCCTATACTGGTGCCCATGACGACCGAAAAGGTAAGATCATGCTTGCGCACAAGGGGACTCTTTTTCTTGACGAAATCGGTGAGATGGATTACAAACTCCAGGCCAAGCTGCTTCGAGTTCTACAGGAGAAAGAATTCTCTCCACTGGGATCCGATAAAGTACTGAATGTGGATGTTCGAATTATTTCGGCTACCAATGCAGATCTCCATACGCTGATCCAGGAAAAGAAATTTCGCGAAGATTTGTTTTACAGACTAAATGTAATCAACCTGCAAATTCCCCCCCTGCGGGAAAGAAAGGAAGACCTGCCTGCTCTGGTCAGTTTTTTTATTCAGAAAATTAATCGCGAAAATCATCGCAATGTAGATGGGATTCAACCTGATGCTTTCAGAATGCTAGAAAAATATTCCTTTCCCGGAAATATTAGGGAACTGGAAAACATGATTGAGCGAGCCATTGTTTTAACGAGCAACAAAACCTTGACCGTCTCGGATTTTCAGCTGCTTAAGCCTGCCTTTGCGGAAATTCCTGCAGTGGAGAAGCGGGATGAACCCCCACAATATCCAAATGTAAACGAAGCAATTACCATACCAAAAGATAATGCGATCTTTAATCTGGAATCGTTTATTCGCGGAATTCTTCGCAGCGCTCCTTCGGGAGAGTACAGGGAAGCCGTTATATCTAGGGTAGAAAGAGAGCTTTTATTGATTGTGCTCCAGAAAAATCTGTTCAATAAAAGTAAGACCGCCAAACAGCTCGGAATTAACCGCCTTACCCTAGATAGAAAAATTGAAGAGTATGGGATTATAGAAGCGAAAGAAGCATTTTAAGTGCTGCTTCCCTTCTTTTTTTCCCGGGATATTGTTTTGTTCCGGACTTCAAGCTTGTGAACGCCCTTATATAATAGCAGAAAAAATAACAGGAGGGCACCTCCGACAATGGAGGAAAATCCTATGACTGCCGCCAGCGAAATCTCTCCCCTCCAGAATAAAAATCCTGCACTCACAGACTGCGTATTGGAGAGGAGAAACATTAAATAAAGCAGTAATGTTATCCCTAAAATGGATAGTCTAACTGGCATATTATATTTGCGTTACATTGGAACTGCCGCACATGGGACAATACATGGAAGACTCAAAATCTATAGTGTCTTCTTCGTCTTCATGGACCATAATTTCCCAGCGATAATCGCAATCTTCACAGGCAAGGCTCACGACAATTTCATTGCCTTCTTCTTCCTCGTCTTCATCATCATCTTCTTCTGACTCCTCCTCATACTCGTCAAATTCATCGTCGTCGCTGCCGGCAAGCATAGGTGATTTGGGTTTTAATAAATCTTCTCCAGACATAATATCCTCCGTTTGAATGACCACAACCGCACTAAAAATATATACCAGTCAATCAAATTTTTCTTCTTTTTATGAAGAAAAATCATAAAATGACCGCACGCGGTACTTTTTCAAAATTCTGCCTGCTCAGGCTTTTGCCAGTGCAGGCTACATGCTTTAAAAGGCCGCCGGAAATAGATACTCAGGAGATTTTATGATTTGGGATATAGACCCCGTAATAATACAATTAGGCGCAATACAACTGCGTTACTATGGAATCATGTTTGCACTTGGAATATTCCTCGCTTACTACACGGCCCGCCAGCTTTACAAAGTTCGTGGCATTGACGAAAAGCATCTCGACGGAATGCTCCTTTACATAGTTATTTCCATGGTCGTTGGCGCGCACCTGGCGCATCTGATTTTTTATGAACCGTCGTCGTTTATTGACAACCCAATCCGGATACTGCAGGTAGGAAACGGACTGGCAAGCCATGGAGGATTTGTTGGAGCCGTCCTAGGACACTGGCTCTATGTAAAGCGCCACAAACAGAGTTTTTATGAGCTGATTGATCCAGTTGTGCCGGGAGCGGGTCTGCTCGCCCTGACCATTCGCATTGGAAACTTTTTTAATTCTGAAATCGTAGGAAGTGTAACCAATGTACCCTGGGCCGTGCAATTTGTCCGCTACGACGAAGAGTTTCGCCATCCAAGCCAGTTGTATGAATCGTTTACCGGGTTAATACTCTTTCTGGTGTTTTTCTATTTGTATAAAAAAGAAGGTAAAACTCGTGTTCCAGGCTATTTCTTTTACTGGTTTATTATCGCGTATTTTACAAGCCGATTCATCATTGAATTCTGGAAAGAAAAACAGAGCGAACTCGAAGGGGCAGCTTCATTAATTACTATGGGACAATGGCTATCTGTTCCCATGGTTTTATTTGCCATTTACATGCTGTATTTTTCTAAGAGGCCAATGGCAAAACGATAGAGTTGACTAAGCAATCTGTGAAGAAGTCCCTCTGTGGACTTTTTCACTGGATCGATGTTCACCCTGCCTGGCACAGAGCGCCAAACACGGGTATCTACGCTTGAGAGAACCTCTAAAAATTGATTTTTTACGCTTTCCACGCGCAGAATATAAGGAAATATATTTAAAATTTTTTCAAAATTTTGAAAAAATTGAGGCTCCCTTGATTTAATTCCAGCGAAAAATCTTTAAGCCGGCAAAATAGCTCATGAGACCAATGGCTACCAGATATACAGCTTTACCTGCCACGATGGAAAAATCTGCTCCCTCATTCATGATCATGCGCAGCCCGTCAGCAAACACGGCCAGCGGCAGCTTATCTAACAGAGGAATAACTGATTCGGGAAAATTGAGATAGCTGAAGAATATTCCAGAAAGTACCATCATGGGCATGGTTACCGCATTGATGATGCCATTCCCGATTCGCGTATTCCCGGCTCTGGAAGATATAAGCAGAGCAATTCCGGAAAAAGCAAAGTTTCCTGCAAGGAAAAATAAAAAGAGGGAAAGAAGATCGCCCTGAATAATATGCTTAAAAGAGAAGTAACCAAAAACGAGGAGAATAAGAGCCTCAAACAGAGTTACCAGATTCCTTACAACAAAGTAAGACAAAAAGAAATGAAGTCGACTCATCGGCGTTGCATTGAGTCTGCGCAAAAGTTTTTTCATTCTAAATTCAATAATGGAATACCCTACTCCCCAGAGGATAGAGTTCATGACACCCATTGCAATAAGCCCCGGAATCAAAAAATCAATATAACGATGTCCTTTCTGGGTAATTGCCTGGATGGGAATTTTTTCTTCGCTGGATAAAAGACTCGTTAAAGCGAGATACGTGGAGTTCGATTCGCGGTTACCGGGATCGAAAACGGCAACCACATTGCCCGTATTCTCGGATTGGAGCACCAGCGCTGTGCGCCCACGACGCAACCGCTGCATTGCTTCTTCTTCGCTCAAAATTGAAAATTCAAATGATTCACGTGCAGAAAGATTTGCTGCTTTCTGCTGCCATTCAGTGATATTGCTTTGAGATACCGATTCCCGCACGATGGCAATTTTTTGAATATGGCGTCGGTTATCGTCAAACGCAACGCCGAGAATGTAAGCCGTTGCTATTGGAAGAAAAATCGTCCAAAAAAGAATTTCCGGATCCCGGTAAAATTCTTTGAGATGCATTGCAATCAGTTTCCAAAGAGAATTATTCACTCAGGTGCCTCCCTGTCATGCTGATAAAAAGATCATCGAGGTTCTTTTTTCTGGTTTCCAGAAGGCGGAGATTATCCTGCCCAACCTTGGAAAGAAACTTCTTTAGGGTTGAAAAATGAGAATCCACTTTTAATACCCACTTCTGAGTTCTCTGTTCAAAATACAGTTCTTTGAAGCCTTTCAGTTTTTCCAGATTTTCCGGGGGAGCAAGATCATCGATCAATTGAAATTCGATTACCTGTTCTGCTGCATGCGAAGAGAGCAGTTGGTCCATGGCTCCATCTGCAAGAATCTTCCCCTGATAGAGAATAACGATGCGCTGGCAAAGATATTCTGCCTCTTCCATGTAGTGCGTGGTTAATATGAGTGTTAGACCATCTTTCCGCAATTGATCGAGAATATGCCATAAATCTCTGCGCGCATGTGGATCCAGTCCTGTAGTTGGTTCATCGAGGAGAAGAATTTCGGGCGAATGTACGAGTGCGATGGCCAATGCCAGTCTTTGCCTTTGCCCGCCAGAAAGAGATGGTACAAACGCATTTGCCTTTTCTGTTAACTTTACTTTTTCCAATACTTCGGCAGCTTTCTTTTTTGGCACCTTGTAAAAAGAAGCAAACAGTAGAATAGTCTCCATTACAGTTAGCCTGTCCACAAATCTTGTATCTTGAAAAGAAAGGCCAATTTTATGGCGAAGTTCTTTCTTATTTTCGTGCCAGGATGTACCAAACAGATGAATAGTACCTTTGTCTGGTTTTTGAATTCCCTCAACAATTTCCAGAAGCGTAGTTTTCCCTGCTCCATTGGGACCAAGCAGAGCTACATATTCTCCTTTATGAACGGTTAAATCTACCCCATTCAGCGCCTTGAGATTGCGAAAGGATTTGTGAAGCTCTTTAATATCGAGGACCGGTTGGCTCACCAGTCGGTTTTCTATCCTGAAATGAGCAGGCAAGTAAATTTAGATGTTCCTGATTGCTTATCTGCTGTGCATGAATGTTATCTCGATTGACTGCATGGCAGGATAAATCATCTTTGATTATGTCTCTGCCCGAACCAGGATTTCAGGAAATAGAAACTACCCTGCGTGCTCTATCCACCGAGCTTGACCTGGGAGAACTGTTTCATTTCAGTTTTGAAAAAAAACATTTTCAATTAAGTCTGGAACTGCCGCAAGTGGACGACGCCCTTGTGCTTACAGTTCTGACAACGGCAAAACGTCATATAGAGAACTGGCGTATCCATACATTTGAACAGGGCTATATTTCCATCCAAGCCCTCAACGAAAGTCTGTTTTCCAGCGAAGGCATTCTCGATCAGATTAAGATTCGCTTGAGCGGCCTGTACGGAGAGAAAAAACTGGAGATTACGAGAAAGGGCTCACTATCTGCTGCTGAACTCTCCCTCATTATCACCCTTGTCCGCACTCTCACGAAAAAGAAAACTGGAACAGGGCTCCTTGAGCAACTCGCTGAAAATGGGTGCACAGTATATCCATCTGGCTTTTCGTTTCGCGAGGAAGAGCTCGCTGGCTACACAGAAATTAAAAAAGAAATAACAGAATCCATTTTACTACCTCTCTCTAATCCGGATGTATTGGCCGGCATAGCGAGGGGAACGCGCGTGGTCGCCGTACAATCCAAACCCAAAGCGGTCTTGTTCACGGGCCCACCCGGCGTTGGAAAAACAAGCATGGCTGGCTATATTGCCTCTAAAGCAGGGCTTTCCCTCGTATACATTCCTCTCGAAAATATTCTCTCTGCTTATTTTGGGGAAAGCTCCAAACGCCTTGCCGCAATTTTTGACCTGGCAGCTTCTGCTCCAGAACAAAGGCTCGTTTTGTTTATTGATGAAATAGACTCTCTGGGCCTTAGTAGAAACGACAAAATTTTTGAGACTACTCGCCGCATGCTTTCCGTTCTTCTTCGAAAGCTCGATGGCCTCGAAAGCAACACCAGCAATATCATTATTGGAGCCACAAACAGAATGGAAGATCTGGACGCCGCCCTGCTGTCACGATTCGACTCCATTGTACATTTTCCACTTCCTGATAAAAAAGATATTGTGGAAATTCTTGCACGATTTGCAAAACAGCTGACCCGTCCAGAAACAGAAGAACTGGCTGACTTGTTTCTTGGCCAGCCGCCAAGGGCACTCAGGGATATATGTGCACGTGCCGAAAGAATTGCCGCTCGCGAAATAATTGAGGGGAAGCTGATTGCCGGGTCTCTACCCACAAAAGAACACTACCAGGCTGCCTTTTCCCGACGCATCATGTAGCAGGTTTCTTCTTCTCTCGAACTGATCTCCAAAGAACGATTTTTTAAGGAAGCTGTGGATCCGTTGACAAAGGAGCATCGTAATCGAGATACCCTGTTCCTCGGCCAGGGATAATGCGAAAATAGAGCTCATCGATAATTTTTCCATCGAGAGCAATGCGAAAGCGATATTCTCCCGGCTTTAGATTCTGGTATCTGTCTACAATGCTGCCAACAGAAGCATCGAGCGTGCGGTTGCGCAAATCGATCTCCATAAAATCAAGACTCTTATGCGCAAGTGAAATTGCATAGGGCGTAGCCGCTTTTTTTCTGGCGGGAGTGTAAGACATCCACAAGTCATGTCCATCCATAAATTCAACGGGAGGTTTTACAATGCGGAACTCTGAAGGTCTGTATAAAACGCTCTCGAGCATTTCCTCATCAATTGGACGAACTTCCCGAAAAGCAAACACGCTTTTGCTCTCTGAGCAGGACGCAAGCATCACAGAGAGAAAGAAAACCCGAAAATAATCAGGGAGCCGGAATTTCATAGACTGCATATCCCTGCTGGCCTGTTACTCCTTTGGCAGGCCATTCCCACAGCACGCCATTGGCAAGATACACGGCCCTCACCTGTATTCGACCCGCCTCTTTCTGGAGTCGCAGTGGAAGTTTTATGGTTCCCCCAGAAAGAAAGGGTTCTTTTATAATTTCAATCATCGGCCAGGAGGATGCAATTCGGCTCCCTCCCTTTTTATGAATCCCCTGCCCCTCTTTGTACAATTTTACTGTACTGATATCGCGGTTGAGAAATAAAACGGAATCAATCTTCCTTCCCTTTAAATCGGGAAATTCAATGGTAATGATAGCTCTGCCCGTATACGCTCCCCGATTTTCCATTTTGATTTCGGAGTTATCTCCATTGTACACCACGGGGTGCCAGAAGAAAAATGGATGCTCGGAAAGAATTTCTTCGTAGCCAAAAGTATTGTAGCGGTATGATATATCTCCCAGCATTAAAATATCTCTGCCAGCATTGTCTTTTGTAAGAAAAACTCTGGAACGGTCGACATTATCAAAGCTCTGCTCAAAGTGTGCAGAGTCGATGAGTATTATTGTGTCTTTTTCGTTTTTCTGAACGAGCAGCATTACATGAGAGAAAGAAAGACCAGTATTGATAAAGCTCATTTGAACAAGATTACCGGGAACTGGATACGCGCGCAAAAGCCTGTAGTCCGGTTTTTCTCCGGAAAAAAAAGCAACGACGGATTTTTCTTCGCTGGTGAATACAGTGACATTCTCTAAGCCGGCGTCTCCGGCCACGTTAAAACGCTTCTGCTCTTTTATTTCTGTGACCGGCATGGATGTGAGCTTTTCAACTGCCGATTTAGAAATATAAGGACTGGGCTTTCCGCAGTAAAAAACCAGAAAGACTGAAACAACGAATAGAAAAACACGGATCCGCATGCACCGGTTTTACAAAAATTAAACGGACCGTAAATCAAACTTTTCAACCTGAGGACAATATAGAGAATTGTTCATGGTTGAGATACAAACGCTTTCTTCTCTGTCCCGCCAGGAATATAAAAATCTTCTGTATCGCTCTTCTCTCAATCTGGACAATGTTATATCCGGTACCATTGAGCCTCTTGCCCAGGCTTTTCGAAATCATTCCTACCAGGCACTTTCGGATGCAGCGGAGCGTTTTGATGGTGGACTTCCTCAAAAACCGCTTCTCACAGCCGAAGATCTTGAATCTGCCTACAACACTGTCAAATCCAAATCTCCTCAAATTATTGAAGCCTTTGAAAAGGCAAAACAGAATATTCAGGCTTTCCATGAAAAACAGACTCCCCACGAATACGAGGCAGTGATTGCGGATAACACTCTGGGATTTCGTTTTCAACCCTTTGACCGCGTTGCGCTCTACGTTCCCGGTGGCAAGGCTCTGTATCCTTCTACAGTTCTCATGGGTGTATTGCCTGCAAAAATTGCAGGGGTTAAAGATATTTTGCTGCTTTCTCCCCCCGATAAACAAACTGGAAAAATTAACGATGTCGTAGCCGCGATAGCCCATATGGCAGGCGCCACTCGTTTGCTACAGGCAGGCGGGGCTCAATCCATTCTCGCGGCTGCTTACGGAGTAGAGGAATTGTCTATAGAGCCTGTGGACTTTATATACGGGCCCGGCAATATTTTCGTGGCTGCCGCTAAAACGTATGCTTTCTCAAAAAATCTGTGTGGAATTGATTCCTTTGCAGGCCCTTCCGAAGTCCTCATTATTGCTGACGAATCTGCAAACCCGCACTATCTTGCCCACGACCTGCTTGCGCAGGCAGAGCACGATGAAGACGCGATTGCTATTTTGTTAACCACCAGCCAAACAACGGCGGAGGCTACGGTGAGAGCGATCGAAAAAGCCATTGCCTCGCGAGACGACGAAGAAGCGCGAAAAAAAATTACGAGAGAATCCATTACGCGCAATGGAAAAATTTTCCTGACAAAAGATCTGGAGGAAGCCGTTGCCTTTAGCAATGATTACGCTCCAGAACACCTTGAAATCCAGACAACGCGCAACAATCAACTTCTATCTTTGATTACCGCTGCCGGTTCTATTTTTGCGGGCGACTATGCCCCGGTAGCAGCCGGAGATTACTACACGGGAACCAATCACATTCTTCCAACGGGCAGGGCAGCGAGATATTCTTCTGGCGTGAGCGTGCACACGTTCTACAGGCGCATTACCTGGCAAACCGTTACGCGGGAAGGACTCCAGGCAGGTGCCGATGCTATTGCCACTATGTCCCGCGTTGAAAACCTTTTCGCAGAACACGGATATTCTGTACTCGCACGATTTGGAGACAAAAGACCATGAAATCTATACCACGAATTCTCATTGCAGAAGACGATCCAGAACAATTAACACTGCTTACCAAAATTCTAAAAATCAATCGGGTCGAAATTATCGCTGCATTGAACGGCCACGAAGCGTTTGAAAAGTCTGTGCAGTTCTCGCCGCATGTTGCACTCATCGATGTGCAAATGCCCGGGATGAATGGCATTGAAGCCCTCGCAAAAATAAATACAACGATTCATGACGATCCGCCCGCTGTTATTTTGATGTCTGCTACCTTGAACAAAGAAATCCGCATCCAGGGATTTTCAGATGGCGCCCAGGATTTTATACAGAAGCCAGTAGATCCGCTGGAGCTCACTCTCAAAATTCAGAATATTCTGCGAATGCGAATGATCAGCGAAAAAATACGCGATCTCAATGAAAAACTGCGCAAAGAAAAAAAACTGCTCACAAAATATTTCTCCAATGATCTCGTAGAGAAAATTCTATCCGAAGAAATTTCCACCGATCTCGGTGGGCAAAACGTAAAAGTCACGATTCTCTTTTTTGATCTGCGCAACTCCACGACAATTGCAGAGTCTCTTCCGCCAGATGTTTTTTCTGCCTTCCTGAGCGAAATAACGGGGGGCGTGATGAAGAGAGTCTTTGCCAGCGGCGGCTCTGTCAATAAAATACTGGGGGATGGAATTCTTGCGACATTTGGTGCTCCTATTCCTTCAGAAAGCGATCCAGAAAATGCATTGAACTGCGCCCTGGAAATCGGCAAATACATTGCGGAATATAATGGGCGGCGCCCCGAGTTTCTGGAGGCCCCTGTCCAGTACGGAATTGGCATTGCGACGGGTGTCGTGTTTGCCGGCAATATTGGCTCGGTAGAACGCATTGAATACACTGTTCTTGGCGATGCTGTAAATATTGCGGCACGCCTGCAGGCTATGACCAAAGAGGCGGGAGAGAAAATTCTTACAGAAGATGAAACCATTCGCACCCTGAAAGTACAGTACAACTTAAAGCCGCTCGGAGCACAAACCATCCGGGGCCGCCATTCCACCGTGAGCATCCACTCCCTGCAAGTATAGGCCTGTGGCAGTTGTTCTGTAGTTCTTTACAGGGAGTCGCGGCAGCATTTTGGTGAACTGTGCAACTTATAAAATCTGATTTTTCTGCCATACACGCGCCTCTTCTCTGGGAGCATAAGGGAACTTTTTTTCTGCCCGACGTGCCAGCTCTCGTTTCGCTTACCGATTCCAGGAACACGCGGGAAGTGCATTTGCAGAACCTCGGCATTTTCCCCTCAGACGAACCGGTTGATTCCCTTTTGCTGGATGGAATTCAACTCGATGCGGAAACCTATTACGCACCCGATTTTTTAAAGAAAAGCAAAATTCCTCTATTCTATTCAGGTGATGGAAAAAGCGCACTCATATCGCGCCAGGGCATTGCTGCCTGTCGCTATATTTACAGCCTATGGGAGAAAAATTATTTCTCGGAGGCGCCTTTTTTCTCGCTGGAGGAGCAGGATATCTTATCGGGTTTTCTGGTGATCCATTCTTTTGCCGGAGGAACGCGTTGATCCATATTCTGTTTGTCTGCCTTGGTAATATTTGTCGGTCTCCGCTGGCGCATGGCGTTTTCCAAAAAAAAGTGCGTGACCTTGGTTGGGAAGAATTTGTCTATGTGGACTCTGCAGGCACATCTGGATGGCACCAGGGAGAGAAACCAGACAGAGGATCCATTCATGTAGCCGGTCAGCATGGCATTGATATAACGAGTCAGCGGTCGAGGCCAGTAAGCCACCATGATAATCCGCAGTTTCAATATTTTATTGCCATGGATGAATCCAACAAACAAAACCTGATCCAGGAGTTTGGAGTACCAGAAAACAAAGTCTTTAAGATGAGGGATTTTGATGCTCTTGGAAAAGGTTTAGACGTGCCCGATCCCTATGGCCATGGTGCAGACAGTTTTCAGTCTGTTTTCGACATGATTGTGCGCTCCGTGGATACCTTCGCGGAATTTCTAAAAGAACGCCACCCGGAATTACCCTGATGGTCAACACTTTAGGCGATTTACTCAAAAAGAGCGAGGATTTTCTTCGCCGCAAAGGAATAGAAAAACCGAGAGCAGAGGCGCAGATATTGTTTGCTCATGCTCTAAAACTTCAGCGCTACCAGCTGATTACAGAAGATGCAAAACCACTCACAGAAAGTGAAGTGGCAACTCTAAGGGAACTCATTAAACAAAAATCGCTTGGAACACCCACGGCATATTTAACGGGTACCAAAAATTTTTTTGGCCGCGACTTTGCGGTTTCACAGTACACTTTAATTCCACGCCCGGAGACGGAAGAACTCGTAAGCTGGATTCTAAGCAAGTATTCTAAAGACGAAGCGCTTTCCATTCTTGATCTCGGAACGGGAACTGGATGCATTGGAATAACACTCGGGCTGGAACTGGTAAACAGCCAGATAACTCTGTCAGATATTTCCGAAGGAGCTCTTGAAACGGCGCGGGAAAATGCGGAGACCAGTCTTGGAAATCGGGTGGAATACATTGTATCAGATCTTTTTGAAGGAATTCCCTCTTCAAAGAAATTTTCGTTGATCGTCAGCAATCCGCCGTATATCCCTGCAGAAGAGTATTCTGTTCTTTCTGCGAGCGTAAAAGAGCATGAACCAAAGACAGCGCTTCTGATTCCAGAACCCGCATTTTTTGAGAAGCTTTTTTCTGGAACAAAGAAATATCTTTCCGAAACTGGAAATTTTTTTCTGGAAACGAATCCTTCTCTTATTGAATCGCAAATAGCATTACTCAAAAAAATCGGCTTTGCAGAAGTAGAAATGCGACGGGACTATTCTGACCGCCAGCATTTTCTGCGGGCGCGACTGTAATTCATTGACAATCTGCCTCTGTTCTAAAGATAGATGCCATGTCTGTCAGCTTTTCTGCAACCGCCCAAATGGAAAAGGATCAAACCATTGTTTTCGTGGAAGGAGATTTCACGGGAAAATCGGAAACCGCCCTTTTCCAGGCTATTGACCAAATCGACCCCAACCAGAAACTGATTGTATTGGATCTTCAAAAATCAGAATACATCAATTCCTCCGGAATAGCGCTGTTGATCAGCCTTATCAACCGGCTCAACGAGAGAAATGCATCTCTGATGCTACGGTCCATGAACGACCACTTCAAAAAAGTTCTTAGAACCGTGGGGCTTTCAGAGTTCATTGGTTTATCGTGAAGCCGAGATTGTTCTCATGAACAGCCAGTTTAAACCTATTGAAGAATCTGCGACCAAGCTTGAGACGGTTCTTGAACAGCTGCGGAAAAAAAATCTTTCCGTAATGAAAATTAATGCTCTCACAAGAATTGGGCGCGAAGAACTCTTGACAATTACGAGCGGAATTTTTCAGGAATTGCAATTGAATCCTGAATATCTTTTTAACATTTATTCGGCCATTGTAGAAATTATTTTCAATGGCCTTAAAGCAAATTATAAGTTCTTAACCTTCAAAGATGAGATCAAGGAACGACTGACAAAACTTCCCTTCTCTGGAGATACGGAGGAGATCCTGCGCATTATTTTTGAAATCGATACCCTTCGCGAATTTCTGAATCGCTATGTTGTTCCCGATAAAATGAAAAAGCGCGTGCACTATCTCATGAAAACCGACGAAAAAAAAAGGCTCGGTGCAGATGACCTCACAGAAGAAGACCACAAAACGATTGGACTCGTCCGTGCAACCTTTGAACGCGAAAAAATGCACGTCCATTTTACGATTGCAGTTGCACCAGGACAAATTGCTTTTTCCGTTGTCAACAACAGTCCTATTCTAAAAAAAGATGCTGAACGAATTGAGCTTTCTCGCAACACGCATGCCACACTTGCTGCTAATGGAGAATCTACGCGCTATTTTTCTCCGGAATACATAGATACCACGGAGTCTGCCGGCATGGGTATTGCCATGGCAGACGAAGTGTATTATGATCTTGGCCTTAATCCCCTGGAATGGTTTACCATACAGACAAATTCCAGAGACACCTCTGCCATATTGCGTTTTCCACGGTACAAACTAGCTCTGCAATAGATTTTTAGTTGACTTTTCTGCAATAGATTTTTAGTTGACTTTTCTGCGAAATTCTGGTCTTGTTTGGTTCGAGGTACTATGAAAAATCTAAAGACACTGTTATTATCAATCCTGTTAGTCAACCTGTTCCCGCTTTGGGGAGCCAGCTATACCATTCCGGGCCAGTCTCCCATGCTTGGCGCAGACGTTGGTTTTTCTCATGGAACCGGCTTTCGCGGTCGCTTCTCGTGGCTTAACATTAATGACGATTTGCCAGCAGGTATCCATGCTTCGTTTGGACACTTTTGGCAGAGTGATCCCGGCAACGCAGAAACAGTTCGTCACATCTTTATAAACGATAACGAGGGCGGAAAAATAGAAGAGGCCGGTTCAACATGGCTGCTGGAAATAAGCGGCAGCTACGAAATTTTTCAATTCAAAACAATGGTCATCCATGCGCTTACGGGCCCGCGCTTTGCCTGGTACAGTGGAAATTTTGCCTACCTTAACGATAACGAAGACTTTGATGTAACAACAAATCCAATGGGGTGGGGTGCTGGCTTTGCGGGTTTTGTTCGCTTTAGCAAGCACTTTGTTCTCAACATTAATCTGGAAGCAGATTATTATTTTTCATCTACACTGTCTGGCCACGGTACTTATTTTTATTCTCCCGACAATGAAGACGATAACCCTCGCACAAATGGAGACGGTGTTACCTATAAATATGCAGATGCAGATGCCACAGTAAACCAGCCGGAGTTTGACGTAAAAGGTTTTCTCGGAATTTCTTACCTATTTAAGTAAGCTCTGAACGCGAAGCGAGCGAGCCCGCCCCGAGTGCCATTGCGAAGCAATGGTTTATCGAGGGGAAGGCAACCTTTTTCAGAGCTTACTTAAGTAACCTCTGAATTTTAGAATTATTGAAATTTGTTTGACAAAGCATGCCGATTATAGCGTAAGTTAGAATATTCCGCTGGAATGGGGGTAAAATGGATAATTTTGAAGTCCGCAAACTTGATGGACATAAAGCCATTGTGTATTTAAAGGGACGCCTCGATGTAGCTGTGGCCGGCCAAATCGAAGAACATCTCATGGAACTTATCGAAGAAGAAAAGCTTCGCTATCTGGTGTTAAATATGGAAGCAGTTGAATACATGTCATCCTCTGGGTTTCGCGTAGCTATTGCTCTGTTAAGACGCCTGAAGGACGAAGGCGGCTCCCTTAAAATCAGCAATCTTAGACCTGCCGTAAAAAGAATTTTCGACGTAATTGAGCTTACCTCTCTATTCGAAATTTTTGAATCTGAGGATTCCGCTCTGGCAAGCCTCCCGGCCTTATGAGATATTTTTTTCTTGCTATTCCTATTCTGCTTGGATCTGGTTTGCTTATCTCTATGGGGGCGGACAACGGCAAACTTGAGCCCCCGCTTTCTATTCCACCGGATTCTCTTACGGGAAGACAATCTACCTCCAATTTAGAACAGGTTCCAGCAGAAATGGCTACTCGCTCCGGACTAAAACTTGAGGCAAAGACTCTTGTGAAATTCAAGGAGATGAGGGCCGAGGCCAAAAAAGTCGGCATAGATTTATTTGTTCTGTCCGGATACCGATCTTTTGCTGACCAAAAGCGTATCTGGGATAACAAATTCACCGGAAAAACAAAAGTGGCGGGAAAGGATTTAAGCACAGAAAAAAATCCCAGAAACAAAATTCTTGCCATACTCACTTATTCTTCCATGCCTGGAACTTCGCGCCATCACTGGGGAACAGACTTTGACATTGCTTTCAGCAAAAACAACCAGCCCGATTCTCTCCTAAACCGCAGCTGGGAAACAGGCAAAGGCAAAGAGGCCTATACGTGGCTGACCCAGAACGCCAGCAGATTTGGATTTTGCCAGCCGTACCAGGGAACGCCCGACAAGAGAAACCCAGGGGCATTTACGTATGGGTATAACGAAGAAAAATGGCACTGGTCATACAAGCCTGTTTCAAGAAATTTTACCAATGCTTACAAAGACCAAATGGATAACCTTAAACCTTCTGGTTTCTCTGGAGCTGATACCGGCACAGAATTTTACGAGCAGTTTATTTTGAACGTTGATCCGGATTGTTTAACCAAACCGTAGTTTCGTTCTCTTTAACAAAATACTGTTTTACTATCGTGATAATCTGATCCGAATCTACGCCCTTTACTTTTTCTATGGCTCTGAAAAAATTATTGTAATCCCCTGTAATAACCTCATAGTAAGATAACATCTCCGCTATACCTGCATTTTTTTCCATCGTGCTGTATGTTCCAGCAAGATAGTTATTTTTAATTTTAGTAAGTTCGCTCTGATCAATTCCTTGCAGCACAATTTTTGACAATTCCTCTGCGATAACTTTTTCAATGAGCGGATAATCTTCCTCTCTGTATGCAGAGACAAACAAGGCAAACTGGTTCTCGAGTTTTTCGCCAGGCACTCCGCTATGAGCAGAAACCGAAGAAGCAAGCTTTTCTTCTGTTACCAGCCTTTTATAGAGTCTTGATGTTTGGCCGTCGGCAAGAATTTCTGAAAGGATGTCAAACAGAATGGCATCTGGATGGGAAACAGGTGGTCTCGTCCACCCTTTTATGAGAACTGGATTTCCTGCAACAGATAACGCCGCTCTTTTTTCCCCTGGCATTTTATCAAACCCAATGGGTGGCATACCCTGAGGCTCGCGCCCCTGGATTTTACCGAAATGTTTTTCTGCCAGTTCAAAAACTTCTTCTGCATTTACATCGCCAATAACGGAAATTACCATGCGCGACGGCACATAGTTTTCGCGGAAAAACGAATCCACCTGGTTATATGTCAGATTGGGTATATTACTCCCAAAACCAATGACGGGTTTGCCATACGGACTCATTCCAAAAGCAGTTGTGAGAAAGTGTTCATAGAGAAGATTGGAAGGCTGAGAATCGTAGCGCATTCGGCGCTCTTCTGCAATCACTTTTCTTTCTTTGTAAAACTCCCGAAACACGGGAGCCTGAAAACGACGCGATTCCATCACCATCCAAAGTTCAAGTCGGTTCGCCGGTAATTTTATCTGATAATTAGTAAAATCGGATGAAGTATATGCATTATATCCCATCTCACCGGCTTCCGAATAGATCAACGAGTCTTGTTCACTAATCACATATTTTGCCGCTCTATCTTGAAAGAGGGAAAGCCTTTTCTCAATGACTTCTTTTTTCTCTGACAATCGCTTTCTATCTATTTCGGTTAACAGGGGATCTGCCAGTCTACGGTTTATAGCATCTAACCTTTCACCTTCTAAAAAAATCTGGTCAAGATATACTTTTTCTTTTGTATAATCCCTTGTGCCAAGTTCGGAGTTTCCCTTAAACAAGAGATGTTCCAGAAAGTGAGCAGCACCCGCACTATCAAAAGGTTCATTGGCAGAACCCACGCCAATTTTAAGGTAGCCGGCAAATACGGGCGACACAGCGTTTTCTGATACAATGACCCGTATTCCATTGGATAGAACCCGTTTCTCTATTCTGTTCTGGAACTCAAGTACGGCAGAATCCGCATAGGTCGCCAGCGGAAGAATCAGAGAAATCAGAATAAGAAGTTTGCGATGCATGGACAATTCTCCCACCCAAGCACAGATTGTCCACAGGGATTTATGAAAAGGCTTGCCGCACCTTTTCCATGCGTAAGACATGTCCTATGTCTGCGAGGAACGATATGCAGGATGGCAAAATAGAAATACAACTGGAACCCGAGCTCATGAAAGGCGTTTACGCTAATGTGACGAATATTGGGCACAGCCGGGAGGAATTTCTAATAGACTTCCTTTTTATTCAACAACAACCAGCCCCTTTTGGTAAACTCGTGTCCCGCGTGATTATTCACCCCTCCCATGCGAAGCGATTGATGATGGCCCTGCAGGACAACATACGCAAGTACGAGGAACAGCACGGCGTAATCGAAACGGGCTCTCAACCACCGCCCAATAGAACTCTCCAGTAATGTCTACCCCGATTGCTTCCATAGATGAATTACAGAAGGCACTGCGGAAAAGTAAGCCGCAGGTAATTCTGAGCTTTACACATTCTGTCTCTACTGCCGATGAAATTTTTTCAGTTCTCCAGAAGTCCTTTGCAGGATCGGAGCCCGTCGAAGAAATTAAAATAAATGGGCTAGAGGCAGATACATCTGCCTTCCATGCCGAAATGAGCACCATTCCCATGTTTTCCGGCCTGCGCATTTTGTTCGTGCGGCATGCAGATAATCTCCTCAAAAAAATTGATTCGGATGCAACCGTCCGAGCCTATTTTGAGCGCGACCTGCCCAATATTCCAGACACTACCTTTTTGCTCCTTCAATTTGATGGGGAAAAAATTCCTGCAAAAGTAAAATTCTTTGAAAACAATGCGCTCATCTTCCAAGAAAAAAAACTGAGAGAAACAAATCTGCCTGAATACCTTTTTCAAAAGGCAAGACAAACCGGTTTTCAGGTAACTCTTGAGGCAATGTCTCTCCTTGCAGAAAAAAGCGCATTCGATGCAAACCAGGCCGTTGCAGGGCTAAACCGTCTGATGCTTTATAATCTAAAAGAAAAAAAAATCTCTGAAGATGATGTGCAGGAAATTTGCACAAGCATGGAAGGCGATCTTATTTTCAGCATTGTCGATAACATGGCCGAAAGAAGAATTTCAAAAGCCATTCAAAAAATGCAACACCAGAAAATTAAAGATGAAAAAATGGTTCTGGGGCTTTGGGCAAAATTTTTTTCTGAACTGTTTCGCTTTCGCACCTACCAGAGCCTTGGTTATTCTGGTGAAGAACTTCACAAATTATCTGGACTTAGATCTACTTCCAGCTTTTTCTTTCAAAAGAATGAACAGCGCATGCGCACCGCCATGAAAATGTATTCTCCGGAGGAGAACCAAAAAGTATTATACTCGCTGCTGAAACTTGACAGACGCTTAAAAGAAACATCTGATTCAACCCTTAAAAAAACACTGTTACTGCAGTTTCTTACTACTTTGTTAAAAAAATAGTCTATTTTCAATTTTTTTTCAAAATCAGAAGAAAAAATTGAAAAAAAAACACATTAACAGAGTATGAAACATATTAACTACAACATACTCTTTCCTGCTTTAGCCGTAGCAGTCGGTCTTGCCTTCCACTGGTATTCATCCGCCCAGGACGTGATTGCCACAAAGGATTCCCGGAGCTATATCGTAGAATTAAACCAAGTGCCGTCGCAGCCAGCCCTGAAGGCTGGTCCTTTTTCCGGAGCTTCTACCATCCTCATCAACGATGTCCCTGTTTTTTTCCAGGGAGAATCCAACCCGCTTAACATGCATTACCGCTACCAGGTTTTGACTGCATTGCCACAAGGCATTCTTCACACGGGGAAAAACACCGTGACTGTAGAGCTTGCTGGTAACTCTGCGAACCCCATTGTATTTCCCTCAGTTGCACCGCAAACAGGCGAACTGCAGGTTCTCATGGAAAATAGAATATGGAAACGCTCTCTCGAAAACGGACTTCTCATTCTGTTTTTTTCTGTGGCCGTGTATCATCTCATTTTGTTTCAGCGATTGAGAAATCTGGTCTACAATCTGTACTTTGCCCTGTTCCTGTTTTCCTTTTCGGCTTACTGGTTTGCATCTGGAGTGATGAGAGAAATTCCGGGAGTAAGCTCCCAACTCATTCTACTTAAAGCAGAGTTTTCAATTTTGTTCGTAATGACCGCACTATTCTATCTTTTTCTCTCTGAATTTTTTCAACGCAAAAGCATAGTCGCTGGATTATTACTGAAAGACGCCAGCCTTTCTTTGTCTTTGCTTGGCTTATTTCTGAATTACAGCCAATCGATAGTTTTATTGAGAATCTGGCAGGGTCTGCTGCCAGCTGCCTTTCTTTACCTTCTGACAATGTCTTATTTTGCAATGAAGAAAAGGCAGGAGGGTGGACGCGTTATTTTTGCAGGATTGATTTTTTTATTGTTTGCCACCATTTACGATATACTTTCTACCATTACGGCCTTGCCCCAGATTAAAATGGCCCCTCTGGCGTTTTTGATTTTTCTTCTTGCTGTCGCCATTCTACTCACTTCTTATTTTACTTCTCTTTACAAAAATATAGAATCAATGAACAAAAATCTGGAATCGCTGGTAGAAAAGCGCACCGAGGCTCTCAAAGAAAATCTGCAAACAATTCAGGCACTCAAAGAAAAACAGGATGGAGACTATTTTCTAACGTCTCTGCTGATTCGTCCATTAACCGGTTCTTCCCTTGTGCGCGGAAAAATTCGTATCGACTCTGCCTCCATACAGAAAACTGCATTCCAGTTTAAAAACCGAAATCTGGAAATAGGGGGCGACCTGAATGCCGTCTATGAAATAATTCTGCGCAAGCGCCACTACATTGTTTTTGCAAACGCAGACGCCATGGGAAAATCTCTCCAGGGAGCTGCGGGAGCCCTCGTTTTTGGATCTGTATTGCGCGCCGTAGTAGAACGCACGATGAAGAATACATCGGCGCAAAACCAGCATCCGGAGCGGTGGATCAAAAACACTTTTCTCGATCTGCAAAATGCCTTTTCTGCGTTTGACGGATCCATGCTGATTAGTTTTGTCCTTGGGCTTGCCGATACACAGTCAGCCCTTTTGTATTATATCAATGCTGAACATCCCCATGCCATCGTACTCCAAAACAACTCTGCTCGATTAAGCTATTCAGAAAATATTCTCTATAAGGCAGGGAATCCAATGCAGCCTGCATTTTTTGGAATCCAGATTTACCAGCTAAGCCCGGGAGGAGCGCTTTTGTTTGGATCCGATGGAAAAGATGAAGTACTTCCGCATGGAGAGAACGAGATTCTTACCGGAGAAGACTTCTTTCTCGATATAGTAAAACAAAATCCAGGAACAAGCCTTCTGCAATACTATGACATGGTTGCTGAAAAGGCCAAAATTCTGGACGACTTTTCGATAATCAAAGTAGCTCATACAGAAGGCAGCCAGAGGCCAGATGAACAGGAAGCTGTTTCTTCTCTGATCCAGCTGGCCAAAGCACACCGCAGAGCTGGTTTCCCGGGTAGAGCTTTAGCCCTGTTGGAAGAACAAGATCACGGAAATAATCCGGCACTATTGAAAGAAAGAATCTATGCTCATCTGGGACAATTGAATTATCCCATGGCAGCAAACCTTATGGAAGAGTACCTCGCCTTGCGTCCAGGCGATTCCGGAATTCTATTTCGCTATTCAATAATCCAGAAAAAGCTGGGCAACCTTCATTCGGCTGCGGACTTTGCCGAAAGATTATTTTTGCGCGAACCATCCAACGAAAAAAATGCTGCTCAGCTGATGGAGATATATATTTCTCTCAACAGGTTTGATCGCGTAAGTCAACTTCTGGAAGCTGCCAGATTTTTTGGTATGCAGGATCCAAGAATATGGCAGGCGGAGCAGCTTTTCAAGGTAAATAGAAAATGGGAGGAAGCAGCATGAAAACACATAAACAATGCAAAGAGGAAGAGCAGTCTCTGGTGGATGATATTTTGTTTCTGCCAGACTGGAACGAGCGCTTTGAATATATTGCAGACTATGCAAATCAGTTAAAGCCATTGCCAGAGGAATACAGAACAGATGAAAATCTTGTAAAAGGATGCCAGTCGCGTGTATGGCTTTCTGCAAAAAAGCAGGGAAATTCTATTGAGTATTTTGCCGACGCAGATGCAGCTATGCCCAGAGGCGTAGTTGCCATGCTTCTGCATACCATAGATGGAGCCCCCGCTGATGTGGCAGCCAGCTACACGTTTGAACTGCCTGAAAAAACCGGACTGCTGGAAAACCTTTCGCCCAACCGAGTGAGTGGACTAAAAGGCATGATGGCAAAAATTAACGATCTTGCAAAATAGAACGCAGCAGCATTCTTATCAGAAAATTCTGCTGGTTCTACCAAACCTCCGCTTACCCCTGTATAAGAGCGTAAGCAGAGTGATTGTGAATCGACTCAAAGTTCTCTGCCTCTACTACAAAAGACTGAATGCGTTCATCCCGCTTCAGGAGCAGCGCAACATCGCGAACTATATCTTCTACAAATTTGGGATTATCATAGGCTTTTTCGGTGACGTGCTTTTCATCGACTCGTTTCAGAAGGCCATACAATTCGCAGGAGGCTGAATCTTCTGCCATTCGTATAACGTCTTCTATCCACAAGGTATGTTTAGACTCGTCTATCGTGGCGTGAATTGTAACATGGGATCTCTGGTTGTGAGCACCGTATTGAGAAATTTCTTTGGAGCAGGGACAGAGTGTTGTTACGGGAACGACTACTCGTAGTTTCATGAGAGTTTTATCGAGGG
The DNA here is from genome assembly GCA_020722745.1 of Caldithrix sp. Lineage (GTDB taxonomy): Bacteria > Spirochaetota > Leptospiria > Turneriellales > Turneriellaceae > DYKF01. Next base: position 32,283 of record DYKF01000002.1, read on the forward strand.
TTCTTTCTGCCGTAAACTGGATCTCGTAGTCCATATAGCTTTCTACGCCCGATACAGGTGCTTTCTTTTTTACAAAATAAGGGAATGACATTTCAATAATTCCTGCTTCTGCCTCGAGACGCTTGAGCATATCTGGCAGCATATTTTTGAAACTTTCCACAGAAATGTATTTCTCCTGCTCATTAATAACACTGACAAAGCGTGACATATGCGTGCCTTTAAAATTATGGGGTAAAAACACGTACATGTTAAACGTAGCTACTGTATTCAGTTCTTCTGCATTTTTATCGCGAATGCGAATAGGGTGGCGAACTCCCTTTACTCCAACTTTATCGATGGCTATCTGCCTGTCATCCGCACTGCTTTGCACATCCGCGAGACTGCAACAAATTTCTTCACTCATTCATTATTCCTGTTTTTACGGGAAACCCCCTGCGGGAGTTCCTGTAAGTATTTTTTGGTAACGCCTGCAAAGTCTCTCTGTGGACTTTTTAGTTCATAACCACCCCAGTATAAGCCGCTTATCCGTTTTCAGCCAAAAAAATTTCACGACAATTCATGACATAAACGCTCCATCTCCAACGGAAGAACGGACTCAAAGTCGATGCGCTTTCCTGTTTCCGGGTGAATAAAACCAAGGCCGGATGAATGCAATGCAGTTCTGTTCAGCCGATTTTTTATTCCATCCTCAGGGGTCAACGCATCTTCAATAAAGCGCAGATAGACTGTGTCGTCGACACCATACAATTTGTCACCAACAACAGGATACCCAAGAGAAAAGAGAGTGGCGCGTATCTGGTGCATTCTTCCCGTATGCAGAACCGCTCTAAGAAGCGAAACTGGCCCACATTTTTGAACCCCAAAAAAATCGGTATGGGAAGTCTCCGACTCGTCACTTTGCACTTCTGCAAAAAAGCGCCTTTTTTTGCGAACAGGACTAATCGTATCTTGGTCTAAAAAACCGGTAGCAGAAAGGGCAGCGGGGAAAGCCCCTTCCACAATAACCCTGTATTCCTTCGTGATTTCACCCTTGAGCATGGACGCATGCAATATTTTGGCGGCATTGGCATTTACAGCAAAGACGAGCAGTCCAGATGTCTCCCTGTCCAATCTGTGAACGGGATGAACCTTATCAGAAAACAAATCTTTTTCTCGAAGCAGCTCGGTGAGAGTATTATGGAAATAAGGTCCAGATGGATGAACGGGCAAATTGGCGGGTTTGTCGATTACCAGCACAGAAGAATCCTTATAGACGATGGAGTAATCGGTATTTACTTCTGGCTCTGCATCGCGAAAAAACCGAAAGGCTATCACTTCGTTGGTGTTCAGCTTGCGGGAGGACCTTACCGGTTTGCCGTTCACTGTAACCAGTCCACCTGCAATCCGCTTTTGCCAGTCGGATCGGGAGATTATGGAATATTTTTGAGATAAAAACTGATCAATTCTGTACCCCTGCCCACTTGCATCGACTATTATTTCTACAGTTTTCCATTCTCCCTGAGACGGCATCCCGGTTATTTTTGATTGTCAACACATCTTGTATTTACTTTTTAAGAAATATGGCCGGAGTCATCGTAAAATTTCAAAAACTGTATCCCGATGTAGAAATACCCTCCCGGCAAACAGCTGGGTCCGCCGCATACGATGTCAGGGCCCATATTGTAAAACCCATCACCATTAAGCACGGCGAAATACGCGCTATTTCAACAGGACTTAAAGTAGAAGTGCCGAAAGGATACATGCTTTCTGTACGACCCCGCTCTGGCCTTGCACTTAAATATGGCGTCTCCCTTATGAATACGCCGGGGACAATTGATTCTGATTACAGAGGCGAGGTTCAAATAATTCTTATAAATCTTGGTCCCAAATCTTTTTCTGTTCACAATGGTGACCGCATTGCGCAGCTCCTTCTGGAAAAAACCATTGAAATAGACTGGGAGGAAGAAGCACTTTCTGACTCAGAACGCGGGGAGGGTGGCTTTGGTTCCACAGGCAGACAGTAAGCCATTTGTCGATTACGAACTCAAACAGCGGCTTCAGGGGAAGGGCTTTCTACTCGCTTCTGGAGGAGGCATAGGAAAGTTTGGCGGAAACTTTTCGGTGTTAGCCTATAAAGGACAACAATTCTGGATCGATACTGGAATAGCCTTTCCTGATCACAACACGCCTGGCCTTTATAAAAAACTCCCTGATTTAACACTGCTTACCAGCAGCAACCCAACCGCTGTGTTTTTAACTCATGCGCACGAGGACCACATTGGTTCATTTCCGTTTATTGCGGACCTCCTGCCAGATAAACTACCCATTTATGCATCGCCTTATACCATGTCACTATTAAGGGCCCGCCTTAAAGACAATGGTGTACAAGACAGGTTTTCCTTTATTGAAATCAATCAAAATCAGTCTGTTACCCTGGGCCCTGTCCGTTTTTCTTTTTTCTTTTTACCGCATTCCATTCCTCAGGTATATTCTCTTGGTGTTGAAATTAAAGAAATTCAAAGAAAAATATTCTGGACTGCAGATTTTAAGACCGACGGCAATGAAAAAAGATTTTCTATTGAAAGTCTGCAAAATTTCGCACCAGTAGACTATCTCTTTGTAGACTCTACCGGAGCCATTTCGAAAGGGCTGGCAGAGTCCGAAAGCATTGTCAAAGAAAATCTCGAAAAAGTAATCAGCCATGTGAGCGGACGCATATTTATTACAACATTTTCTTCGCAGGTTGAAAGAATTCGCAGCATTTTTGACATTGCAGCCAAACACGGTCGCAGGGTGGGATTACAGGGCTTTTCGTTAAAAAATCATCTTAGAGCAGCATACGAAGCCGGAGAATTCGATACACCTGTCCATGAGCTTCGCGATCCATCTCCGAGAAACAGGCACTCCGTATGGCTTATTGCAGGCTGCCAGGCAGAGGAAGGTTCTTCTTTTTACAGACTGGCCCACGACGAATTGAAAAAATTCTCTCTCAATGAAAACGATACTCTGATATTTGCTTCTTCCATGATTCCAGGAAATGAAAGCGGAATTTTTGAAGCCCTAAATTTGTTGGCTAAAAAAAATGTAAAAATTATTGGAATTGATGGGGATGACCTGAAAATGCATTCTTCCGGGCACGGCAAAAAAGATGATATACGAAAACTTGTAGAATGGTTAAAGCCATCTACCGTGGTTCCTATCCATGGCGACCCGATTCATTTTGCCTCCCTGGAAAACATGCAGTTAAAAAAAATGCATGGAGTTAAAGAAGTTTTCCGTATTGAATCCGGCAATTTGTATGATCTCACTCAATCCCTTACATCCGTGAAACGCTTCCAGCCCAAAATTGGCTTCATTGAAGAGGGAGAAATCCATACGGAAGATGTTCTGTACTACAGACGCAAAGAACTTTCTCAAACCGGCGTCTGTACTGTCGTCGTGCAGCAGGATTCCATGGAGCTCCTTTCTTTTAATTATATTGGTACTTCCAGCGAAAAACTTCTCGCGGAAAAACAGGAAACCCTTCGCGATGCTTTTCAGCGAATTTTTTATTCACACGGAGGAGAACTAACAAAACAACGCGTAAAAAAAATGCGCGAGAAAATTCACTCTGTAAATCTGCTGTACCTCAAAAAAAATCCCTTCGTCAATTTAATCTTTGTCGAGGAGAGCCCAAATTGCTTATAAAACTTAACATGGCCCAAACTCTCGATGGTCATACGTATCGGGAGGAATCCGGCTGGGCAACCACAAGTAGCGAAGACCGCAGAAGAATGGACAGGTTGCGCAGCTGGGCCCAAGTTGTCCTTGTATCACGCCGCTCCGTAGAAAAGGATAATCCAAATCTTTTTATCAGGAATCAGCCAGATTCTCTGCATCACCCCACTCCTGTAGTGATACTGTCTGACGGTTTGCGAAAAATTGCCGGAAATTTAAGAATATTCAATTCTCCCCATCCCCCAGGAGAATTTTGGGTGCAATCTAACGTGCCAGAAACCATAGATGCCCTGATTCAAAGCCCGTCTGAAAAAGCAAGGCGTTGGAAAATATTACAGTTCAAGAGCATAGTAGATATTGTTGATTACTATCGGAATAAGAATATTTCAAAAATTCTGCTCGAAGGCGGGCCTACACTGAATCACTTTTTCCTGGAAGAAAAACTTATCAACGAAGTCTACACAACAATTATTCCGTCTCTATGGAGTGGATTCACCAGCGACCGAATATTTTCGGGAAAAAGTTTCATAAATAATGTAGCACTAAAACTTGTGTCATCAGAGCGAAGGGGGCACGAACTTTTTTTGCGTTATAAAGTTCGCTACATACCCTGACGGCTGTTCAGGGAAATATTTTTTCCAATTTTTCCAGAAGAAGCTCTCCGGCTTTTTCTTGGTTTTGCCACCAGTCTTTTCTGCCGTTTTTTCCAACCTTATTGGTGACACACAAAAGGGCCGCATAGGGAATCTGTTCTCTTGCCGCTAAATACGAAAGTCCCGTCGCCTCCATGTTTTCCCAGTACTCATTCATTTCCGTGGATGTCTTCTTCTGAAACAGAGGAAGTGACTCCAGCAGCCACGATTCATCGACTGTTATTCCAAAAGTGGAATATATGATTTTAGAATCAATCATTGTCTCCATGCCAGGCGGAATTTTAGTCTGCCAGAGGGGATGCATGAATTCGGGAATTTCTTCGGAACGGTAAAAGGGCATGGCAAATCTGTGGCTCAAGGTGCAATCAAATAATGCACCGTTATCTAAAAATCCTGCCGTACCCAGTTGAATCATGGCGGAAGGCTTTTGTTCCGCTCGGGCAAGCTCCATGGCAACTTTAGCCATGGAATCGAGGAGACCTATGCCCGTAAAAATCAGTTTAAATTTTTTTTTCTCTTTGAGCCAATCCGTTAGACCATGAATTTCTCTGGGATGCGCAACGAGAAGCCAGATCATTTGAAATATTTTTCCAGACCGGTCTCCCAGGCTTGCTGCAAATCAGCTACGTCCATCTTAATGGATCCTATAGTCAGGCTTCCATTATCTGTAACATCTGCAAATTTCTGTACGGAAACTTTTTGTGTTTCCGCAAGACTTAACAAATCAGCTTCCTTGCTGGAAATAACAGCAACGAGGTATGTATGCGCCGTTTCACCAAATAATAATTTATCCGCATTCTCGCTCTGTGAAAAAGCAGGATGGATTGTTAAGCCCATAGAGTTTCGCAGGACTTCGCGACCGGCAAAGATCATGCGCAACGCACCAACCATCGCTCCCCCGCCAGAAAGGTCTGTAGCTCCCTGCAACAGGTTTAGAGCATTAGCTCGAAGAATAAACTCACCTGACTTTTCTTCTTCTGCCAAATCAATTTGCGGCAATGGCCCACCCTGTGATCCGCGCAGTATCCACGCATACTGGGAAGCCGAGAGCAGGGGAAGAAATTGCCCAGCGAGATAGAGTGCTGTGCCAGGACTTGCTGTTGCCGGCAGAGCATCTTCGTGATTTTCCAGCAGACCCACCATGCCAATCATAGGTGTTGGCAAAACGGGACCATCTTCTGACTCATTGTAAAAGGAAACATTTCCGCCAGTAATCGGAAGCTTAAATGTCTCGGCAGCATGAGACATGGCACGTATGGTCCTTTCAAAGAAATAGTAATTTTCTGGACGGAAAGGATTAGCATAATTGAGACCATTTGTTATACCTATGGGGGTCGCACCGCTGGAGATGATATTTCTGCGAGCCTCTGCCACAGTGTGGAGAACTCCCTCATACGGAGAAATAGAAATATAAAAACTGTTTCCGTCTACTGTTACAGAAAGAGCCTGATTACTGTCCGGAACGCGGTACACGCCGGAATTCTGTCCAGGCCCGATTTTTCTCATTAATCCGATATCTGTATCGTATTGTCTAAATAAAGGTTTCTTTGAGGCAATATTAACATGGGAAAGAATCGCCATTAGAATATCCTTTGCTGACGCCTCTTTCTTTTGAGAAATTGCATTGGCAAAGTCTTTTATTTCATGATTTTCGGCCTGGGGAAGAATGGGCTCTTTTACTTCTCTTTCGTAGCGGGGGGCATCTTTGGCGAGCAAAGAAGCCGGTACGGATGCATACAGTTCACCCTGGTGAAAAATTCGCAGCAGACCTGTATCTGTCACCGTCCCAATTTCTGCCGCCTCGAGCTCCCACTTTGTAAAGACAGCCTTTAACTCATCATATTTGTTCGGCTCCACCACAATCAACATTCTCTCCTGGCTTTCTGAAAGAAGAAATTCAAACGGCTGCATATTGGCTTCTCGAGCGGGAATTCTGTCCGTATGCAGATCAATCCCAACTCCACCAGATGCTGCCATTTCGCTCGAGGAACTTACCAGCCCCGCAGCCCCCATGTCCTGAATGGATACTACGAGTTTCTTGTGGATTACTTCCAGCGTTGCCTCCATGACGAGCTTTTCCATAAATGGATCGCCAACCTGAACGGCACTGCGCTCCTCTGCTGATTCATTCGATAGTTCTTTAGAAGCAAAGCTCGCACCATGAATTCCATCTCGCCCCGTTCTTGCCCCCACATATACGACAAGATTGCCGGGGCCTTTAGCGCGGGCCGATGCCATGGATTCTACAGAAGCAATACCCACAGTCATGGCATTGACGAGGGGATTTTTAGAAAAAGAATCGTGAAAAAAAAGCTCTCCCCCGGCAACCGGAATACCCAGCGAGTTTCCGTAATCGCCGATTCCCTTTACAACCTGCCGAAGCAGGTATCTATTGCGACTGTTATCGGGATGGCCAAAACGCAGCGAATTGAGCGAAACAAGAGGGCGGGCCCCCATGGTAAAAATATCGCGCATGATTCCGCCTACTCCAGTAGCAGCCCCTTGGTATGGTTCTAATGCAGAGGGGTGATTATGGGATTCTATTTTGAAGACGACAGCCTGCTTATCGTTCAGGCGCAGCGCTCCTGCGTTTTCTTCGCCAGGCTTGGCGAGCAGCCGGTCAGAACTGGAATATAAGGTCTTGAGAAGTAAGATGGAATTTTTATAGGAACAATGCTCTGACCACATGCCGGAAAACATGGCCAGTTCGGTGAAGGTGGGTGTACGACCCAGTTTTTCGCAAATGCGGTCGTACTCGTAAGGGAAAAGGCCCAGCTTACCGGCCTCTTCGGCTGTTCCTTCTTTGTCTTTCAGGGATTCATTCATTCTGCCGAATTGTCTGCTCCCTTCATACTGTCAATGAACTGATATGGATAACTGTTTCGTTTGATAAATTCTTTATCGCCAGAAATAGCATTCTCCATTCTGGTAAGAAGAGTTTTTGCTTGAAGAGTAAGATATTTTACGAGAGTTGCCTTGTCTATGTACCCCTCATTGATGAGCACCATTCCCAGCTTTTCCCCGGTTTCCTGCTGCTTTTTCAAGGCCGCTACAATAACTTCTTTTTTAACAACGTTCATTGCCACTAAAAGTTCCCCGAGCTTGGGCCGCCCATGGTTCATCGTAAGATATTCGAGTAGTTTCAGTTCACTAATTAATCCTCTTTCAAGGAAGATGGATCCAACCTGACCCTCTCCTCTGGATTTTACGAGTGCTACTGCATCGTTATACTGTTGCTCGGTAATAACTCCATCGCGCACTAACTTCTGGCCGAGGGATTGCTTTTCTCGAAACATAAGTCAGCCATGTGTACAAGCATACATTGAACACAAAAAAAGGCCCCCGCAGGAGCCTTTTCAGCTTGTAGTGTCCCCGTTGAATTAACGGAAGTCTTTGCTGGAGGCAAGGGCTTCGCACTGCTTCTGGATGTTTTTGGAATAAACGCGATATACAACTTCACAGTTATCATCGCCGTCATAGCTTTCCTGAACAATCTGTCCGCCTTTCATTACACCTTCAAGTTCTTTGGTGATGGCGATACCGGTAGACTCACCGGAATCAGAGCCGGATGCAGCGCTGATTTTTGCCCCAACACACATTTCGATAACACGCTTCTGGGCAGAAAGAAGAGCAGCTTCTTTAGACTGAGTTCTTCTTTTAACAAAGCCTTTAGCATCGGGAGCTGGAGCGCCGAGACCTTTAACCTGCAGAGTAGCAGTGTCGATAAAGCCTTCGGTCTGGTAGTTTTCTACCTTGCCCTGAAGCTGGGATTTTTGAGCGGCTGAAGTGCAAGCGCTGAATGTGATAGCAGCAACAGAGAGCACAGCAATACCAATAAGTTTTTTCATAGTTTCTCCTTAAGTAATTCTACGGTTGTGCCTGAGGTAATCCCTTGGCCATCCAAACTATACCTGACAGAATTGGATTTCCGGTCAAGCAGTTTTCCGCACAATCCTGATTATGTGACGGTATAACGAAAAAACCGTTCGATTTTTTTGATGGCTCTGTTATATACTAAGAGGGTAAACTGGGAGCAAGCCGCAGATGAAAGCTACTAAGGATAGAATTTTGCTAACGTTACCCTAAGCTACTTTATCGAGGATGTGATCGAGCATTCTTTTGTTAAATTCATCGCTTTGTTCCCATCTTTTTTGCATATTATCAAGGATTGTTTCTAACCGGCGGTTTCCTTCTTCAATCGATCTTTGCAGGCGGGCATTTCCCTCATCCAGAGACTTTTGCAGGCGGGCATTTCCCTC
>DYKF01000002.1:40990-50031 GCA_020722745.1 Caldithrix sp.
GACTTTTGCAGGCGGGCATGGCTTTCCTCATTCAGTTTCGCAAATTCTTTACTGGTTCGAATAGAAAGATACCCATAAAATGCACCCAGCGCGGTAAGCGCAAACCCAGTGGAGTTCATAAAATTCCAGAAGACTTCCATCTTAGAAAACTACCAAGTTTTTCTTGTTTTGACAAGAACTTTTTGTTCTATCGCAGAACAACTTCAATCGTGAGTATTGCAAAGTTATCTTTGGTTGTTTTGCGTTCCAGAATGCGGGCCGTTCCAGCTTCTGTTTCTATTCCGGAAAGTCTTTCTCCCTCTCGCAGGCGGCGCAGAGAAAAAGCTTCTTTGTTCTCGATTACTTCGCGTGGGACATGCTGCGCACAAAGCAGGGCATTTTCCTCTGCCTCTGTTACCAGGCGCACATAAGAACCCTCTTCTGAGTCTGGCCGACCTGTTGATTCTACGACAAAGACAGAGCCGCCCCCGGATTTTGGCACAAGGCGACAAATCTCCGAGTCGGACAGCCGGGGAGCGGAGGCACATTGGAGTAAGAATGCAGAGAACACTGCTGCAGTAATCAGCTTTTTCATATCCTTCCTTTTGCAATAGAATCGATGGCAAGGAGTACTTTTAAGGTTTCATCGAGATTGTCAAGATAGTACTGGTTGGAACTATCGCTCTTTGCCACGGGTGGATTGGGATGAACCTCCATAAACAATCCGTCTATGCCCACAGCCGCTGCTGCCCGCGCCAGGGGAAACGCCATTTCCCTCTGTCCCCCGGATTGCTCGCCCCCTCCAGGTAACTGCGTCGAGTGCGTTGCATCGAAAATAACGTGAATCCCTGCCTGACGCATCTGCTCTATTCCACGCATATCGACGACGAGATTGTTATAGCCAAATGTATATCCGCGTTCTGTTATCATCACTTTCTCATTACCAGTTTCGCGCACTTTCTCTACAGCGCGGATGGCATCGAGAGGAGCCATAAACTGACCTTTTTTGATATTGACCCAGTTACCGGTCTGCGCTGCCGCCATAATGAGATCTGTCTGGCGAGATAAAAATGCGGGAATCTGCAATATATCCGCAACTTCCGCAGCAGGAGCCGCTTCCTCTGGCCAGTGAACATCAGTCAAAATGGGAAAAGAATATCTCTCTTTTACCGCTTGGAGCATGGCCAGACCCTTTTCGATCCCAGGGCCCCGGTACGAGTGAACAGAGCTGCGGTTTGCTTTGTCAAAAGAAGATTTAAAAACCACGGGAATATGATATTTTTTGCGAATCGCATACAGATGAGATGCCGTGATTTCGAGAAGCTCTTCATTTTCAATAACGCAGGGGCCGGCGATCAGGAAAAAAGGCGAGTCACCACCAGCAATTGCGCCTCCCGGCAGTTCAATTTTCTCTGTTTTGGGAAAATTCACTTTGTTCATTTTGTCTCCATTTGCAACTTAAGCCCCGGCGCAGAATATCGCACGAGCAAAGCGCATCCACCGTTCTCAAGATACACTTTTCTATAGACTTTGGCTTCCGTTCTAATATTTTTTTTGTCCGGAAAGCTTTCCGAAAAAGCAAGCGGAATTTTTCCCTCTGCCCTGGTACAGCTCTGTTCTCGGCGCATTGTGTCAGGAATTTTTTCTGGCGATCCGGCCTCTTCAATTCTTAACTGGATCGTGTTATCATCAATAAATACGGGGCCGCTACAGGTTCCCAATGCCTTGTCTTGCTTTTTTGAAGAAGAACAGGCCACTGCCAAAAGGAGCAGCGCGACGAGCATGAATCGCTTCATAGGATAGATTTTTGCAGGGAATCATGAGAGAAAGAAAAATCATGTTTACAGTCAATCGCTCGTTTCTCTTAAGTTCCCGGTGTCCGTACTTGGATTAGGTATTGAAACAAGCTGCGATGAAACGGCCATTGCCATTGTACGCGATGGTCGCGAGATTCTAAGCCAGCCATTGTTTTCGCAAATCGATCTGCACAATCTCTATGGGGGCGTGATTCCTGAACTGGCCTCTCGTTCTCATTACGATAAAATACCCTTTCTATTGAAGCATGCATTTTCTGAAGCGGGCATATCACCACAGAATCTCGATTACATTGCTGTAACTGTAAAACCAGGCCTGACCGGTTCACTTCTGGTTGGCTACCAGACTGCACTTGCGGTTCATGATATTACTGGTAAACCTTTGATTCCCGTGCATCACCTTGAGGCACATATACTGGCCGTTTATCTGAGTGGAGATCTTCCCGATTTCCCTTTTCTTGGTGTTCTTATCTCCGGTGGTAACAGCGCCATATACCGCGTTGATGATATTGGATCGATTTCATTGATTGGGAATACCATGGACGATGCAGCCGGCGAAGCTCTCGATAAAGCCGCCTCATTGCTGAACCTTCCCTATCCCGGTGGCCCGCAGATTGAAAAACTCGCCCGCTCTTTTCTATCACAAAAAGATAATACAAGCACTGAAAATCCACTGCCCATTCCCCTGCGCGACCTGCCCCGCAGTGAGGTGCGCTTTTCTTTTAGCGGGTTAAAGACAGCACTCCTGTATCTTCTTGAAAAACAAAAAGATGCGTATTCAAGGGAACACCTTGCATGGGCCTTCCAGGAACGAGTGATAGAAAGCATTGACAGAAATATTAAGCACGCGGTAGACATTTCGAGCATCAGACGTGTAGTCGTTTCGGGAGGAGTTTCGGCCAATGGTATGCTTCGCGAAAAGTTGGAGCAAAATGCGGCTAAAGTTGGTTACACTCTGTTTATTCCCCCTAAACAGTTCTCGACGGATAATGCAGCCATGGTGGCTGCAGCCGGCTATCTGTACTTTGCCGCTAAAAAGTTTCCTGTACAGAATTATGTTTCTTCCGATAATGCATTTAACTTCTCCTTATACCGGAATTGATTGTGGAAAAACAGCCAAGAAAAACAAATACCCGCGACAAGATTCTTTCGGCGGCTTTATCTCTGTTCAATGCCCAGGGGAGTGCAGCGGTGAGCACTAACCATGTTTGCGAAAAGCTCGGGATTTCGCCGGGCAATTTATACTATTATTTTCGGTCTCGCGAAAATATTGTATATGGTCTCGCAATTCAATACGCTGAATCCCTGCCACGTTTCTGGCAACTGGAAAAGGGACAGGCCGTTTCCCTTTCTTTCCTCCTGGAAAGGCTTCGCTTTACCTATGAACTCAATGAATCCTATCGATTTCTATTAAGGGAAGCTGTCGTGCTCTCGGATTCCGGACTTAACCTGCGCAAGCTTATGGAGTCGCCCATCAGCGTACAAAAAGAATCTTTTCGCAAAATTCTGGCTGCTCTTTCCAAAGCGGGATATTTTAAGCTGAATAAAGAGAGTCTTGAATGGCTGGCCTCGCAGACGGAACTGTTGCTGTATACTCCCGACCTGCCCATATTTATTGCCGGAAAGGAACGCTGGGACTTTATTCTTTCTGCATTGCTGCTATTTGCCGGCGAAAAAGCGCGCGATTCATTATTGAAATTCAGAGAATAAGCTTACCCGACGACCGTATTCATAGAAGCTATAGATTTCTTCGGCTGAAAAAATTTGTCTTCTTTGCTTAACTTTTTTATTTTCCTCCACATTATACTAATATGGAAGGAAATAATAATCAACAGAACAATCGGACATATGGAACGCATGGCGAGGAAAAGGCCGTCCGCTACTTGCAACAAAACGGATACATTGTGCTCGCGCGCAACTTCACCGCCTTTGGCATAGAGATTGATATTCTCGCCAAAAAGGAAATCCAGCAGGAGATGCATTTTTTTATGGTCGAGGTAAAGCGCGTTCGCGCTGGATATTACCGCGCAGGGTATCCCGTCGTTAGAATGCGGCAACTGAACCGGTATAAAAACGCAAGGCAGCGCTGGTTTGTGCGGGAAAACCGAATTTTTAACGTTCACATCTCGCTGATTCTTTTGTCGGAGGATTTGAGCGTTCTCGATTTTTTTCCATACTGGGCCTGACACAAAAGTGGTTCAGGATAAAAAAATGCTGTAAATTCTATGTAGATAACCGATATCAAACCCAAGTAGGCTATGGTGTGTGTCACAGCATGTTTTGTGCACGCAGGCAGAGCAAAATTCTGGCGGGTGTGTAACTCTGTCCGTTCAGAATAACGAGCCATGGATGGCTCGGAAAAATTACAGTTACAGGGAAGTAACAATGGCAAGAAGACTGGCAAACAAGGGCAGGCGAAATATGCCCAAAAATACGGATCTTGGGAAACGCTCCTATGATTCGTACGAACAAAAAATCTTTGAATACCAAAAGCGAATACGTGACTTGGATTACGTAGAATTTGCGATTGACAGGATTGCTGCGGAGCTCACGCATTTTCTCACACGCTGAGAATTTATGGATCAACCGCCGTTAACTGCTGATCAAACCCTGGCCCTTAAAATATTCGAAAAAGGGCAGGACACGGCCTGCGTTTTCGCAGGCAACGCAGGAGCTGTCGATTTTTTGAAATCGGTTCTGCACGTACTTTTTCAGGGTATATTGTCGCGAACATCTTACGGATCACCCCAGCAGGTGGAACGCGAGATTGTTCTTTTGCGCGAACAACTCTACGAGGCCTTACTGCCCTTTTCGCAAACAAGCAGGTCTCATGGCGACCCCCGGACCACAGTGCATCAATTCTTTGAGGAGCTGCCACAGATTTACGAAATGCTCTGGCAGGATGCAGAAGCAGGCTATCTTGGCGATCCAGCTGCAGAATCTGTCCATGAAGTAATACTGGCTTATCCTGGTTTTCTCGCCATTGCCGTACACCGGATAGCCCACGTATTTTATCGGCTCGGCGTTGGGGTTTTTCCCCGCATTATGACAGAGTATGCCCACGAGAAAACCGGAATAGACATTCATCCCGGGGCCACCATTGGTCGCGCATTTTTCATGGATCACGGCACGGGCATTGTCGTTGGTGAAACGACTACAATAGGCGATAACGTAAAGATTTACCAAGGCGTTACTCTGGGTGCTCTAAGCGTAAAGAAAGAACTCGGCAAAACAAAGCGACACCCAACCATAGAAGACAACGTCGTCATTTACTCCGGAGCTACCATTCTGGGCGGCAACACCATTATCGGGCACAACAGTGTGATTGGTGGCAATGTGTGGCTCACCGAATCTGTCCCACCACACAGCGTTGTCTTTCATCGCAGCGTAGTAAAAGTTGGTTCGCGCGCACGCCATCCGGAAGCCAATGATTATGTGATATAACCTACTATACGGGCGAAAACATGACAAGAAAAGAACAACCGCTTGAATTTGGAACAGCTGGCGTCCGTGCCATCATGGGAGATGGACCAACCCGAATAAACAGAACCACAATAGCAAGGCTGGCCCTGGCCATAGCACAAACCGCGCAGGATAACAGCTCCTTCATTGTGGGCTACGATGCAAGAAATAACAGCCGCGAATTTGCTATACTCATTAGCTCTGTTCTGCTTTCCAGGGGCCACCGTATAAGCATTATCCCGGAAATAACGGTAACACCGCTGCTTGCATGGATCACAAAAAAGAAAAAAGCGGATTTTGGAATTATGGTTACATCGAGCCATAACCCGCATGAATACAATGGCATTAAAGTTTTTGGATCTAACGGAACGCAAATTGTATCCCCTTTAGATAAAGACATATCTAATGCGATGGACAGTATATCCTGGGAGGAAGCAGAAACCGCCGGAATACAGCAGGGAGGGCATAAAGAGCAATTTTCTTCCGGGGTAGATACAACCACTCCAGAGGACATAAACTCGTACATACATTCTGCCCTGCTGCCATCGTTAAATCCAGAGCGGGAAATTATAATTGCCTGGACTCCTCTTCACGGTTCAGCAGGAAAATATTTCGAGAAAGCGTTTTCCAAAGCAGGATTCACGACGACAGTTCCTGTTCAGGAGGAATTTGAACCCGATGGAAATTTCCCCGATCTTTCGGCACCCAACCCGGAGAACCCTGATAATCTGCAAAAAGTTCTTTCCCTCGGCAATGCCATTTCTGCCGACCTTCTGCTGGCAACAGATGGAGACGGAGATCGCGTTGGCGCAATCATTCCAGCTCAATTTAATTCATGGCAAATATTGAATGGAAACGAAATTGGTGCGCTTTTGACCTGGTATCTTTTGAGAGAACTTCAATGCAGAAATATGCTCACAGGAAACGAAGTGATAATCAGCACTATTGTTTCCACTCCTCTTGCGCAAAAAATCGCAAAAAGATTTGGCGTACATTATAGAGAAACTCTTACAGGATTTAAATGGATGGCACAGGCAGCAGAGGAAGAAGAAAAAGCTGGCCGCATTCCTCTGATCTCTTTTGAAGAATCCAACGGAGTTGCCGTTTCCCCCTTTCGCGATAAAGACGGTTTATCTGCCCTGAGACTCCTATCCGAGGCTGCTGCGCACGAAAAAGAATACGGCACGGGTCTTTTTGGAATGCAGCAGGAGATTGCACATTGTTGCGGGCTGCATCTCGAAGAAACTCACGAAATTTTTTTCGAAGGGAGCAATAGTTTACAACAAATGGAATCTACGCTGAACACTATCCGAAACAATATGCCCAAAGCCGTTGCAGGGCAAAATGTAACCACCTGGCGCGACCTGCTACTTCAAAGCCATTGGTCACACAATATGAATCAATCCTTTCAAGAATTACCGGCACAGAACCTTTTAAAGTTTTTTCTCGAAGATGGCAGCTGGTTTGCACTGCGTCCTTCTGGAACGGAACCAAAGCTTAAAATTTATTTGGGCGTGGTAGTTCCCGTAGAAAGCGAATTTACATCTACTTGGGAAAAAGCGTTACACCTGCTCCATACACTTTCCCAGGAAGTAATCCAGTCGCTGAAAATATAAGTGTGTCTTTGCATTCTGGCCATTGCGCCATTCTCCCCGACCGATCAGAGAAAATGGCATTTGACGCAGGCAGAAATTCTCTAGTGATGCATTCCTCTTTTGCCCTGGTTTCTACCGCGCGGCTCTCGAAGATACTGCGCAGAATTGGACTCATTGATTTCGGATAATTCTCCGCTCCTCAATGCCTCCAGAATATCCTGCATACTTCTAAGCTCCGAATAATATACGCGCACTCCCGCTGCATGCAAAATCTCCCATGCATTGCGACTCATGTGTCCCGTTACAACGCGATGGGCCCCTCGGCTGACCATGTATCGGGCCAGATCTTTTCCATTGTCCGTTGGATTATTCTCCACAATAATGTTTTGATCCTGGTCTATAAACGCGACTTTATTGGTTTGGCCAAAAAGTGGAACCCTAAGAACTTCTCCCGTGTTGTCCCTCACTGTAATTGCTGTCATATCTGTCTCCTTAAACAAAATTTAAAGTCTCTTTAATTATGAACATATGCTCATAATTATCTATTGACAGTTTATATCAAATTGCGTGTAGTGGCAAAAAAAATACCGCTCCGAAACCAGAACGGCAAGTGTAAGGAGTTTAACAGATACTGGAACCGGAAGTTCCACTGGTCACTGTAATAATTCATTCTGAAATCTCAACCAATTAAAGGGATACAACGGTTTTACAATTTTTGCTGGTTGAGTATTTTTTCTTCCTTGTGCTTTGCCCTTTGAGATTTCTCATCCTTATGGACATAATGGATGCATGTCTCCTCTGGTTTTTGAAGCATCTTGACTTCTAACTGGATCCCGTTTTGTGATAAATCTTCCATTATATTTTCATAGGCCTTACACCAGCTGTTGCCGACTCCAATATCTTTTTGTTTCTGGTAATCGGTTTGTTCCATACTTTCTACTTCTTTCACAAAACGAGTAATCATCTGTCCGGATTCATCGACCTTTACGTGAATTTTATAGTCTTGGCCAAATGGAGTGTTCACTTCAATGATGTCATGCTTTTCTTCCGTATCCATATTTGAAACAAATGAATACCCCATCTTTTCAAAAGAGGCAGATACTTTTTCCAGAAATTCTGACCTCTTATTTCTTTCTCTCTTTTCCTGAACAAAGTTTTGAACGCTGTAAAAAAATCCCAATATTGCTTTTTTGAAATTCTTTTCTCCGTCTGTAATTTCTTACCCTGTGTCTGCAGGCTAATCGGAAGATTCGCATAGGCAGAAAGCATCCAAAGAATGTCTTCCTTGTATACTTGTGTGAAAATATATTCTTCCTTTACTTTTCCATAAGTAAGCTTTATTTCATCGCGAATATTTTGCAGGCGGTGGGCTTCTTTGGGGAGGTCGTTGATCTCAAAGCGAGAATAAATTTTCTTATAAGCTGCATCATCCATTTCTTTTATGTGTGCCGAATATTCATGTATTTCCCTGGTCAGTTCTGCTATTTTACTATGGTCTGTGCTCTTTTTTTGGCTTTCTTTTATCTTCATCAGGTGGTGTTTCATGGAAAAATCTGTACTCGTTGAAATTGAAGATGAAATGTTTTCCATAAATTCTTTTTGAGACAACATTTTCTGAACAAGTTCATCCAATTGTATTTTTTTCCCCCCAGAGATATGCTACTCTTTTTAATCTCATTGATTTTTGTAATTAGATCAGCTATCGCCTTATGAATCAGTCCATCTCCGCGTGGTGTTTCTATTGCTATAATTGTATTATAGTAGTCCAAATATTCTGCAGTCGCCTTTACAATGGATTGGAGATCTATAAGTTCCTGAAGATCATAAGAATTTATGGACTCCATTTTTTTCTTCAAGGATGAAACTTCAGGAAAATCTGTTTCTTTTTGAATCCTGGACCAGTATTCTAAAATAAGATTATGAAGTCTGCTGGCCTTCTGCTTTTCTTCGATCCGAAGAGACTTTGCCTTCGCTTTCAGACTTAAGGATTCTGCGCTGATTTTCTCCATTTTTTTATTGACCCAATTGGTATGGTCGGAGGACTCTGCAATTCTCAGTGTATAATTATTCAAAAAATCATTGCGTAGATTTAAAATATTTGTTAAGTAACCTCTGAACGTGCAACGAGCCGCAGGCAAAAAGTCCCTCCGTGGACTTTTTGCCTGCGGCTTGCTACGCATTTACCCTACGG
>DYKF01000343.1 GCA_020722745.1 Caldithrix sp.
CTCATTGTTGCTACAATTTACAGGGAAGGGACAAAGAGCAATAGAACGGCAGGCCGTTGTAACGATACGCGACCCGCAGGGTCTGCAAGCAAAATCTGCACGAAGTGCACTCCCCCTCCTCATTCGTCAGCTATGTCTCTGGGTTTTACAATTATTTTGTTGAAGAGGGATTTCCCTGGTTGTGCAGAGCGGTTCGTTTCATGTTCCGTTCTCTTTGGAATAATGCACGGCGAGAAGGGTAAAATCATCGGCGGGGCGACCATGCTGACACAGAAGGGAATATACCGTGGCTGGATTTCCCTTTGCCTCTCGAAACAGAGAATGGAGTAAGTCATCCGGAATGGATTGCGCAATATCCGGTTGATCGGGCAAAAATACATCTGAGCGGCCATCCGAGCCCCCTATCAGAATAGCTCCGTCCGCAATTTGAGCGCGTTTCACCTCGAGCGGCTTTCCGTTTCCACCCAGTCTGTAATTCCTGCAGCTCGGTAGAAAGGTAGAACTGTTTCCGGATAGCACAGTCATGGGTGGGTGTTCTCCATCGGAGTAGACGGGATCCCCATTGGAAGACAGGATTCCCGCGCAGAACGTAGCATACATGTAACCTTCAAAACTCATAAAAATTTTGTCCAGTTCGGAAAGGATCTCCTGGAGAATATTCTCCGGATCGATCTCCTTGTGCTCTTCTCGCAGCACTGCGAGGCGAGACTGCAGTGCGGCCCCCAACACGAGTGCGCCTCCTGCCCCCTGCATCGATTTTCCCATTGCGTCGGCGTTCAGAAATAATAGAAATGGTTTGGCTCCAATACGAATTTCCGAGGTAATAGAAATGTCTCCACCAATACTTTTTTGTCGTTTCCCAAAATTAAACGATTTATAGGGTTTAAGAAAAGATTCCACCTGCCAGTAATCCCCCTTCAATGCAGCTTTGGAAAGCGGCTCCAACAGAAGGGCTGTAAGATAATAATCGGCGTCCTGCTGCATTTTCATGTTCTGGATTCTCTCTAAGGATTCCCTTAGTTCCTGCGTTCTCTGTTCCACTTTATCTTCGAGAGTGAGCTCATATTTGCGAATCTCGGACTCTGCTTTTTTTAGCGACAGATAGGTCGTGTCAAGACTGCCTGCCATTTCGTTCCGCTGTCCTGCGATTTTTCCGAGTTCGTCCTTTTCTGGAATGTGGATGCGGTGAGAAAGATCTCCCCTCTGAAATTTTCTGATCCCTTTCATTACCTGTTCGGCTGCTCCTGTAATTCCATACGAAATTTTAGTCGCAAGGGCGAGAACGGAAATTAACGCGATGAATATTATAGAAGATATTAAAAGAAAAAACGTAAACAGCCAGAACCGCTTTGCGCTCAAATCGGAACCAATATGGAGATCGATGACTTCTGAAACCAGAGAGTCTTTTGGCGCGAAGGGAATGGAGACAAACGCGAGAGTCCATACTTTCCTTTTTCCATTTTTTTGCCGCAGAATAATTTTTCGGGTTTGTCCGGAACGCAATGCGCTGCCGGGCGGTATGGCCCCGAGCGAAGAGGCTAACAGTAAACCGTCGTGAGAAATAAAAACTGGCTTGCGCAAAATGATTTCGAGTTGCAAAGCGTACTGGCTGTCTAAGTAAGCTCTGAAAAAGTTTGCCTTCCCCTCGATGCTTCGACAGGCTCAG
>DYKF01000344.1 GCA_020722745.1 Caldithrix sp.
CTTGATTTTCAAAGAGGTGAGAAAATGTTTAAAGTAAGCCGGGTGTTACTTTTAATAGGCGTGAGTTGTCTATTTCTTTCGGCGTGCGCTACAGATTTTCAGCAGCTCAAAGGGCGGTCTGAAGCGCCGGAAATGAAAATCAACCTTCCCGACCGTTTTTTTGTGGACAAGTCTAAAATACCTGTGGACATTAAAATTGTCTCTGCCGCCATGATCAACGCATTGCGCCGCAGGGGCGAAACCCCGTTTGTCCGCTTTGATCCGGCAGCCTTACGGGATGTGGAAAAGGAAACTTTTCATTATGAAACTTTTGATGTAATTCTGACGGATATCACCGGATTTGACGCGGCAAAGGCCGGACAAGGCGTCGTTCAGGGTGTGCTGGAGGGGGTTTTCCATTTTGAAGATATCATGAGACGTCGGGCATCGACCTATTTCGCGGCGAAATACACAAAAACCCGCGATGGAATCGCGATCAATAAAGCCGGCGTGGCCCGTATCGCCCCCTATTTTCCACGGGTCGAGGCCTATTTTGTTCCGTTAGACGCCTTTACGAAAAAACAGAAGTTGTCAGGTTACGAAGATCTCTATGCTTTTACCCTTCAAAATGCATTGGATATGACCCCGAGCAAGGAGGAGATGGAGGCGTACAAAGCCTATCAGAGTCTCTCTGCATGGAAGAAACTGACACAGGCGGGAAAAACAGAGAAAAAAAAGATTGCGGTCATAGTTTTCTGTCTCGACAGGCTGTCCGATGTTTCCAGGTTTGAAGTAAAAGTTACGGAAGCTGGAGCAAACAGCACGGTCAAACCCAGTTTTATAAACTTTGACGGCTGGCCTGTTGCGATCGTTGCGGGTGAATTTGTTCCGGACTCCTGGGGCGCTACGTTTGATGTAAGTGCCTACTACACCCCCGAGGGGAAAAAAGGCAGTCTGCTGGTCGGGAAATTCTCCAATCAGAAGAATTACAATCCGCCGCTTCAGAAGCCTCGGCGAACAATAACAGTGCAGCGGGATGTCCTGCCGGACAAGACGCCAATGACGGCTGAACGGCCGACAGAGCCCGTTAAGGAACAGCGAAAGGCTCAGGAAACAAAAACCGTCCAGGAAAACCCACCTGCCCTGCCGGCCAAGGTTGAGGGACCGTTGGCGTCCGGCTCGGTCTTTCTCAATCCATCCCTGAAGTCTGACGCAAAAATCATACAGAAAAGACTGGCTGATCTGGGCTACTATAAAAGCGCTGTGGACGGCATTTTCGGCAAAGGCTCACAGCAGGCCGTCCTGAGGTACAAAACGGCAAAAGGCCTTCCGAGGAATACAACCTGGGATATCCAGACTCAAAAGGCGCTTTTTGAAGGTTCGGGGCTTTAAGACAAGAGCCTTTTCCTGCCAGGCATGCGTCAGGCATGTCTGGCAGGAAGATTTAGGAATTTCCTGAATAGTTTTAAAGAGTTTAATCCACGAATCGGTATGTAAGAAGCCTCAGTAATGCGGTAAATCCGTGCCTCCAGGTGATTTTTTCCCCCTCGGCGTAACTGCAGCCGTAGTAGGAAATAGGGATTTCGTAAACCCTCCAGTTTTTGTTTTTGCAGATTTTTTGTATGAAAATAGTTTTTATGCTAACAATATCGTTGCGTTAAGCTACACCTTTTTTT
>DYKF01000345.1 GCA_020722745.1 Caldithrix sp.
CTCAGCCGCCAGCGGTCTACTGAACTTCCAAATTTTTGCTCTGTCATAATTCTATCTGCTTTCCAAACTTTTCAAGGGTTCCCACGAATCGGGACATCCGTATCCCGACATCAAAAACCTTACACTCAACAGCGAAGCGGACGGCTCAAACAATCTAACGCACGGAAAAATATTTCCAGATATTCATTCCACCCAAGCACCCTGTAAAAAAGTCTGCGTCCCGTCTTTACTATCCGGCACGGCAGCATCACAAAATAATTGCGGAACTTCTTGAACTCCATCCTAAGGATATTCTGCTTTTGATGCCTATGCTTATCATCCCAACGCGGCGAAACCGGCAGCAGCAACGCATACCAGGCCTTCAGGTTCCATGCCAAAGCAGCCATCACCATATACGCCCAGTTACTTACAAGGTTATCGACGGGCATACGCATCGCGTTGACGCCGTTTTTCAGCTGCGATATCAGATTCTCCTGGTTGCACCTGTTGTTCGCATCGCCGACTATCCGGGCTCTTGAAGCTCTGCGGTCATTGGTGATATAGAAAAAGTAACGAATCTCGTCAAACAAAACAGCCTCTCCTTTTTCCACGGATAAATTCTTTTTCAGAACCACTATCCGGTAAGACCTGTCGCATTTGACAGGACGATACTCGAACTCGGCCGTATGCTCCGACTCCAATCTAATGTTTTTATATTCTCGCAGCCTGACTATTTCTTCTTTGACATTGACAGGTTTGCTTCGAGGTTCTGTTTTTACGGTATATTCAGGAGGGCGTGAAAGCTTTGTATAGGCCGTATCGGGCAGGTTTTCGGCTATCTCAACCAGGTTGGGCATGGCATTGATCCCAAACACAAAGGTTATACCTTCGTTATCCCATTTGTCCAAATAAGCGGTCTGGCTGAAATCCGTATCGCCGCGAAAACGAATCTTCTCAAAACCGCCTTTACGGCACAACTCGGCTGCCCTGTCAAGATAGCCCGCTGCGTCTTTACTGCTGGCGCTGTTGCCGCTTCGATTACAAAGATATAACGGCTCGCCGGTGTTGGATAGGGAAACCACAAGAGGATGATACCCCCATACGCCTTTATAGGATATGTCCATCCCTTCCTTGCATTCACCGGTCGTCGGAGCGATTGTACCATCCGCATCGATCACAGCTTGTCTGAAAAACTCAGCTTGCTGTTGTCCCCAGACCTTCAGGCGAACTTCGTTGATGATGTCCTGAAGTTTTTCAACATGCTCAGCTGAAAAACGGCGACAGAAATCACCTGCCGTGGTCGGGTCGGGTATCGTCTTGGCGCCGACGGCGTCAAGATACACCTCGTCATTGCGCAGCCGCTCTATGTCCTCGATACATTCGCCGTTGCATAGAATATTGTAAGCGATATTGAGAACATGATCCGATTCCATGTAGGGATTGTACAGCTTGAAGATGGGCAGGCCGCTGTTTATGGCCTTGTTCAGTTCGAGCTTTTGCACAAGCATCTGCACCGCGCCTATGCCGCCGAAGAGTATGCCGCTGCTGCGATGGTCTATTTCATAATGGATATTGCCGGGATTCAGCATTGGACCAGGCTTATCAGGAAACGCCTTTTTCGCCAGCCTTTTTCGGATTTTTCTTTTGCTTTGTGCCAATCTTTTTGCT
>DYKF01000081.1 GCA_020722745.1 Caldithrix sp.
TGCTGAGCCTGTCGAAGTATCGAGGGGAAGGCAAAACTTTTTCAGAGCTTACTTAGAAAATTTTTTGGAGAGGGAGACAACCTGAGACAGAACTTCCTGTTTGGGTGACATGCCTTTGCTGTAGAGTTTAAGCACCTGCTGCACGGCATCTTTTTCGATTATGAAAACATCGGCCTCGCCACCTTCTGCGGATAACAATTCGCGAATAGAGAAACCATTCTAGTTTTTGAGCGTAATATTTTGGCGCGTAGCTTCATTACCCTGGACAATTGTTTTGTCTGTTTCTATTTGGGACTTTGTATCTACGACTGTTTTCTCACTGTTCATTCCGTACAATTTTTCAAACTTATTTCGTTATGTACAGAAATTTTAGGAGGAGGACCGGGGATTGATAGGGCCCACACAAGGGTGAATTTTCTTCTACCCTGAGTAATGCGAAAGGGCAGCGCTCCTCGCTTATTTCGGTGACGCTAAATGTTCCAGCGCATAGTCCAGTCGGGATCCAAGCACTTCTTTGGCAGAAAGAAAAATATAGCGCGCCATAATGTCCCAGCCCAGGTTGCCAGAGAGCGAAGCAGTGACAAGAGTTTTGTCGGCCCCTTTTGATTCAAATGTCCATTTAGCACGGCTCGGAGCTGAACCGTAAAATACGAGTTCCATTTCAACAGAGCGGGGGGGTATACTTTCCAGAATCGTGAGATACCCGCCGTCGGTTATTTCGCTCTTCCAGTCCAAACGGGCACCCTTGCCCTCTGTAATTTTATCGTAAATATAGGTGATGCGGCTGTCCCCGCCCTTCCATGGATCCCACGATTCATGCGCCTTAAGATTATTTACCTTATCGAAAAGTTCGCGGGCGGGTGCCTGGATTTCTTTGCTGCGGGATACGCTGTATTTATTCGGTAGAAAAAATCCAACAACAATGAACAGAAGAATGAGGACTAAAAATGTCTTTAACGTTAAGCGAAGGTATTGCATGCGCTATATTTTTCTTTGACTGTACGGGGCAAAGAAAAAAAGCTGTCTTTACGCGGGAGCAAGCACTTCAAAAATTTCTGTAACTTCCTGTTTCCCTGTAAGTACAACGGAGTCTATAAACCGGTAGTGGTACTTTTCTTTTGTCAACTCTGCTACCGTACCGGAAACAAGGAACGACGCATTATATTTTTTGGTAAGCTGCTCAATGCGGCTTGCTGCATTTACGGCATCGGCAATAACCGTTCCATCCATGCGTTCATTTTCTCCAATGGTGCCTAATATCAGCTTCCCTGTGTGCACCCCAACTCCAACGCTTAACTCCGGCCTACCCGAATTCAGGTTATCCAGATTATATTGAGCAACTGCCTTTAGCAGCTCTATTCCAGCTTTCACCGCATCCATCGGGTTTTCTGGAAACAGTGCCATAATAGCATCGCCAATGTATTTATCTATGAACCCGCCATTGGCACGAATGATTGGGCCGGCCTTCCCAAGATAGCTGTTCAAGTACTGAAACAGTTCTCCTGGGTGCATGTTTTCCGATATGGTCGTAAATGCTCGAATATCGGCAAAAAGTATTGTCATCTCTTTTTCTGTGCTGTCTCCCAGATGTACTTGCGGAATACTTTCTTTGCCAAGCTGTTTTAAAAATTGTTTGGGAACAAATCGACCAAAAGACTCTGCCTGTAATTCCAGGTGGTCCGTCTGACTTTTTATCACGGCAGTCATCACATTGAGATTATTGGCAAGATCCTGAAATTCATCTTTGGTTGCTAACACAAGCTTGCTGTTAAGATTTCCACTCTCTATTTCTTTCACTCGGTTCATAATTTTCTGGAGCGGCTGCAAAATGAATTGCTCGGCAACCAGATACACCAGAATCATAATAATGAGCGTGACGGGAAGAATCACTACGATGGCAGTAGACAAAAAGCTTTTTCTAAATTCATGCAAATTCTTTTTAGAAATTTCAACGATGACAATTCCAGAAGGACTTCCATCCGAGTTGCGAATAATGCCCCTGGCGGTTAGGGTTTTTCCATATATATTATTCACTACGTTCCTATCAATCACGTCCTTATTTTTGAGAAAGAGATCAATTTCCTCTTTCTTAATATCGTCCGCATTTACATACTCGGTGCCGGGATCGCTCTCGCTTTCGCCCTTTACCGTTAAATAAAAATTGATGGGTCCCTTTGTTCCCGCGTATTCGATCTCGGACTCGAAATATCGTTTATTAAAATCGAGAGTGCCTGCCGGAGTGGCCACCTTGAGACTTTCTGCTTTTTCGAAAGATAGAATTTTAAGAGAATCCAGATACACCTCAAACAGGGTACCATTTTGTCTGATGTCCAGAGAGCCATAATTTTTATCACCCAGATGCAATTCAAATTTCTCTGTATAGGATTGCTGGTTAAAATCTACCTGAACTTGTCCCTGATCATTAAAATAAACTTGGAAGGCAAAATCTTTGGTTTCAACCCAGATTTTGTCCCTGACTCCAATATTTCCATCGAGAACGTAAATAAAGTTATTAATCTCGGAGTTGTAATGCAGCGAGTATATATACGTTACAAATGGTTCATTCTTCAAGATGGAGTTGAAGTACTTGAGATATCTCTGGTATTCCGGGTTCTCCTTTGCCTCTGCATTGGCAAGAGAAGCATGAATACCAGGATCAATGGAAGCGGCAATGGTTCGTGCAAGGGTAAGCTTGGAAGCAAGAAAACTATCTGTAAACTTTTTCATTGCAATATTATAGAGAGAGAATCCAAAGATGCCCGCTATAAAAACAGCAATAAAAATAGAAACCCAAAGAAGTTTGTTTCTAAGCTTCATAATAATTTACCCTTGCCTGAATTCCTATTCTTCCACGACTTCTTCGGCAGGTTGTGGATTCAAAGGCAGCGCATAACCTAAGCCTGCGTAGGCCTGGGCAACTTCCTCGCCTCCCTGTAATCCGTGTTCACTGAACGAGTACAAGCCTTTGCCATAGAGAGTTATTTCTCCGGGACCGGCAGGTATCGTGTAACCGGCGTAAAGACCGGCAAATCCCTGCGTTGCTTCTTTATAGAGAAGGAGCTGCTTTTCGGGAGTTACTCCATTTCTATAAATATACGAGGAGATATTGGCTGTAATCTCAAGCCCGGAAAGCGCCTCTGGCATGGGAATTGTGTACGCTGTTTCATAGTAGGAATAGCTGCCACCCAGGTCTGTTGAAGCAGTGAGTGAAAGGCCAAAATCCCACGCATAATTCAAGGAAAATTCGGAAGTTCCCGATGCATAGTAGAACTGGTCAGGATCACCCGGCTTGGTTCCAATGGCAGGCGCATTTTTATAAAAACAGGTTCCAACCGACAACGTAACGGGGCCCATATAGTAGCTTGCAAAAATGTCCATTTCGTTTGTCCAGTCGGCCGCTTCTGGCATTGTGGAAAAAGAATTCCAGAACAAAATGGACACGTCTCCGCGAGAGGCTTCCACGCCCGTCTGTATGGCAGGTGCCACGGGAAAGGCTGCATCTTTTCCATTGTCTTCTACAGTCGCGGATTTCCCAAAATTATACTGCCTGTAAAAATAGGCGGACACAACGTCTGTATACAGGGTAAAAGCAACAGGTTCTTCTGTTTCTTCCGTTTCCTGCGAAACAAGAGGTAAAAGGGTGAGTAACCACATAAGCAATGCTGTAATCTTTTTCATAAATCGTATTCCCCATCAGGTATCTCATCCAAATATTGCATATGTTGTCAATACTATGAGTGTTATTTAATGAAGTATTTTTTTTATGGAAAGATTCTCTTCCTTATCCTGCTTGAATGTATATCTTGTCTGGAAAAGTAAACCCATGAGTTCACGAAAGCATCTAATCTATGTGGCAGATGACCATCCGCTGAATAGAGGTGTGCTATTTCGCCAGCTCTCGGCAACAAAAAACTCCATAGCAGTATTCGAGGATGCGCAAAGCCTGTTCCATGCGGTTCAAGAAAAAAAGCCAGATCTGGTCATCTTTGATTCGGAAATGCAGGGAAAAGATATGTTTGCGGAAATCAGCCTGTTGCGCAAACAATACTCCAAAACAGATCTACCCATCCTGATGCTCACAAAAAAAGACAGCAATGAATATCTTGCCTAGGGAGAGAGGCGGGCATTAACGCATTCTTAAAAAAACCATTCGAGCGGGAACAGTTACTCATTCTCGTTCAGAACTTTCTCGACTTTGCCGACAGAGAACAAAAAGACAAAACTACACAGACGACATTAGATATTGAGGCGGTCAAATCCAATCTCTACGAAGATCTGCACGATTACCTGGGCTCTCGTCTGGTCGATCTGCGCATCCTTTTAGGGAAAGTTCGAGAAGACAAAGAAGCACTTCCAGATATAATAGAAAGCTCTGATAAAATAATAAGTCAGGCTTCCGTTTTTTTGCGATCAAAAATTGCAGGAGCCGAAGAAATGCTGCAATTGCAGGAAAATTTTTTACTAGGAATCCACTCTTTGCTGCTGAACCGATACGCAGCCGCTGAACGAAGATTTTTGTTTGAATACACAGAAAAGGAAGAAGATTTTTTTAATAGTATCAGCAATCCGGAAGTGCGCCAAAATCTTTTGTCCCTGTTTGAAGAAGTGACGACAAATGATCTCAAGTATGGGAAAGAGGAAAGCCGCTGGCATTTTGCCTTACAACCGGATGGCGCTTTGGTGATACAGTTTTTAGCTGCATCTCAATATGCGCGGTTAAATAAAGAGCAGGGAACAGGCAGCACGAGCATTCGCCACCGTGCCGAAAAATCCGGAGCTGTGCTGGAAATTTACCAGCAGCCGGAATATTATTATTTAAGTAAGCTCTGAAAAAGGTTCAGAGCTTACTGCCGGTCCATGGATGGACCGGCATTTTGCGAAGAAAACGCACGTTTTCGCAGCAAAATGGAGCAAAACAGCAGGCTTTGCCTGGGTTTTGCGGTCTGAAAAAGTCCACGGAGGGACTTTTTCAGAGGTTACTTAAGAGCAACGCTGAAACCTGCCAGCTGAAGTTTATTGGTTAAGGCTATCTACAGAACGGATATTTTTTTGTAAAAGACATGATTTTGTACCCATTTGGGTATTGACTTTTAATTTTTTATGCCTTAGGCTCAAGCAAATGCTTTCCGCGAACAATAAAAAGGCTTCTGTCTACATAGTCGAGAACGAAGAAAGCTTTCGGTCTTTTCTGGAGCAGAAAATTTCGGGCCATCCGGCGGTTAAAACAGTTGTAAGCTGGCCCGGCGGAGAAGAATTTTTACAAGACTTTTCACCACCCTGCCCGGATATTCTGTTTATTGATATCCGCCTTAAAGAAATGAGCGGTATAGATCTTGCCAGAAAGGTGTCGCAAAAAGCAGAGGGTTGCCGCATTGTCATGCTTACCGCCCTTGCCGGCACGGACTTCATATTTCAGAGCCTTAAAAACGGGGCTATTGGGTATATACTCAAAAACGATATTGATAACCTGTACCATTATATCGATATTTTTTTGAACGATGGTGCCATTTTAACTCCAGAGATAGCGCTTAAAATACATCGCTCCTTTCATAAGCGTAATCCTGCCGAATCTGAGTTTGCACTAACTGTTCGCGAACAGCAGATTATTGAACTCATATCGCAGGGACTCAAAACAAAGGAGGTGGCCCGCCTGTTAACTCTCAAAGAAGATTCTGTTCGGCAATACGTGAAGCGCGTGTACCAGAAACTTCAAGTAAATTCCAGGGTAGAACTTATTCGCAAAGCGGAAGAAGAAGGTCTTATATAAAAACCGGTTGACATTGGCCAAAAACCTTCCATTGCATCGCATGCTGCCCGAAGGTAAAAATTATTTGTCCAACAAAATACTCCGGATGGAGTCTTCTGAAATCCGCAAAGCGTTTGAACTGGCGTCGAGAATCGAGAAACCTCTGAATCTATCCATTGGTCAGCCAGATTTTCCCGTGCCCGAACCCGTCAAAGAAGCGATGATAAAAGCCATACGCGACAATAAAAATTCTTACACACCCACCACCGGTATTCCAGAGCTGCGCGAAAGAATCTCGCGCAAATGGAAAGAAGAAAATGGATTCTATGTCCAACCAGAGAATATTATCGTTTCTACCGGCGTTGCATCGCTGCTCATGCTTCTCTTTGAAACCATGTTTAACGAGGGAGATCATATTCTGCTGGTAGAGCCTTACTTTCTTATCTATCCAAGTCTTTCTAAATTTAACAATCTCAACATGCATTTTATCAGTGAAGACTTTGATCCGCCTTCTCTCGACTCCCTTGCAGACAAGCTTTCGCAGGAAAAGGTTCAACTCAAAGCGATTATTTTTTCCAACCCCTCTAACCCCACGGGAAAAATATTGAGCCGCGAGCAGCTTACCTCCCTAGCCGGCTTTGCGCAAAAAACTGGAGCCATTATTATTTCTGACGAAATTTACGAGACATTCGACTACGACAAACAGCTTGTATCGACGGCATTCATTCTGCCGGAGCAGACGATCACTCTCAACGGGTTTTCTAAATCTCACGCTATGACTGGACTGCGCCTTGGCTATGCCGGCTTCCCGGAAAACCTCTCTGCAATAGCCGGAAAGATGGCCGCCCTGCAGCAGTACTCTGTTGTATGCGCTCCGCATCCCGTGCAATGGGCCGGCATAGCAGCTCTCGATAATCCCATCCAGGCAGAACTTGCATCCATGAAAAAGCGCAGAGACTATGTTGTGCAAACGCTGGAGGGCAAAGCACGGTTTACCCATCCATCGGGAGCTTTTTATGCATTTCCAGAAGTCCCACTTTCAGGGGAAGACTTTTCTTTGCGTGCGGCAGAAAAAAAACTGATTGTAGTGCCCGGCCATATTTTCACGGCTAAAACCAACCATATCCGAATCAGTTACGCCGTTTCAGAAGAGATCCTCGAAGAGGGATTGTCTGTCTTTGTAAATCTACTGCAGGATCTCAACTGAGTTCCGGAATATACTATGCCAAAAAAAGAATTTGAAATCAAATTAGCCATTCACAAAACGAAAATGCAGCTTCCGGACATAGCCAATCCGGAAGAATACCAGCAATTACCTCTACCGGGCAGTTTAGAGAATTTACTCCAAAAGTACCCTCCCAACCGCTTCTTTGTTCAAGAAGATGCCTACTTTCAGCATCCCTGTTACGACATGCGCGACAAAGACTACGTATTGCGGCGCCGTTCTTCTCTTTTTTATGACAGGAAAAAGAAAGGCTGGCAACTGAAAGCAGAGGAAGATCGGCTTACTTGGAAAGGTCCCGCAAATTTTAACGATGGCGTAAAAAGCCGCGAGGAAAGCGAGTTTCCATCTCCCGGAGAAATCTGGACCGTTTTAAAAAGGCTTGGCTTTGTACCGGCACTTTCGGTTAAAAAACACCGCTGGACTTTTCCTGCTCACTATAAAGGCCACGAGCTGGAAATATGCCTGGATGCCGTACAGGGCCTGGGCATTTTTCTGGAAGTAGAAATTGTTCTCGAAGAATCAGATTCTGAGAATGTTTCCAGCCTCATCAACGGGTTCCTGGTAGATCATCACTTAGAGGGTTTTCCTGCTGAAAGCCTTTCTTACGCAGATCTGCTAAGCGATTCCTGAATCGCATCGGCATATACCCTCAAAAAACTATGAACAAATGTTCATTTTTTTGCCGTCCAGTCAATCATTTCGTATTATGGAAGTATCAAATTAAAAATAAAGAGGATATATGCTAAGACATCAGAAAGTGTACGTTATTGGGGGAGGATTTGCGGGGGTAGAATCTGCGATCCAATTAAGCAAAAGAGGGTTCAACGTAACCCTTATCTCGAACAGAGATTTTTTCTATATTTATCCTTTGGCTATATGGATACCAACCGGAGAAAAAACAGTAGAAGACATTTCTCTATCCATTCCTGAGCTTGCCAGAAGGCATAAATTTACATTCCGGAAAGGGAATGTAGAAGCGGTTTCTGGAGCTAAGAAGGAAATTGTCATTGATGGAGAAACGCTCCACTATGACTACCTAGTTGTTGCCATTGGAGCTCCTAAAATGCAGACTCCCGGCATTGCCCAAAATTCTTACTCGATCTGTGGAGAACCAGACGAGGCTACAAGGTTAGCTGGTGAGGTGCAAAAAATAATCACAAAGGGCGAGGGTACCATAGCCGTTGGATTTGGCGGCAACCCTAAAGATCCATCTGCCGTGCGCGGCGGCCCTGCCTTTGAAATTCTCTTTAACTTGGAGCATTTACTCCAAAAGAAAAAGCTGCGCGATAAAATTAAGCTCGTATTTTTTGCTCCCATGGCAGAGCCAGGCAAGCGCATGGGCGAGAAATCCATGAAAGCTCTCATTAAGTACTTTGCCGATCTTGGCATACAGGAATATTTTGGCAGAAAAATAAAGAGCTTTGAACCCGACGGTATTGTTCTCGAAGACGATTTCAAAATCAAGAGCGATCTCACGATTTTTGTGCCGGCAGGAAGGGGCAATGAGCTTCTCATGAAATCGGATCTGGCCCAGTCAGAAGCAGGATTTGTCAAGATTAACGGGTATGCACAAGTGGATAATTTTAACCACGTGTATGCTGCGGGCGATGCTGTCGATTTTCTCGGTCCCGAATGGAAGGCCAAACAGGGGCATCTTGCAGAAGTCATGGCTAAGATCATAGCGAACAACATGTACGTTCAGGTTACGGGCCGTGGAAAAATGCACGGATACGAAGATCACGTAAATATTCTGTGCGTCATGGATACTGGTCGTGAGGCTTCTTTTATTTTCCGCGATGATAACAAAGCACATTTCATGCGAATGCCATTTATTGGCCACCAGATGAAACAGCTTTGGGGTCATTATTTCCGCGCCAGCAAAATGAAGCGGTTTCCGCGGATTCCGGGCATGTAACAGACTCTTCTTCGAATATTTTTTTCCTCTCACTGGGAGAATCTTTTCCCCGAAAGAATGCTCCACCGGGACCAGGCAACTGGTCCCTTTTTATATGTGAGCTCTATTACAGTTTCAAAGCTCAACTCCATAACCTTGACTTACGCTCGATGCGCATCCAGCGGTGCATAGATTATATCGCAGTTAAATGAGGACACAATGGACAACCAGGAAGGGCATGAACAATAGAACGATTGTCACTACCGGAGGTTAGTTTTTCACCTCCGGGTGCAAACTCAATCTTCATCAGGAAAGAAACTCATCTACGGCCCAAAGAATGTTTTCGAGCGACTTGCCGTCGAAAGGATTGGACAATCCAGCCGAGGCCAATAACTTCTGGTAACTCAAGGATCCACCTCGCCTGGAAAGAGCAACGTAATCGTTCCATGCATTCTCTTTGTTGATTTGGGATCTCTGCCAGAATTCGAGAGCGGACACCTGTGCTAATGCATAATCGATATAATAGAAAGGAGATCGATAGATGTGGCTCTGGGTTTGCCATAATCCTCCTGATTCATAAAATGGCAGGCCATCATATTGGCGCCACGGCAAATATTTTTGCTCCATTTGTTTCCAAACACTGCGACGCTGTTCCGGCGACATTTTTGGATCGTAGTAAATGCGATGCTGGAATTCATCGACGGCAGCCGCATACGGAAAAAAGTACAGAGCGGACAAAACATGTCCCTGCTTGAACTTTTGTGCATCTTCGCCAAAGAAGAGATGCATCCAAGGATACGTGATATATTCCATGGACATGGAATGGATTTCTGCAGCCTCCATCGTGGGGAATACAATTTCTTCGAGAGGGAGTTCTCTTGCCAGATAACTTTGAAACGCATGGCCTGCCTCGTGCGTTAGTACTTCCACATCATCCGTAGTTCCATTAAAGTTAGAAAAGATGAACGGTACTTTTTCTTCTGTAATGAAAGTACAATATCCACCACCTGCTTTGCCGTCTCTGCTTTCCAGATCCATCAGCTCTCTTTCTCGAAGCATGCGAAAAAAAGTGCCCGCTTCCTCGGACAATTCGCTGTACATGGTTTGGGCTGCTTCTACAAGTCCGGTCGGGTCTGCATGCAGCTTTGCATTGCCATCTGGAAAATAAATAGATTCGTCGTAGATATAAAATTCGCTGATGGCTAGCCTTTCCTGTTGCTTTTTTCTTTCGCGGTGGGCTAATGGTACGGCAAGCTCCAAAATCTGCTTTCTAAATTTTTCTACATCGCTGGGGGAATAATCAGTTCGGGTCATTCTGTCGTAACCCATTTCAACAAAGTTGGCGTATCCCTGCTTTTGCGCCATTTCATGGCGCTTTTTGACCAGCTCATCGTAAATCTCATCGAGTTCGCGAGCATTTTCTACAAAGAAAGAATCGCGTGCACCTGCCGCACGCTTGCGATCCAACCGCTCCGGGCGAGTAGTCCATGAGCGCAGCTGCGATAACGTATACTTCTGACCGTCGAGTTCAATCTGTGCCGATCCCAGTATTTTTGTGTATCTGGTGGAAAGCTCGTTTTCCTGGCCACTCAGCTCAATGATTTTAGAAGAAAAAACTTTTCGCTGCAGATCTGCCATCCGAAAAATCTGCTCGCCCCATTCTTTCTCGAGATCCTTGCGGAAGGGAGATTCCAGAACAGCAGAAAAGAAATCTGTCACTGCTTCTTCTATCAGGGGAGAATTCGCATCGAGAAAATTTTGTTCTTCGGAGTAGAAGGGATCCTTTGTATTCTGCGAAAATCGGATATGCGCAAGCGTAGAAGCCCGAGATATTCCATTCTTGAGCTTAATAAATTCTTCCGCCGTCTTCTTTACCACGGCATACGAATCTGCCGTTTTTATTGTTTGTGTCAGTTCATTGACAGAACTATGGAAGCCCTTAATATCCGGGCGCTGGTATTGCATTTCAGTTAGTTTCATTCTTTACCTTACTTAAGTAACCTCTGAACGTGCAACGAGCCGCAGGCAAAAAGTCCCTCCGTGGACTTTTTGCCTG
>DYKF01000082.1 GCA_020722745.1 Caldithrix sp.
CTGAACAGGCGTTCGGTAATCTCCAAAACGCTGCGAAAACCGGTGTTTTCTCCGCAAAATGCCGGTAAATTTACCCTGAGCGCAGTCGAAGGGTCCATGTACCGGAAGTAAGCTCTGAACGCGAAGCGAGCGAGCCTGCCCCGAGTGCCATTGCAAGGCAATGGCGTACTTGTGCTGAGCCTGTCGAAGCATCGAGGGGAAGGCAAACTTTTTCAGAGCTTACTTAGACGAATTAAAAATACAATCAAAGAAATGCTCGTTGACTAATTCGTGTGGAGTACTACCGTTGCGGAATACAGTACCCAGGGCACGGTGTAGAAGCAGCCAGATGGGAACTTTTTCTGCTGCGCTTTTGGGACAGCCACATCGTTTCGATTGCCTTACGAAATAATTGTGAAGTTCTATACACAGAAGATATTCAGAACGCACTAAGAGTCGAAAGTACGCTGGAAATAGTAATCCCTTCGTAAAATAAAATCCGTTTACAGATAGAAACACTTTGGCAATGATTCCGCAGGAGAACCCCATGGCAGAAAAATATAAAGTACTCATAGCAGACAACCTCGATGCAGACGGTGTAGAAATTCTCAAAGCGTCCGGCATTATAGACGTGGACTACCGCAAAAAAACCACTAAAGAAGAACTTCTCGAAATCATCGGACAGTTCGACGGTCTCATCATCCGCTCGGCGACTAAAGTCAATGCCGAGATCCTCGCAAAAGCAGACAAGCTGAAAGTAGTGATTCGCGCAGGCGTTGGAGTAGATAACATAGATATTCCAGCGTGTTCGCAAAAAGGCGTAGTGGTCATGAATGCGCCAGCTGGTAACTCGGTCTCTACGGCAGAGCAGGCAATTGCCCTCATGTTTGCACTGGCACGCAAAACGCCGCAGGCAGATGCGTCCATGAAGCAAAAACAGTGGGAAAAAACAAAATTCAATGGAACGCAACTTTCTGGAAAAACTGTAGGCGTGATTGGTTTAGGCCGCATCGGCAAAGAATTTGTGAAAAGAGCCAAAGGCCTTCAAATGACAGTCCTCGGTTTCGATCCCTTTATTCCCAAAGAAAATTTATCTTCTCTTCAAATTGAACTCACCTCGCTCGAAGATCTCCTCAAGCGTTCTGATTTTATCAGCGTGCACACACCTCTTTCGGAAACCACGAAGGGCATTGTCAGCCTGGATAATCTCGACCGTCTTAAAGACGGGGTGTATCTCATCAACGCGGCCCGTGGTGGAATTTTTGACGAAGCAGCCATTCGCGCAGGGATAGAGACTGGCAAAATCGCAGGAGCGGGACTCGATGTGTTTGCACAGGAGCCACCTCCCGAAGACATGCCTTTGTACGGCTTGGACGAAAAAGTGGTACTTACTCCGCACCTCGGTGCGTCAACAGATGAAGCCCAGCTCGAGGTGGCTCGCGAAACCGCTACATCCATGGTGGAGTATCTGCGCACTGGTACGGCCCGCAATTCTCTAAACTTCCCAACTCTCGATGCAGAAGAGATGGACGTACTCTCTGACTGGTTCACCCTTGCCGAAAAAATTGGTTCTTTTTCAGCACAATCGTATGAAGGGGCAATTAAGCAGGTAGAGTTTGAATTTAGCGGCGATATTACAAACCTGAATTTGACGCCGCTGGAAACAGCGTACAGCAAGGGCCTGTTATCTGTAGCCATGGGTGCCGAAATGGTTAACTTGGTCAATGCGCCCGTATTCATGAAGGAGCGCGGCGTATCCATTGTATCCTCGAAAAAATCAGGAACCGAAAAAGAAAACAACATGATGCGGGTCATCCTTCGGGGCGGAGAGGAAGAAATGTCCATTCGCAGCACGGTAAACTTTTCCGGAGGCACGGTAATCGGTGTGAACGGAATGGCTCTGGAATTCCGTCCAGCAGGCAACATTCTCTTCGTTCGCAACAGGGACGTCCCAAAAGTTGTGGGCGAAATAGGTACAATTCTCGGTGATGCGGGAATCAACATCGCATCCCTGCAATTGAGCCGGGTTGCCAAGGGTGGAATTGCTCTCACGGTTGTAGAAGTAGACGAAGAAGTGCCAGAGGAAGTTCTTTCTACTTTGCGCGCCAAAGACTTCATTGTTACCGCGCGGAATATCCGCCTGTAATGAAACGCGCTCTGGTTCATTCCCCGCCTTTTTACAGGGCGGGGGAATTTGTCTTCGTAGAAACCAGAGACAGCTTTTATCCCTCAGAAGTTATTTCCAAAAGTAGAACTCCACTTGGACGCACTCGGGTAGTATTGCGGGACCGCGAGTTTCTTTTTAAAGCGACTGGGGTTACCGATAAAGTTTTGTTTCCAGAACTTGTGCTCGCGCGATGGGTTTCCATTCTGCTTTTTCTGTTTGCATTTATTCCGGTTCTTCTTATTTGTCCTGATTGTCCGTTTTCCATTGGTGCGGCTCTGGTGCCGGCATTTGCCATAGCGTGGACGTATCTCGATCTGGAGGGTGGGGGATCTGCATTTTTTCCAATGCTGGTACTGGGGGCAGGCGCGTTGCTGGCATCCTGGCTAATCCCTGCCATGCTCTGGGTTTGGCCATTCGGCTTGCTATTGTATGCCATTTTCAGGATACCTGCCATAGAGCGTCTCGCAGCGCCGCGCAAAAGTTTTCGCTGGCTGGCAGCGCTTCTGTTTTTCCCCCTGTTTACTGGTGGAATTCTGTTTTCGGTGAGAGCAGAGCAGCGAATAGAAAAAGCGCCTGCAGGGTTTGTTGAATCCATAAACAGACCATATCTGCAATGGAAACAAATTAAGGTGTCTGATTTCTTCTTTTCTCGCTACGCGCTTTTTCGTTTTTTGCCGAGACCGGCGTGGCTTTACGCGCAAAAAGCAGATTCTGTAAGCCTGCTGTATCATACGGACAAACCCCAAAGCTGTGAAAGCATAGAAAAGCAGATGGCCTGGTGGATGCTTACCCAGGGATATAAATTTACAGAAAAGCAGAAGGACTCTCCTGCGACGGTCTACCATTATCAAAATAGAGCTTATAGAGATGAGTTTCTCGCCTGTGTACCGGTTAGTGATAAGGGAATACATTCTCTCGTTCTCACCGTTTCGCGGGATTAAGCGATTCCTGTCGATTTGCTTTTTACTTCAGATTTTTTATTTCAGAGAGCGAACAGCTCGCTTAAGATTTCTTTTTTGATTTACAGTCAGGGGGCCTGAAGGTAGATTGCAGCATGTCGCTATCCGAAGAGCAGAGAAACGAAGTCTTAAGACTAAAAAGAATAGCAAAGCAGTACGAGGGAATAATTCGAACATCGCGAAGCGCTGATCAGCAGATGCGTGCCAAAAAAGATCTCAAAAAGGTGCTCGACCAGATTGAGCTCATTGCGCCCGGTGGACTTGCCGATTCCGTTCAGGCCAACTATGGTGCTGCATCTGTAAAAAAAGATGCTGAATCCATAATGGCAGGGACAAATATATTGCGCAGATATCCTGCCATAAAAATTCATCCGAGCATGGAAGATTCCGATATCAATCTGTTGCACACAATACTGCATATCTGGGAGACAGAATATTCCATAACTGTCGGCGACTCCCATATCAAGTTAGACTTTTCATCGTCCATGGAAAGAGACACCCATTTTGGAATGCTCGAAAATATTAAGCGCCAGAGAAAAATTCTCATAGAATCGATTGATGACTTTTCACGCGCAACGCGCGAAGACGTAAAAGCACAGTTGAGAGAAATGAAGTCCCGCTATTCGCGGCATTTTCTCAAAGAGGGCTACACGTTTCTGAAATCGCTTCGCGACTTTTGGCGCAAAGTGAGCGAATCTGTAACACATGGCTCGGGGGATTGTTTAAATCCGGAAGATACAATAGACTTTGATCCCCGCTTTGAGACCCCAAATCGCTTTGAAGGCTGGAAGGTAAAAGATTTCATTAAAGAAACTTCAGCATTTCTTTCAGAAAGCGTGAGCGTGATCAACTTTCCGGAATTTTAAGGTACCGGAGGGAGAGCCCTTCGCGGAACCGTGCCCTCCGTGGCAAAAGCCCGCCCAGCGTTTTTCAGCTTTAATTTTCGTACCAGTTCAGGTACAAGGCAAGAATCAAGCGAATTTCTTTATCGCTCAATTTGGCTCCCTTTGACTTTGCATATTTGCTAATTTCCTTAATAGACAATTTGGGATTTTCGGAAGCATAGTTTACTAACAGGGAAATGGATTCCTGGGGCACTTCTTTGGGCCCCGAAAAAAAACCGGTATTGGCACCATACAACGCACCGCGTCGCGTAATGCTGATAGCAGCTTTCAGCTCTTCGTTTTTTTCCCTTAGATCTTCAATTTGTTCCGCCATAAATTCCGGATCGCGGGTTTTGAGATAGCGCTCCGGATTTTCTGCAGCATCTTCAATTTTTTTCAGAATTTCCTGTTCGCTTTCATAATAACTTTTCACTTTTACGAACAGATTCTGCGAATGTACGCGAAATGCGTACACGAGAGTACCGTTCCAGGAAAGATTAATTCCAGATGGAACATGGGACGTATAATTTCCCTTGGGTGATTCTATTTGAACATTCTGCAAACCCGTTTCTATGGAATCGTCAGCTGCAAAAAAAATCTTCACAGCACCGGGGCGAATATGTTTCCAGGCAGCAATCGTAGATAGCAGCTCTTCGGTTTTGGAGACGAGCTCTTCTTTGGGTGCCGTTCTGTAAACAACGGTTACCGGAATCTCTCCGTATCTTAGAGTCTCTTCTGTATCTCCAGCCGGCGTTGTCTTTTCAGATTCAACGGAAAGAGAAGTGCCTGTAAAGACAGAGGCATGGAGAGAAACGGAGGCAGTTAGAACAAACAACAATAAATTTTTCATGGGGCTTCTCCTGAAGTATTGAGCAGTATTTTATCGAACGGTTGCAACGGGCGAGAGGAGTGTATGAGTCGGGCCCTTCCCTCATGCAGAATTTCGATGGTGCCTATTTCCTCATCGTCGCCACGGAATACTATGGCCTGCGTTCCCGCAGCGGCAGTAACAGCAGGGTGCAGAATAATGAAAATCGATGTAGAATCCCTGGAATCCAAAATAAAGCCGGATTCGTTTTCGGATCGCAGACGGCTGGTTAAGGCAAAACGGTATGACGACAACAGGCTGTCCCGGTCTTCTATGGTTTTAGCCATTCCAAAGTAAAGCCTCTGAAAATCGGACTGTATGGCGTTGTTGAGCGTTTTAAGAGTTCCTAAAACGCGGGGTATTGAGTTTGTATAAGGTACATCGTCTAACCTTGCCAAAAGCGTTTTTTCATCTTTTAGTTTTTGCAGATACCTTTTGTACTCAGCCTCGGAGAAAATGGAATACCGCGCGAGAACATTGCGATATTCTGCCGGCTGGATTTCTGCTGCAGAAGGGGTAGATAGAATTTTCCGGATTTCTGGTTCAGAGATCAAAGGGTTATACAGAAGAATAATTTTCTGGATTTTTGCCTCGTACTTCTCTGCCTGTTTTTTGAGCTGCAGTTCATTCAGTTTGCGCGCATTATCTGCAATGGCATCTATATTAGAAGCCCTTCGGTCAACACGGATCCGCTGTCTTTCTATCTGCTCATTTACTTCAGCAAGCTCTTTCCGCAGCTTACCCATCTCGGAATCGTAGGAAGCATTTTCGGCAGATAAATCGGTGGTGTATTTCTGTTCGCGCTCTGTTTTCTGGACTCCAGACAGTGACTGCGCAGATACTCTGAAATTTTCTTTCAGGGTTGCCACCGCAGCAGCATGCTCTTTATCCAGTTCTGTCATGCGCGACTGTATTTTATCGCGCCGTTTTTCGAGATTGCGGGATTCATCGAGAAGATCTTTTATTCGCAAATTTTCCTGCTCTAAGGACGTAATCGTTCCCGCATCAATTTTTCTTTCAAGGTAGCGGGCAATAAAGAGAGGAATGGCCACGAGCAGAGCAAGAAAAGATCCCAGAACGAGCCAGAAAATAAAAGACGAGTTTTTTCCCGTTTTCTCGAACTCGTGCTCCAGATTATAGGTTACGGCACTGTCTTCCGTGTTGGGAATTTCTTCGGGAAGGAACCTTGCCTTAATGAGAGTGGTCTGCTTTACTTTGTTTTCATTTCCCATATTCCGTTCCAGTTATCCGGCGCTTTTGCCACGCGGGTTCTCGATCTGAATTCTTCTGCCATTGGCAGTGTGAGTTTGCCAAACAGTCTGTAAGCTTTGCTCCAGCTGCCAGAGTAGTAGGCCTCAAGCCCTTCTTCAAAGAGTTTTGTCTCTTCCATGATCTT
The DNA here is from genome assembly GCA_020722745.1 of Caldithrix sp. GTDB lineage: Bacteria > Spirochaetota > Leptospiria > Turneriellales > Turneriellaceae > DYKF01. The sequence continues at coordinate 6,254 of DYKF01000082.1, forward strand.
CTTTGTTTGCATTTCTTTGAGGAGAGGCCAGAATATTCTCGTTCCAGTGGTTTTTCCTTTTACCTGTACTGTATCGAGCTCCAGAAAATGAATGCTGGAGTCGGGAGCGCCTTGGAGTATATCGTTGCGAACATATTCAGAGACAATCATGGGGACCTTGTAAATGCGGGTTAGTCCCTCGAGACGGGAAGAACTGTTCACGCGATCTCCAATGACTGTGTTCGTCATACGCAGATACGAACCAATGGTGCCATAAAATACTTCGCCGCCGTCGATGCCAACGCCTACTTCAAGCATAACCGCCTTGAATACTTTTTCTTCTTCTTCAGAGAGGCTGCCGTTTTCGCGGATCATCTGCTTGCGTTTTTCTTCCATCTGTTCGCGAAGCTCAGCAGCTACCTTTTGTATTTTATAGCCAGAGAGAACGGCTTCCAGAGATTTATTTTTCGCGAGTACTTCTTTTTCGTCGTCCAGGGCGCCATACACGGCCAGCAGAGCATCTCCAATGATAGCTCCAATGAGACCGTTGTGATTGATGATATCGCGGATGGCTCTGTCGTAATGCAGGTTGAGCAGTTTAATAATGTCCGTGCCAAGGGTTTCTGTAATGTAGGTGAATCCCTTAATATCAGAAAACAGAACCGTGAGCTCTCTCTGGATGCCTTCGAGCTTGACTTCGCGGTCGCGGTAGGCTTTGGTCACTACGTCCTGGTTGGCAAATTTGCGGAAAATATTGAGCAGGTTGTTTACAGTCGTAGACAGAGAGTTAAAGGCAAGACCAAGAAATGTAATATCGTCGTTGGAGGCTCCCTTCATGTTGATCACGTCAAGGCGGTTGTTTTCTGCCATGGACAAAATGGATCGCGTGAGAATTCCAACGTAGCGGAGAATATAATGCAGCAACCAGGCCCCAGCGATGGCGCTGAATAAAGTAATGATAAAAATGATGCCACTGATATTCCGGAAAATTTTTCTCTGCTCGGCGTAAAATTCATTCTTCTCCTCTGCGCGCAGATAGTAAAGATCCCATTTGGGATGGTATCCAAATTTCACTAAATACTGGAGTCTGCCTAATTGTAAAGAAATGTCGCCAGTTTTGTTCTCGCCGGCGGAGACAATCCTCTTCCACTCTGGCAGAGACGAAAGATTCTGTACCGGAATTTCTTTTCTGGAAACTTCTATCGCTACGTCTCCACTGGGGGTAACAGCTAAAAAGAAAGCGTGTTCGTTCTTTAAGAGTGTTGCGGCTTTAGCGCGAATGGCGGCGTGAGACGCGTCCTTGTCGTGCGTGAATTCAAAAATCTCGTACTGGGTGGAGGAAAAAGAAAGCATTTCGCGAATATCCTTGTGGAGCAGTTCCCTCATGAGTTTTACGAGTTCGGCCCGATTGAGCATCAGGTTGATGTAATTGGTGGCAAGGGATGAAATAACGATGAGCGCAAGAAAAGTGAGCAGAATTTTTGTCGTCACTGGAACAATGCGGGTTTTTCCAACCTTTCGCCCAAGAAAAGCAGTCCAGAAGCCGGTCATGCACTACAGTGGTTAATTTTTGCCTGTAATGGCAACGATTTTTTTATGCAGAATAAAGTTAAGCTCTGAAAAAGTCCACGGAGGGACCTTTTGTCTGCGGCTCGTTGCACGTTCAGAGGTTACTAAAGATTATTTTGTTTGTGATTGCGGTGGGCACTACGCGTGCGGCGCGGTTATCCTGAAGCAAGGGGTACTGTAATGGTCATGCGCGTGCCTGCAATGCGCTCGCCGGAGCTAAGCAATTCTTCGCGCGCAACTTTCCAGTCTTCCGTGACGAGTTCTATCTCGAGTCCGTTAGCCAGAGTGGTCAGGATGCGAAGCCCCTGGCCCGTCGTGGAATGTTCAATGAGCTGCCCATCGCGCGGCAGCTGTAACTTTTTGTTTGTTGGGGATCCCGGTGGTTGCGACAAATCGGGAAGATACTTTTTATAGAGACCCTTTCCGAGATCGACAATTCTCATCGTGAACGCGGTAGCAGTCAATTCGCAGAATCCAAAGATTTCTTCTGTCCGCTTTTCTGGAGACAAAGTGTACGATGCAATGATAGCATTGCTTACGGCTTCGCCCGAGATCAACAGGATTTCTCCACGCTGCATATCGGTGAGCTGTCGGCAGGATTTCAGGAACCCGTCTATCTGCTGCATGACGGAACGCAGTTCTCCTACGTCCTGTTGCAGAAAAAATATTCCGCCGCACTGATTAGAGGCAGATATTTCGGATATGTCAAACCAGTGCATGAGTGAGTTGATGACAGCCATGTTACGGGTCAACAAAATTCTGTTGCCTTTGCAAATCGCCGTTGGATTCTGGAATATGCAGATTCGCTTTTTCCTGCCTCTGTTTATCGGCTTTGGTATAGCTCCGTCGCTTTCTGCGGACGATCCAGTTCCCGTCCAGACGTCACATCTATACTCCCACGACGCGGTATCCTCCTTTTACAAACGCAATCGTGGAGAATTTATTCTGCAAACGGAGGATACAGAGACGTGGACACTGTTTCAAAAGTATCTGGCGGTCGCTCCTTCTACCACCCTGCTGCTGCCTGGAAACAGCGAGCCAGATTTTCGGAGAAGGGCAGAATTCGGAGGAGGTACGGCCATGAATGTAGAAGAGCTGAAAAGTTTGTTAAATGCCAATCCTGCCGTACGCATTTTTTTTGCAGGCGAGACGCATAACAGTGCTGCGGATCATACGCTGCAGGAACAGCTGATTCGAGAGTTGTCCTCGCGCTTTGCCAAAGTGCATGTCGCCTTTGAAATGTTTCCAGTATCTGCCAGCGATGCGCTTTCTGCGTGGGCTTCCGGAACCATTTCTGAGCGGGAATTTTTATACCAGTCGGGCTACTATGACAGCTGGGGTTTTGACTATCGCTACTACAGAAATATATTTTTAACGGCAAAACTTGGAAATGTTTCTTTTTACGGCATCAATATTCCTCGCAGAATTTCTTCTGGCATTGCAAGGCAGGGGCTCTCTGCGCTGCCACAGGAAGATAAAGAACTCCTTGCTCCTGCACCCTGGTATGGGAGCGCAGAATACGAGCAACGTCTGCATAGTTTTTTTTCGGGTATGATGGGCTCTCACCATGGCGGAAATACGGCCTTTTTTATTCAGGCACAGTCCGCGTGGGATGAGACAATGGCCTGGAATCTTGCAAAGCTCTCCAAAGAAATATCAGCCAATGAAGCCATTGTCGTGATTGCAGGTGCCGGACATTTCCAGAAGCACGCCATTCCAGAACGCTTTGCAAGGCGCACAGGACAAAGTGACTACAGGGTCATTGAAACACAGCGGGAGGGTCCCTTAGACGACCCGGAAGATTTACGAACCTGGAAAGTTCTAATGACAGAAATGTCTTTTACAGAGGCGTATTATTCTGGACTTTCTGTTCGTGGAAAAGAAGGATCCGTGTTTGTTTTACAGTCTCCCGCAAAAGGGCCGCTCGCCGCATTAAAGCATGGCGATCTCGTGGTGTCAGTTAACGGAACAGAAATTAAAGAACCGGCAGCTCTGATGAGCGAACTTAGTCTTCCAGAAAGCGGAAATATGCAGATTGTAATAGAGCGAAACGGGCTAAAACAAATTCTAACAATAATAGAAACAGAAAGGACGGGCCTATGATTGCAGACAGCATTCTCGATCTAATCGGAAAAACACCCCATCTTAGGCTTGCGGCTCTTTTCCCGAACGCAGAGGTGTACATGAAGCTGGAGCGCCAAAATCCGGGAGGCTCCATTAAAGACAGAATTGCGCTCGGCATGGTTCTCGATGCGCGCGAAAAGGGGCTTGTAAAGGAAGATTCCGTTATTATTGAGCCAACGTCTGGCAACACAGGCATTGGGCTTGCCATGGTGGCGGCGAGAATGGGATACCGCCTCATTATTACCATGCCGGACTCCGCATCCGAAGAGCGGATTCGGTTGATACTTGCCCTTGGCGCCGAGGTGATTCTTACCCCCCGCGCGAAAGGTATGTCGGGGGCCATCGAAAAAGCGCGCGAGCTTTCTGCCTCTATTCCCGGATCCTGGATTCCGTTTCAGTTCTCGAATCCTGCCAATCCAGAGACTCATTACAAAACAACGGCGGAAGAAATTCTCGCCGATTTTCCGCAACTGAATTGCCTCGTTACGGGAGTTGGAAGTGGAGGCCATATTACAGGCATTGGCAAAAAGCTGCGCGAAAAAAATCCAGAAATGGAGATTATCGCTGTAGAGCCAGAAGATTCCCCCGTGCTCTCTGGAGGCAAAGCCGGACCGCACCCCATACAGGGGATTGGCGCCGGCTTTATCCCGGAAAACCTGGATCGCTCCTTGCTGAGTCGCGTGGTAACCGTTTCGGGAAAAGATGCGTTTCGCATGGGGCAGCTCCTTGCAGAAAGAGAGGGCGTTCTTGGCGGAATTTCGACGGGAGCCTCTCTGTTTGCCGTGTCTAAAATGCTGGAAGAAAAAGCCTGTGGAAACATTTTGACCATCAATTACGACACTGCTGAGCGATATTTTTCTGTCGATGGGTATTTACCTGTAGTGTAAATTTTTTTGCAGTATACCTGGTCACGGAGTGGACTGCCCTACCCGGGCAGGGGTTGTTCGCCGGCAGGAATTAATTTGTCGCCAACAGGGCAGCCGTTCT
>DYKF01000083.1 GCA_020722745.1 Caldithrix sp.
GGTTGGTAGATACCAAACCTTGAGTATGTGACATAATACAGAAAAACTGGTGCTAAAAATACTTGACAAATGATTGTGTTTATGTGCCATACAATGCCCGGTGCTATCGCCTCTGTGAAGGCTATTCCGACATGAAATGGACGCAGTAGCCGAGCCGAGGGGTTGAGTGCTATCGGAAAATGATTTAGCGACTCCATAAGAACAAAAGGCCCACCGCAGGTGTATGGACAATAGATCGTTAGTCTTCTCTGGCTGCCAGATAATCCTTGCCGGGTATAGATTACCCCGCGCGAAGCGCTCTACCCTAATGGATCCGGGCCGGCATAGTCGCCGAGCCAGTCGTACTCCATGGGCGTGTGCAGCTCTGCGACAAAAAAGTCTCCGGGATTGAGGTTTTCCGGAAGACTCGATTTAGGTACAAAAAGAATTTCGTCAATATCGGGGGAATCCACGGCGCGGCGGGCAAGGGCATCATCGCCAGAAAAGCTCTCGAGCATTACGAGTTCGGTTGTGTCGCGCAGAGCTTCTCGAATTGGTTGTCTCTTTTCCAGATGAAGATTCCGAAGAAAATTGATTCGTTCTATTTTAATATTTTCGGGTACGTCGTCTTGCAGGGAGTCTCCGGCTGGCGTACCTGCTTCGTGCGAATAGCGGAAGAGGGCAAGTTTGTGTACAGGATTTGTCTCCAGAAATTGCACCAGGGCTGAGAATTCTTCTTCGGTTTCACCTGGAAATCCTGTTATCAGAGAGGTCCGAATTTCCATAGCCGGATTCTTTTCGATAGCCGCTGAAAAAATTTCATTAAATAGAGAGGAGGCGCCCGGCCTGTTCATGCGCTGCAGCACGGAGTCAGAGGCATGTTGCACTGGCATATCGAGATATGGGACCAGTTTGGGGTATTCATCGAACAGAGAGAGAAGGTCGAACATGCGGCGATCCGGAAAAAGGTATTGCAGGCGAACCCACCGAATTTCTTCTTTCTGCGAAAAAAAATCGAGTGCTTCGCGCAGGCCGTCCATACCCTGTGAAATTGTATCTTGGCTTACAAGAATTGCTTCTCTAATTTTTCGGGGAGACAAGAATTTTTCTTCTTCCCACTGGCGTTCGTATTCTGACGCGCCGAACGTCGTCAATTTTCCACGAATGACTGGAATGGCACAAAAAGCGCAATTTCGGGAGCAGCCGCGTGCAATCCGAAAATAAGACCACGGGCCCTGGGTTTTGCCTGCAGACAGTATGTGCCCGCCTGCATGAGTTTCACTTTGTATGCCAAGTTGTGACAGTATATCTGTGGCCAGGGTTCCAAAGGATCGCGCACCGAACGAGAAATCAAGTTCTGGAATTTCTTCTTTTACGGCTTTATCAAAGCGCTCTGGGAAACAGCCCACCATTCCCACCTGAATTTGTTTTGTCTTTTTTAGTTCTAAAAATTCAAAGGCGGTATCGATGGTTTCTTCCTGGGCTTCTCGTATAAACGAGCAGGTATTGAGGATCAACACATCTGCTTCTTCGGGTGTTCCCGATTCTCTCATGCCTGCGCGTCTTAGTCCAGTGCGCAACTGGCGTGAGTCGGCCATGTTTTTAGGGCAGCCGAGCGTTTCAATATAGAAAGAAAATTTTGATGCCTTTTTATTCGACATCTTTTATAACAATTTTGTACTTAGTCTGTTCAACCGGATCTCTTTCCTTGCGGATTATTTTAGAGACCTTGCGTCCACGCGGACCTAGTGATTCTTCTTTGCCGTTAATGAAAATACGCACGGCCCCTGCATCGCCCACCGTAAGTTGAATGCTATTATTTGCCTCGTACTGGATTCGGCTTCCGGGACTCATCATCCCTTTTTTGCCTGGTTTTCCGTCGACAAAGCTGTCTATGTAGTTGCGGCCTGTAAACTCTGCTTCGAGATGTATAATAAAGTTGGAGGGATTGGCAATGTTGTCGGGTTCCGCTTCTGTTACTGCTGTCGCCTCTGCAACTTCTCCCAGATTCTGAACGAGAATTTTGACCGTATTGAGAGTTGCCGTATCGAATGTGAGCTTAAAGCGCGAAGAGAACCGCTCTCCGCCAATTTCCGTAGATGCACCTTCTTCGAGTGGAACGATCGTTTTTCCCGGGTATATTTCAAACTCTGCTCTGGCTGGCGCACCCTCTGGTTTTTCAAGCTTGCGGAGGATTATAAAGACTTCTGTGTTCTGCAGGGAAAAATCTATACCACCGCCAGGGGAAATAATCGCACTTGTTTGCCCAGACTCGAGGCGCACGTTTTCTGTTTTTTCTGCCGGAACGAGATCCGAATTGGCGAGATAACTTTTGAGGGAGCCGTTTTCGACTGTTTTTGTTTGACTGGTGTTCCCTTTTTTTCCAGTTGCCAACAGAAGAATGCCTGCAGCGAGAATCAATATAACAGATCCTGCCATAAAAATAGTTTTAGCATTCCCGCCTATCATCTCACCGTGTCCCGGGCCGACCGGTTTGGTGAGTTCTTTGATTGGGATTTCGCTTTCTTCTATGCGCGAGGAGCGGTAAACCTGAATGACATGGTCTGGATTGAGTTGCAGATAATTCGCATAGGCGCGTAAAAATCCCAATGCATAGGTCTCTCCTGGAAAGATAGAAAAATTATCGTTTTCCAGTGCTTCAATCTGTCGCAGAGTAAAGTGCGTATCTTCTGCTACTTTTGCTTGGCTGATTTTTTTTTCTTCGCGTGCCTGTTTAAGAATGTTCCCGGCTGATTTCATATAGTATCCTGTTATTCCGTCGTGAGAGGATTTTCTACAACTTTAACGCCATCTTTGGGGCTGTATTGAAACAGGTTATCCTGCAAATCCGGGTTGACCTGAATGGACGAAAAGGTCATTTCTACAATGCGACCACTCGGCGATACGCCTTTCATGCTTTCTATGAGGTACGTTGAAGCATTCACTTTCAGCTCAAGCGTTTCGTACCCGCCCGATGCTGTTTTTTCGGATAAAGTGAGTAAAAAATATTTTCCGTTGTTTTCGCTGACGGGTTGATCCGGGGAAGAAAAACGATAGTGATATCGCTCAAACAATCGAACGAGCCCTTCGTAACTTCCCGTATCGTAAACGGGTTTTCCGTTCTGGGATTTTTTGAGATCCTGTACGCCAACGGCTCTCAGAGAAGCTACATAGACCCACATTTTTTTCCCGTCGGATATAATCCAGTCGCCAGACGGATCGCGGAACGTGAAATTGAGTTTCCCGCCTGATTTATAGCGGGCGACGCCAGAGCTCGTTTTGCTGTCTTTGTTGTCTTTTACGACAATTGTAAAGTTGGCCTCGTAGCTTTTCATGGTCTTGAAATTTTCTTTCATTTTTTTGACCACGTCGGAGGGGTGCAGAAATTCTTGACCAGAAAGTGCGTGCACAAATAAAAGGAGCAGGGCGGGAATAGCCCGTAAAAAGGGGCGGAGCATTGCACATCAAACCGGTTTTCGCTTTAACCTGTCAATTATTATTCTTGACGTACAGGCTTTCCTTCAAAAACTCTAAGCATGTCTGTTTCAGTTCTTGTACCGCTCTTCGATGGCTTTGAAGAAATTGAAGCCATTGCCGTCATCGATATTCTCCGCAGGGCCGGAATTCGCGTAGTGACAGCATCTGCCAGCGCAGATAAAATTGTAAAAGGTGGGCAGGGTGTAAGCATCGTGGCCGATACTCTCCTTCAATCTGCTGAAAACTGCGATATTCTTTTCCTTCCCGGCGGAGGGGGGGGCGTGTCCCGCATGAAACAGTACTCCAGCATGAGCGACTTACTTTCCCGCTATAGCGAAAAACCAGTGGCCGCCATTTGTGCCGCACCGTCTGTTCTCGCCATGCACGGTTTGTTGCAGGGCCGCCGGGTTACATCGTATCCTTCTGTTCAGGCAGAGGTTGTCACGGGCGGTGCTGTATACAGTACGGACAGCGTAGTCACCGACGGGCAGCTGATTACCTCGCGCGGAGCTGGCACGGCCATTCCCTTCGCGTTAGAGATTGTGGCCAGTGTGCAGGGGCGCAAGGCGGCGCGCGAACTCGCAGAAAAAATTGTGTATCATTTTGAGTAAGGGGTCTTTAATTTTTCAAAATAAAAAATTTTTCCCCTTTATAGACTGCCCAAAGAAAGCGTAAAAAAATAATTTTAGAGGTTTCCATAAGCGATGAAAACGAAAGAGGAATTGTTACTACAAAACGAAAAGTTGAGTAAAGATCTTAAAACTCTGGAAACAATACTCCGGGGTTATGAAAGCGTATTGCGGCTCAACGACGAAGAAATTCGCACCCAGGAACTGTTGATTGCCATGTACGAAAAAGTGGCCGACTATTCCCGCGCGGAATGCCAGCAGCTGCGGGAAGAAATAGCGGCTTTGGAAAAACTTTCCGGTCTGGCCTCTCAGGAAATTCAGTCGGCCCGCGAAGCGGGCTTGGCCCGCGAAATGGTTTCCAGCCTGAGTAGGGAAGAATTGATTCAGTCCATGGAAAGAATTAAAGAACTCGAAAAGGAAAACCGTCGGTTAAAAGAAGCAAGAAATTCTCTCGGCGCGCAGGAATAACATGGACGAAATAATTACGCTGATCCTGATGGGAGGAATCCTTGGAATTGTGGCCCTGTTTGGGTATTACATTTTTAAAACCTATGTAATGCCACGTCGCATTGAGGAACTTGCAGAGTTGATAAACCAGGGCCAGACAGGTCCTGCCATAACACGGCTGCAAAAACTGTTAGAAGAAAATGATCGCGATCCTTATATCCACTTTCTTCTTGCGGAGGCTTATTTCCGCGAGAAAAAAGTTTCTCAGGCGACCATGGAATTTCGCCAAGTTTTAAAAATAGGCAAGTTTTCTAACAAGGTAAAGGAAGAAGCCATACGCGGAAGGCTTGCGAAAATTTATCTTCAAAACAGGAATCTCGAAGAGGCCAAAAAAGAATTTCTCATTCTCACAAAACTGGAACCTTCCAATGCAGACAATTATTTTCAGGTCGGTTTACTCTTTGAAAATGCGGGACTCAGCGACAAAGCTCTTTCCTATTTTAAGCAGACTGTAAAGGTCAACCGCAACCATGCGGATGCTTATTATCATATGGGAGTGATTGAGTATAATCTTGCCAGTATCCCGGATGCCAAGGTCGCACTTACAGAAGCTGTTAAGCTTAATCCAAATCTTTTTGGTGCTCATTATTATCTGGGCCTTTGTCTTAAAAACCAGAAAGACTATGACTGGGCTCTCAAGGAGTTTGATAAATCTTTGGGCGATGAAAGCCTGAAGGGCAAGGCGTATCTCGCGAGAGGACTTTGTTTCTACGAAAAGGACCAGCATGTAAATGCTGCCAAGGAATTCGAAAAAGGGATTACTGTCGCTCCGCGTTCTTCCGAGCTGGAGCTCAATCTGCGCTACTCACTGGCTGCAACAGCAGAAAAGCGACGCGATTTTCATACTGCCATTGCCAACTGGGAGCGCATAGTAGACGTGAATCCCAAATTCCGCGATGCAGCCGACAAGCTCAAACAGTTTGATGAATTCCGCCAGGACGACTCCATTAAAGACTTTATGATTGCCTCGCCCGCAAAATTTGAAACCGTGGCTCGTAAAATTGTCGAACACATGGAGCTTTCGGTTCTCGATTTATCCGTAGAGAGCGATTCCGAAGTACATATTCTTGCCACGGAAACCGAGAGCACGTTCCGCAATACCAAGCGAACCAATCGCCTCATTTACATTTTCCGCACGACCGAAGCCGTTCAAGAAAAAACAGTTCGTATTATGCACGAAGATATGCGCACAAAGGGAGCTATCCGCGGGCTCATCATAAGTACGGGAGACTATTCGGCACAGGCTCTGCTGTTTGCGCAGTCGCGGCCCATTGAACTGCTCGGCAAAAAAGAGATGATTGCATTTCTGAAGGCGGTGTATTGATGGATTATTTTTCGGGAATAGAATCCGTATTCTTAAAAGGATTCAGCAATCAGGAAAAGCAGCAGCTTTTTTCGCTGCCCTGGAAGCTTGCCTCATTTTCGGAAATGCCGCAGGGCGATTTTGTTTTTTTTCTGCTCACGGGAAAAATCAAGGACAAGACGCGCTATTATTTTCCAGGATCCAATCTTTTAGGTGTTTTACCCTTTGTGACCCAGCCGGTTCCGCAGTACGACAATGCCGGCGAGAGTAAGGTGCTGTATCTTCGCACGGATGAGCTCGTCAATTTTTTCATACATCAACCGGGAGCCATGCGCGCGTATCTCGCCATGCAGGATAGTCTTGGCGGCAATCTGCTTCCCGAGTGGAATGTTCGCAGCGATCTCACGCTGGTAATGTCTGATGCAGAGAGTACCGAATCTGTATTTTTTGCCTGGAAGCTTGCTTTTGAAAAGTCAGTAAAGGGCAAGGAACGCGTGTTGTATCTGGAAGCAGTTCCCTCTGGAATTTCCATTTTCTCGATGAATGGAATTCTCCAGATGCCAGCCGTTGTACAGGCCAAAGAAGAATCTGCTATCATTGAAGATATTCTGGACGACAGAATCGTGAGAAATCCTGGCAAGGCGGATGTTCTTAATCTGCATTATTTGTCACCCTGGCAGATTACACCAGCGCAGTGGGCAGTGTTGTACCAGTTACTGAACATTCGTTACGAGGCCATTGTCATACATGCCGGGAAAGATTTTCCGTCCTTCTTTTGTGAACAGGTAAACCGCATTTACTTCTTTAACGACAGAGATGCCGGAGAATGTCTCCACGGGGTCATGAAACAACCCCAGACCTGTTTTCCGCCCATTATACGTCTTTTTTTCAGTGAGGCTAAAGTGGTTGGAAATATCATTCGCCACCCCAGAATGTCCGTCATGCCATCCATTGCGGAATCCGATCAACCTGAATATTCAGAGTGGTTTCGGAAAAATATTTTTCCGGCATCGAATAATCGCAGCTTTCTACTCTTCGGCGATTCTTACGGAAACCTGGCGGGACTGGTTGCGGTTCTCAAAAAACTTTCTGTCGAAAGCGGTTTTCCGGGCTGGCTCCAGAACCATCATATTGTGGCTAAGGGCTGGTCTGCCTTTATAATTGCTCTGGCGGCTACCAGCAAAACCTGGGAAGAGTTTGTGCAAAAGCTGAACCGCTACGATGCAAAGGCCTTTGCAAAACTGTTTAAGCCGGTATTTCCCGAAAATGGTTTTTTTGACATGAAACCAGTCGCCAAGTATTTTGATACTCTTTTTGGCGATGCCATGTTAGAAACAGTGGGAATCACATTTTCGCTGCGCGTGCCCGGCGGAAACTCCGTGCGCTTCGTTTCCTCGGGAAAAATAGCAGAAGTTCTTTTGTATGCAGTGTTTCCTGTTAGCTTTCTGAATGGGTCTTCCTGCCCGGAGCTGCATGGATATTCGGCTTCGCTGGAAAAAAATGCCGACGACGAATTTGCTTTTTCTCTGCGCTATGGATTTGAGCGCTTTGTGTACTACTATTTCGATAAACCGGGCCCACGAGAGACAGATTCACTCGCGGAAAAAATTCTGGCTGCAAGAGAGACTATTCAATTGACACCGGGCAGTACTAACTGGATATTTCATGTTCCATACGCAAACCAGGGGGATCTATGGCTTTCACAGGCAGAAATACTAAACGCTTTATCGTAATCCTTGCAGGATTGCTTTTGCTTTCCGGGGGCTGCTCATCGCCCCAGCCAAAAGAGCCTCCCGCTGTAAAGACGCGCAATATTTTCAGCGATGATCCATCCATTATTCCAGTTCTTACTGAGACGGAATCGGCTCTGGTGGAGGCGCGTGCGCGAGCCCTGGTTGCCTTTGTCGTCGCGAAAGATGCCGAGGGAATTCTTTCTCTCATCCACGAGTCTGGCGCTTATGTTGACGTAAAAGCAGAAAAGACCAAACCCGAAATTCAAAAATCGTTAGCAAATCCTGAAGATCCGCTGTATATTGCTTTGTGGGATACAAAGGGATACCAGAAAATGGGCGGCGATCCTTCCTTAGTATGCTTTCGCGACAGTTTTTTAACGGCCAGACAAATGGATCTCGATTTATTCTTTTATTCCGAGACCGAAGTGGAGGTAAGGCTCGTGTATGAGAACAGGCCTCCCTCCGGAGTTATGGGCAATCCCATATTTCACAAGATTGACGGACAGTGGTATGTTCGGGGAATTTTTTAGTCTTTCTGCGGTAAAGTGTTTTCGTCTGTTTTCCAGCAACTCCGTTCGCTTTTTGGAGCTTCGAATTTTTTCAAATTTTGAAAAATTGTATTTCTTGTAAATTTTGCAAAAAGTTTATCGTTTCGCTTTTAGCGAGCGCTACCCGCGCAGGGCTTGCACGCCAACAGAGAATGATTTGTCCCCACAAAGACAACCGCATCGGGTCACGCCGGCGCAGATAAGTCTCTTACAAAAAAAGCGTTACCGGCCTTCTGACTCCTGAAAAATGCCCCGTGGACAAAGATCAGATTCATACACTCATGGATTCTCTCATAGAGATTGGTGCGTATTACCACCTCAGGGGCTTTTCCCTGGCAACCAGCTCCAATTATTCTGTTAAGCTGGAACAGGGAAAATATCTCATTACCGTGTCTGGACGAAGAAAAGAAAGACTTACCAGAGAGGACTTTTTGATAGTGGGGGAAGACTCTTCTCCACTGACAGAGGACACAATTTTAACAGTCATTCCAGACAATGCATCTAAAAAACCATCTGCGGAGACAATGCTGCATGTAAGGTTATACCGCGATTTTCCCGAAAAAATTGGCAGCGTTCTGCACACTCATTCTCCTATGGCCGCCGTTTTGTCGCGTAAAATTGGCGAGGGAAGCATACGCTTTACGGGATACGAAATGCAGAAAGCATTTCCGGGAGTAGAGACGCACGAGGCTGCAGTAGAAGTTCCCGTAATACCAAACAGCCAGGATCTAAAAGAACTATCAAAGAATGCGGCAGCCAGGCTTTCGCAAATGCCCTCTGCTCCATTCATTCTTATCGCGGGACACGGCATATATGGCTGGGGAAAAGATATTGATGAAGCAGAGAGGGTAATGGAAGCTGCCGAATACCTGATTGAGTGCTACTGGCACGATATGACAAGCAAGGAGATTGTATGAGCTATTTAACTATTTATCCAGAAACCAGCGCGACTCCAAAAAATGAGTATTCAGATTTTTCTGAAATCCAGAAGGCGCTCGCTCAGCACGGTGTTGTTTTTGAACGATGGAAAGCCACGGAGCAGGTATCTGCCGAAGCAACGCCAGAGGAAGTAACGCGGGCTTACCAGGCAGACATAGACCGGTTCAAAGCGGAACGCGGATTTATGACGCACGATGTAGTTTCCATTCATCCGGGCGTAGAGAATCATCCAGAGATGAGACAAAAATTCTTGCAGGAACATACGCACAGTGAAGATGAGGCCCGCTTTTTTGTCGATGGTTCTGGAATGTTCTATATTCACCATGTGGGCAAAATATTCAAGATACTCTGTGAAAAGGGAGATTTTCTCAATGTTCCCGCTGGCACAAAGCACTGGTTTGATATGGGAAATAAGCCATTTTTTAAGGCAATTCGTTTGTTTAACAATCCTGAAGGCTGGATTGCCAGTTTTACGGGCGACTCCATAGCAGACAGATTTCCAAAATACGAACAGTCATAATGAAATACAAAGCGTTGCTGACAGATATAGAAGGGACAACTACCTCCATCCATTTTGTCCACGATGAGCTGTTTCCACTGGCGAAGCGAGAGCTGCCGGATTTTTTGCACAGGCACAGCGAGCAGGTAATACCGCAGCTCGAAAACCTGCGCGAAAAAATAGCGCGCGATACAAAGCGCGCCATCGAGTCAGTGCACACGGATGATGTGATTGCACTGCTGCTCTCTTATATTGCGCAAGATAAAAAGGATACGGATCTCAAAGTAATTCAGGGAAAAATCTGGCGCCATGCGTACGAGTCCGAAAAAGTAAAAGGCCATCTATATGAGGAAGTTCCCGGAGCTCTGAAAAAGCTGCACGCGCGTTCTATTATTCTCGCTGTGTACAGTTCTGGCTCGGTAGAAGCCCAGCAGCTGCTTTTTAAGTACTCGACCGCTGGAGATTTGTCTTCTCTGTTTAGTCATTATTTTGATACAAAAATTGGGATGAAAAAAGAGAAAGAATCTTACGAGAGAATAGCCCGTTTTATGGAAATTGAACCCCATGATATTCTGTTTCTCTCTGATGTAGAAGCCGAGCTCGATGCTGCAGCGGAAGCGGGATTCCAGGCGTTGCAGGTAATCCGTCCGGGAACAGAGCCTTCGGAGCGACACCGGCATATTGCAACGTTCGAAGAATTAAATTATTCGTAATCGCTGAAGCTGTCTTCTGCAAGACAGGAGCGAAGCTCTTCTGCCGTTTCAGCCGAGAACAACTTTGAGCGAAGTTGTGGCGAATCGGGCGGAGTCTTTCTGCGAGCGCAATGTCAGATTTATTTTTGCCGAGAAAAATCCAAGGATTCCCCATCGCTGCTCGTCCAATCAAAGCTCCCCTCAGCCTGTATTGCCTTATCCGTTCTTGCGCTTTTTCATGAGACTGTAAGTCTCCATTTCCCAAAACTATAATTTTTATGCGTTGGGCAATTTCTCCAATGGCGTCCCAGTCGGCGGGCCCTTTGTATCCCTGGGATTTTGTCCCCGCATGCACGGCAAGAGGAATATTCTTGAGCAGCCCGGCTCCGGAAGCACGCGAAGAAACCCGAAGGGAGCCGGCAGGAAAATTCCAGCCGAAAAGAGACACGCCCTGTGTGAGCTTTGGCGTTGGGACGTAAAGATTCTTTACGGTTGTAAGCAGATTTCCGAATTAACTAGGTAAGCTCTGAAAAAGTTTTGCCTTCGGCTCGCTTCGCGTTCAGAGCTTACT
>DYKF01000084.1 GCA_020722745.1 Caldithrix sp.
GACATAATGCGCAGCTGAACTGCTCCCAAAATTTGGACACTCAGGAGATAAACTGAGTAGAGAACGAAAGTACCCCCATTGCGATGGAAAAGAACAAAAAAACTCACCGCACCTGAAAGTACAATAGGGCTGTAGCCTCTCTGGCTAAAAAACAACCCCTGCCGGCTACCTGCTCCCTGCGCGAAGCGCCAGCAATACATAAGGCAATCTGGAAAAATTAACTTTTCAGGACTATCTTGTATTACCAAAAAAAATCAAAATTTTTAAGTCTTAGAGGTTCCCTCAAGTAAAAGTCCCCTTAAGATACTCGCGGTTGAGCCTTGCAATGTGGGCCACGCTGATTTCTTTGGGGCATTCTGCCTGGCACGCTCCGGTGTTTGTGCAAGGGCCAAAGCCTTCTTCGTCCATTGCCTTGACCATTTTCAGGACGCGTTCGCGGCGCTCTGGGTCTCCTTGTGGCAACAGCGCGAGATGCGAAACCTTGGCTGACACAAAGAGCATGGCTGACGCATTTTTGCAGGCAGCCACACAGGCTCCACAGCCAATACACGCAGCCGCGAGAAATGCTTCCTCAGCTTTTTCTTTGGGTACCAGAATAGCGTTGGCTTCGGGAGCAGAACCTGTGTCTACCGAAACGTATCCGCCGGCCTGCAGAATTCTATCGAACGCCGAGCGATCCACGACGAGATCTTTAATGACGGGAAAGGCTCTGGCTCTCCACGGTTCGACGAGAATGACATCTCCGTCTTTGAAGTTTCTCATGTGCAGCTGGCAGGTTGCCACGGCTGTGTCTGGTCCATGCGGCCGCCCGTTAATGACAAGTCCGCAGGAGCCGCAGATTCCTTCGCGGCAGTCGTGCGTAAAGGCTACGGGATCTTCGCCTTTGTGGATGAGGTTTTCGTTGAGAACGTCGAGCATTTCCAGAAAGGACATGTGTCTATTTACGTTGTCGACGGAATATTCCACAAAGCGCCCTTTGCTGGAATTATTTTTCTGGCGCCAGATTTTCAGGGTTATTTTCATAGTTGCCTCTATTTGTAGCTTCTCTGGGACGGTGTTACCTTTTCAAAGGTGAGATGTTCTTTATGGAGAGCGGGTCCCTGTGGTGAATATTCCCAGGCACTCACGTACGTAAAATGTTCGTCATCGCGGCGGGCTTCTCCGTCTTCTGTCTGGAACTCTTCGCGGAAATGTCCGCCGCAGGATTCTTCGCGCAGCAATGCATCTTTTGCCATGAGCTCTCCGAGCTCCAGAAAATCTCTTACGCGCAGCGCTTTTTCGAGGGTCTCGTTATATTCCTCTGCTTTTCCGACAGTTTTCAGATTTGTCTCAAATTCTTCGCGCAGTTTTCGAATTTCTTCTATGGCATGATTCAGGCCTTCTGCATTGCGCGACATTCCCACATAATGCCACATAATTTCTCCGAGTTCTCTGTGGAATTGGTCGGGCGTTTTTTGTCCGTTTCTGCTGAGAAGATGATCTATGGTTTTTCGCATTTCGCTTTCTGCGGTTTCAAACTCGGACCTGTCTGTGGTCAGGTCATCCCCTCTGTGTTCGCTCAGATAATCTCCGATGGTTACTGGCAGAATAAAATAGCCGTCTGCGAGGCCCTGCATGAGGGCAGAGGCTCCAAGGCGATTTGCTCCGTGGTCGGAAAAATTTGCCTCTCCAATTGCGTACAGGCCTGGAATTGTCGTCATGAGACTATAATCTACCCAGAGGCCGCCCATGGTATAGTGCACAGCCGGATAAATTGTCATGGGTCTCTGGTATGGGTTGTGGCTCGTGATTTTTTCGTACATCTGGAACAGATTCCCATAGCGCGCTTCTATGGTTTCCCTGCCAAGTCGCTCAATGGAATCCTTGAAATCGAGATACACGCCTAAGCCCGTGGGTGCTACTCCAAAGCCTGCATCGCACCGTTCTTTGGCTGCCCGCGATGCTACGTCGCGCGGTACCAGATTTCCAAACGAAGGGTATCGGCGTTCCAGATAATAGTCGCGCTCTTCTTCGGGAACATCCTGTGGATTGATTTGGTGTTTACGCAGTTTTTCTGCTGTTTCTTTTGTCTTTGGAACCCAGACTCTTCCATCGTTGCGGAGGGATTCACTCATCAGGGTCAGCTTGCTCTGGTAATCTCCCGACTGTGGTATACAGGTGGGATGAATTTGCGTAAACGCAGGGTTGGCAAAAAAGGCTCCTTTGCGGTATGCCCTCCAGATAGCCGTGGCATTGGAAAGTTTGGCATTGGTGCTAAGATAGTACACGTTGCCGTATCCTCCGGTAGCGAGTACCACGGCGTGCGCGCTAAAGCGGCGGATTTCTCCGGTAATCAGATCGCGGGCGATAACGCCTCTTGCTTGGCCGTCTGCTACGACTACGTCGAGCATGTCATGCCTGGTTAATAATTTTACGTTCCCTGCATGGATTTGTCTGTTGAGTGCACCGTAAGAGCCTAAGAGTAATTGTTGGCCGGTCTGGCCTTTAGCATAGAATGTTCTGGCTACCTGCGCTCCTCCAAACGAGCGGTTGTCCAAATGACCGCCGTATTCGCGCGCAAATGGAACGCCCTGTGCCACAGCCTGGTCGATAATATAGGAGCTGACCTGCGCGAGGCGGTACACGTTAGCTTCGCGGGCACGGTAGTCTCCTCCTTTGATGGTGTCGTAAAACAGGCGGAATACGGAGTCCCCGTCGTTGTGATAATTTTTGGCTGCATTGATTCCGCCCTGCGCTGCAATCGAGTGGGCTCTGCGCGGCGAGTCGTGGTAGGTGAGCAGCGTGACCTGGTACCCGAGTTCTCCGAGGGAGGCTGCAGCCGATGCGCCCGCTAATCCCGAACCAACCACGATAATATGGTATTTTCGTTTATTGGCGGGAGAGACTAGATGCACGCGGAACAGATAATTGTTCCATTTGTCTTCGAGTTTTCCTTCTGGTATTTTTGCGTCTAACATGATTAGTCCTTATTTAAAGAAATGGAAATACACCGGCAGAACAGCGAAGGCCGCCGGGATGAGTACGGCAAAGGTAATGGCAAACAAGCGAATGAAGGGCGTATATTTTTTATGTCGCAGGCCCAGCGTCTGGAAGGCGCTTTCTGCTCCGTGGACGAGGTGAAAGCTGAGCGCAGCGAGTGAGGCTACGGTAAAAAGCCAATGCCAGCCATTCCAGCCCGTCTTAAAGGCATCGCGCACTGCGCTGTACATGTCGTGGTTGCCCGCCATTCTCACGTCTACAAAGAACATTTTAATATGGAAGACCAAAAACAGGAGAATGATGGAACCTGTATAGATCATGATGAGGGATGCGGGGTTTGTGCCAAATTGTTTTCGCATGGCATATCCTTTGGGTCTTGCTTTTGCTTCCAGGTAGCGAAGGTAGTACGCCTGTACAATGTGCAGCGCAAAGAACAGCACGAGGAGTGCTTCTAGGATGCGCAGCACGTGTACGCTGGACAGCACTTGTGCCACCTGGTTAAACAGCTCGCCGTTGCCACGCAGTATTGTCATGTTTGCCGAGAGATGGAATACCAGAAAAAACATGAGTACAAATCCTGATAGCGACATGAGAATTTTCCGTCCGATCGAGGAAACCAGAAACTGCAAAAACCATTTCATTGCTTATACTGGAATGCTTTCCCGCAATGGCAACAAAAATTTTGAAACCAGATGGTTGCGCTACACGGTTTACCCTGTCACGGAGTGGACGAAGTTGCGCAGCCGAAGGGCGCAGTGCTTTTTTGCCTGCGGCTACGCATTCACCCTACGGGTACAGGCAGATAAAAAATGGTTGATAAACTCCCTGTAAGCGGGGAGTCTACTATAGGCTTAGTTCGCCAGACGACAAAGCCTACTAGAACGGCGTCCCCTGTGGCG
Organism: Caldithrix sp.; assembly: GCA_020722745.1. GTDB lineage: Bacteria > Spirochaetota > Leptospiria > Turneriellales > Turneriellaceae > DYKF01. The sequence continues at coordinate 3,879 of DYKF01000084.1, forward strand.
ATAAAATTTCTTGTTTTGGCAGTAAGTGCCCCGCGCGCAGCGCCAATCTTTTTTGTTTGAGGATTCGTTCTTTCCTTTACAATTTCTTGCCGCCTGGAGATACGGTACTTGAGGTACTTATGCGCGCAATCCTTCTACTATCTTTACTGGCAACAGCTCTTCTATTGCAGGGTTGTTGTTCCATCGTCATCCCGCCGGTTACGCTTACCGGCAGCAAAACTGCAATCGAAAGGCAAATTGTCGGCGAACAGGAAGATCTCGAAAAAGATATCTGGCTGCTTGCCTCTGCCAAAACTGCGCAGAATGTTCAGGAAGGCAGCACGCGCGATGGCGAGACAGTCGTGCCGCCCGATGTCTCCCTGATGTACGAGGCGCTCATGATTCTCGATGCCTATGCTGACAGTCTTGCCGGTCTCAAAAAAGACGGCGTTGTTGGAGAAGGTAACAAAGGGGAGATTGTCAACCTGTTTGGGGTTTCCGCGATCACTTTGTCCAATGAGCTAAAGGCAAAATACAATCCGGAACTCGAGAACGAACTCGACGAAGGAAAACCATACCGTACTCTAATTTCCACTGTCTCTGAGGTGAACCGTGCCCGCAGCATGATGGTAGACGCTTATATTGGCCAGCAGTTACGCCTTGGCTCTAATCCCGCCACGCGCGACGAGCTCATGAAAATGCAGGCGGATCGTTTTCGCACCGCTGCCATTTCTAATGAGTATATCCAGTCCGACCTTGGCGACTGGACGCGCAAGTAAGCTAAAGCCCGACCAGCGAGTTGTTTCTGCCCGCGCGAATATCCAGTATCAGGGTAACCAGCATGGGTTTTGTGATGGAAAATTCTCTGGCCAAGCGGATTCGCGAAAGCCAGTCTAACGGAAACTCTTCTATCCGCTGTATAAGATACGATTTTTCAAAGAGGGATTTTTTTTCTGCAATGGATAGAATTTCCGGCCAGGAAAACTCTTCGTGTTTAGCGATAGCCACCAGATCAAACAGATCTTTCTCTTCGTCGCGATCAAGAATTGCCGTGAGCTTGTTTGCCAGAATATTCAAAATATTGTCTATTCTGTAATTTCCGATGAGATTACTTTTTCCAAAACGATACACTCTATCCCGCACAAAATCGACCTGCAATACATCGTTAATTATGACTCGATGAAAATCACGCGTCTGTACTGTCTTTTGGATGTGCATACCTGCTTCTACCAGAGTATGAATAATTTCCATAATATTTTCTCCAAACAGGGGAGTGTCGTCAGAGAAAAAATCCAGATCATCTGAATACCGAAGATGGTAATAAAAACGATGCAGAGCTGTTCCGCCCGTTAAATAGAAAGCAGTATCCAGAGAAAAAACAATGGATAATACATTGTCCTGGAGTGCATACATTCTGGAATAATCTATTTTTTCCATTGTGCCCCCCGGATAAAATTTTTTGTGCCGGCGAGAACATTTTCTAATGCAAGAAAATCGCGATCACTCTGAGCATGGGTATGTTCGGATTTATAAGTCGTAAACAATGATGGTAATAATTCTTCTGAAAATATTTGAAGCGCATACAGTCTATCCGTGCTGTTTTTAATGATTCGTGCAAAAAGTTTGTTCCTGAGGCGCTCGTCAGGCGACTGCGCCCATGTAAGAATTTCTTCCGGAGATATTTTTGTATCCCAGAAGCAGTCTTTGACTATTTTTTCGTACACGTCCATAGTGCATTTCTGGTTCCCGGATTCCAAGCGACAACAAAATTACACGGGAGAATTTTCATCAGGGCAGTTTTGGTTTGGCAGTACAACCTGCATGCAAAGAAGCGCTGCGCGCGTAGCGCTTTTCCAAAATGAAATCATGCAACGTGTGGAAAATGCCGATAACCAGACATGCGCCGTTTTTCCGTTTATATCTGGCTTGTATTTGCAGCGCATGCCGTATCCATTGCGCCGGGCGAGGTGCATTACGAAAACGATGAATTGTTGCAGCGCTATTACGAAGGAGAGCAGACAGAGGTTTTAAAAACGCTGCACAAATACTGCTACAGCTCCCGCCCTCATAGAGAATATTTCTGCTACAATGCCGGGGTATTAGAAAAGTCGCGAGGCCGCCGCGAAGCGCGCCAGTATTTTACCGAGGCAGTACGGATCAACCCCCAATTTGCCGAAGCTGTTACCCTGCTGTCCCAAATTTCTGCGGATCCATTACCTCCCGGCCTGAAAGAATATGAAAAAGCGCGCGAGGCCGCCCGCGCCAAAAAAATTGAATCTGCGATTGCCTATGCCGAGATGGCCGTAGAGAAGGGCGTGCGCGCGCGCGAGCTCTATGCCAACCAGCCAGATTTTTCCATTTTGCGAAACGATGCCCGGTTTGTGAAAATGCTGTCTTTGCTGCCAGTTGCCGATATCAAATCTATTGTCGCCGGTATTACTCTCGACCATCCGCTTTCTTCTGTCATAAACCCATGGTATACAGAGACGGAACATGGGCGCTCTCCCGATCCGTCCGAGATTCTCTACGACTATTATGAGGCCAGGAAATTGTTGTCTGGAAACCAGGACAGGGCAAAGCAGCTGTTGAAAAGTTTTATCGAAAAGCTTTCTTCGCGCGCTCCGGTCCATGCCGCCCGGGCCGTTCTATTTCTGTATCAGGACAAAACATTTTCCATGTTAAAAAACGATTCAGGATGGAAGAGCTGGCTGATCCGGGCGGGAGAAAAGAACGGTTTGCCGGGTGGCTGGGAGAATAAGCTCTGATGACATTTCGTTATTTGATAGCAGGTCTTTGGCTGCTTTCTCTGCATTCCATAGAGCCGCCGGAGAATTCGCCATCGCGCCTGGACTTTTCGGCGGGTTCCGAAAGTGAGTCTTTGCTGGCAGACCAGGGAGCGGAATTCTGGAGTGAGTCCCAGGCATTGTCGTGGGCCCATGGACAGGGATTTAGTTTGACGCGGGATTCCGATCTGTATGGAGTCCAGAACAGGCGCGCTGCTGTTTTTCATGCACCGGGAGTTCGATTTCCCCTGTACGCTGTTCGCAATCGCCACGGAACCCTTTCGCGAACGGGACATTTTTTGGTCTTAGATTTTGCTTTTCCTGTTAGCTTAGATAGAGAAAAGACTTTGTCTTCGGATTTTAAGAATTATCGCAATATTCTTCGCTACGAAATTTTTGCCGATGGAATACATCTTGGGACAGTGGAAAGCGGTTACGGTGTTTCGCAGCGCGATCCGCTTATTTTTGCGATTCCGTATATTCGCGATCCCGAGGGACGCGTGGTGGTAGAGATTCGCCTGGCTAACCATCCAGCGCAGTTTGCGATATTGTACGATGCCGTACTGGTGGAGTAGGGAAAAAATATTAGACGTGTAGAATGTCGGTTGTGGATTTATGACCTATATGAAGCGCATAACGTATATCAGCCATTTTTGAGACAATGTAGACAGGGAAGAAGTAGATCGTATTGCTGAGATATCTGCTAAAAATAATAAGAGAGATGGCCTCACTGGCGTTCTCTTTACTTACCAAAACGTTTTTTATCAGATTATTGAAGGCGAGGAAGAAGCATTAAAGTATCGCTTCCAGAAAATTATTCAAGATAATCGCCATAAAAATATTTTTGTTTTAAAAATAGAAAATGATTTAGTTGAAAGAAAATATAAAAACTGGGCGATGAAAACTGTCGTCCTCGACGGAAATACAGATTATCTCATGGAACCGGTTTCCGATATGCTTTCTGCCATGACAGATTCCTGGATGGTGCTCGAAAAATATGTCCCCGATAAAGTACTGTCGAGTCTCCAGCAGGGCAAGAATCCTCTGAACCAGAAGTCCGTGGTGCACGATCGACTGGTTCTGTTTGGAGATTTCTGGGGGAGCACGTCCTTCGCAGAAAAAATTGGCGTGCAATCAATGGTGGAGCTGCTTGAATCATTCTTTGAAATCAGCATTGAAAAAATTCACTCGCGGGGCGGCACGGTGTCCAAACTTCTCGGAGATGGCCTCATGGCGTATTTCCCTGTTACCATGGCAGAAGATGCACTCGACGCCATAACGGAAATTGCAGCGGAATTAAAAAAGATGCGCATTCTGGCAGATTCTCAGGCGCGCTCTCTCGTCTATGCAGGCTTTGGCATGTCTGCAGGGAGAGTTTTTGAAGGAAACCTGGGTTCAAAGAGCAAGCTCGATTACACGCTTATAGGCGACACGGTAAACACGGCAGCTCGACTGCAGGAGCTCACCCGAAAGACTCGCCGTGCGCTGGTTTTTGATGAGAGTGTGCTGCCGTTCGCAGAAACAAAAGAATTCCAGAAAGTGGCGAGGCTAAAACTTCGGGGCAAAGAAAATGAAATAGATGTGTACAGTCTCCGCAACGATGTACTCAGAATCGATACACCCTACGAATCTCTGAAAAGGAAGATAAGCGCTTTACAATGAGCGCTTATCAGTTAGAGAGGCTCTTATTTTCAAAATTTTGAAAAAATTAAAATTTTACTTCTTTACAGAGCGCGCAAGGAAAGTATAAAAAATTAATTTTTAGAGGTTCCCTTGTTATTTTTTCGTGGCTGGCTCTGCCTGCTTCATTTCGCACTGGCCGTCAAACAGGACGCCGTCTTCTACCTCAAATTTTGGAGTGCGAATATTTCCGTAAACCTGGGCCCCGTTTTTAAGCTCTACGCGGGAACGCCCAGTGAGGTTGCCCGTTATTTTTCCAAGTACGGTAATTTCTTCTGCTTCAATATTGCCTTCTATCTGGGCAGATTCTGACAAAATGATATGGCTTTTTCCGGTAATATCGCCGTCAAAGCGGCCATGAACAATCGCCGGTTCGGTAAAATCCAGAATGCCCCTGAAATACGATCCCGCCTGGAAGGGAGTATATTCACTTTTTCCGCGTTTTTCTTTTTTGATCATTATAAATCCTGTAAAGTGTTACTGCTGCGCGTGTTCTGTGGAAAAGAACCTGGCTTATTTGGTAGTCATGACGAACACGCCGTCCCAGTCTGCTGGAGGCGGCGTTTCAATAAAGTGTTCGCAGCGTTCCAGATAGAGTTTGGAAGGGCCATCTTCGGGAATAATCTCGACAGCTTTCCGAAATTCTTCCATGGCCTTTTGAAAATTGCGCTGTTTATAGAGCTCAAGCCCGGCATTATAGTGATCGAGCATTTTTTGGATTTCCGGAGTCAACATGGGTCACTGTAAAGTCTTTCCGTTGTCATGTCAAATTTTATTTGCCGCGCTGTAAGGCACAGTCTTGCATGCTCCATGCATGAATATCTGAAAGATAAAATTGTTTCTACCATCCGCGAAAGCATGGCAACCAAAGAAGCGTTGATACCACTTGCAGAGCAAATTGAAAAAGCGGGTCTGCTTGCGGCAGATCGCCTCGAAAAAGGCGGCAGGATTATGTTTTGCGGCAATGGAGGATCGGCAGCCGACGCACAGCACATTGCGGCAGAACTCGTCGTGCGCCTCAAAGGCGGCAACGAGAGGATGGCGTTGCCGGCCATGTCGCTGGCTCTCGATATGTCAACGGTGACGGCTGCGGCAAATGACTTTGGATTTGAGAACATTTTTGCGAGGGCACTCGAAGCGCATGGGCGTCGCGGAGATCTCCTCGTTGCGCTTTCCACATCAGGAAATTCAACGAATATAATAAAAGCGATGGAACAGGCCAAAAAGCAAAAGATTGCGGTTCTCGTTCTGTCAGGTGCGGGAGGTGGTAAAATGAAAGGGCAGGGTGATATGGAAATAATCGTGCCTTCGACAGTAACGGCCAGAATACAAGAGGCTCACATTCTGATTGGCCATCTGCTCTGTGAAATCATAGAAAAAAAAATGTTTAACTTGGATTAACTAAATTTTGTTCATCTTCCACAATATAGTATCGATTGCCACGGTATTCAATGTAGCGATAAACGGTGCCACTTTCGGTGACAAAGGCGTTTTCTTTTTTGCGAAATAAAGAAGGCGAAATGGCCATTTTCCCAAGCAGCTCTTCTGCATGCACAGAATAAACGCAGCCATTGGGAGCGACAATGCGAACTTCTACCGGCGAGAGTACTTCGCGAATGCCTGGCAGATCTTTTTGAGCCTGTGCAGCCGCCTCTGTTGACGAACCGGGAAACAAAAAATGCAGGGAGCCGTTTCGCAGCATGACAAATTGAATGGCATCGGCAGATTTCTTCGTTCGGATGGTTGAGCGTTGTTTGCGAAGAATTTTTCTCTCGAGCGCTTCGCGCAGTTTAAGCTCTGCCGTCGGTTGTACTACTTCTTCGGGGGCTTTCTCCTGCAGCTGGCGAAGAGCGGACAAAAGACCGGTCTGCTGCTTTTCGCTTTCGGCAAGAAGCTGGTGGTAGCTCTCGAGCATCCATCGAATTCTGACAAGCCGGTCGGCCATGCGGGGATTGTCGGATTCCCGAAAAAAATGCGACAACAGTTGTGCGTTTGTCTGAATGGAGTCAATTTTCTCGGCAGCTTTTACAAGAGCGGCCCAGGCATCCTGAATTTCCTGCAGCGCTTCCTGCGAAAATCTATCGACCAGAAAAAACCTGTCCTCAAAGGTGTATTCTTTCACGGGGCGAGAAATTTGGATGGGTTGCATGTTCTAACCTATCGGCAGAATTTCTGTTTTGCTGAAACTCAGTTTGTGGCGCCCTACGCGGGCAGCGATTGGCAGCCGGCAGAAAGTATTGTATCGCCAGACAATCTACCTCTCTATTTTACAGTCACCAGCGGTGGGCTTATCGTTCTTATTAAATAGCTAAGTACACTCTGAAAAAGTTTGCCTTCCCCTCGATGCTTCGACAGGCTCAGCACAAGTACGCCATTGTCTTGCAATGGCACTCGGGGCAGGCTCGCTCGCTTCGCGTTCAGAGCTTACTTCCGGTACATGGACCCCTCGGCTGCGCTCAGGGTAAATTCACCGGCATTTTGCGGAGAAAACGTATGTTTTCGCAGCGTTTTGGAGATTACCGAACGCCTGTTCAGCGTTCGCCAG
>DYKF01000346.1 GCA_020722745.1 Caldithrix sp.
CAGACAAAGCACCCCTTGGGGGGACGGCTAAAGAAAGAAAACGGGGGTGCGCCCGTAGTCAGCCAAGAACCGAAGGGCCGGGCGCGAGGGGGCAGACCTACCGATTCCTAAAATTCTATTTAAGACCAATGATTTTCACGCATGCATCTATTGGGAGGCACAAAACAGCTACTGCTTCCCAGCAGGCATTGATTGCAAAAGGTGTGAGAAATAATATCCTGATGAGCCACTTTGTAGAATACTGGCACAACAGAAGATACATCGGAATAGCAACAGCAACAAGAAGTGTAATGGTAGCGAACGCGTCATAAGCCACTCCACTGAAAATAAGAAAACCAGAAAGTCCGAGAAGCATTCCTATCCAGCGCTTTTCGGCCATATGCTTCACAAGTCGCTCTTGAACGAGAATCCACCAAAACAAGTATGTAAGGAGCATGCCGACAACTGTTAAAATTACGGATAAGCCTAGAACTCCATTTTCCAATGCCTTTGTTGTGGAAGTAGGATGTATGCCGCCAATATCAAGCCAGAAAACCGCCAATTTTGCTCGAGCCGTTTGGAATTTAACATGACTCGGCGGAGCAACTGCCAGTTCTTTTCCTTGAACGCTGGGGTGTGCCGAGATCAAAGGGATGCTGACATGCACTAGAAAAAAGATGACTATTAAGGTGAGCACAACAACAAAAGCGATTAGGAGAGCTATGATACCTGGATGGATCTTTTTTTCCGACGGCTTTGACGGTAAACCAGCTTTGGAACGGCTTAACATGATTCCAAGAAGATATAATAACGAAACGCAGAGGAAGACGACTGGAATGAGCGCAAAAACAGATAGCAACCAAAGGCTGGTCGTGTTCGACATATTGGCGTTCATTACAAACTTAGTGTAACGAAGGTCGCAATGCGCGACAATTTCAGGTAAAAATTGCCCAGATGAAAAAACCGCCAAGGCAATAACAATAATTCGCCTTTCAATATTAACATGCACATATCTGGCAGCAAGCATAAAAACACCACCCCAAATCAAAGAAAGGAAAAACAACAACAATGCTTCCTTCATTTGCCCACCCCTACTTGTTCATCTGACGGCCAACGAGGCCAAGCTCCTGTGGCCGCATATTGTTCCTCACACCATTGCTTCTTCAAAGTAGCAATGCCAGGGTTCTGAGAAGCTTCTTGAATTGCCGCTGACTTATCTTTGAAAAGTTCGGCAGCTCCGTTGGAGCTGTCAATTGCTTCAATCCCCCTATCTGTGAAGAACTTGTCTATACCTTGTATTGCCACTCCTTGACCCAAAGCAGCACCCCCTTCAAGAACAGTCACTCCCGCAGATGCAGCAGCGTTTGCGGCGACACCCGTTTTTGCGGCGGCAACTTTTGCCGTACTGGTTGCCATTTCTTCAGTACTGCTTGCAACTGGAGGTGCACTAAGGACTTTTGACGCAGCCGATGGCTCGCCCGTAAAAAGTATTGAAATAAAATTCCAAAGCGTTTGGAAAAAATTCTCTTTCTGTTCTGCCCCTTCCGGCGGTTTATCTTTCTTTTCTTCCTGTGCTTTCTTCTGCTCCTGTTTATCTGAATCCGTTTCAGGCGTATCACCTTGCGGGTTAGTTTCCTCTCCACC
>DYKF01000347.1 GCA_020722745.1 Caldithrix sp.
TTGAGTTTTTCAATGTCGCTTATCTCTTTTTCCAGTTTTGTCTCAAGCTCTTTTTGTCTTGCTCTTATTTTTTTGGAAATAAGCACAATAAGAAGAATGGCAATTGCCACAGCCAAGGTTATTGCCAGAGCCATCTTCCAAGGGAAAAGCCAGACAACCTGCGCGGCAGAAAGAGTTCTGCCTGATTCTCCATAGAGAGCCACCAGATTAACTTTAAACTTTCCTATCATTATCCTGTTGCCAAGCGCCGTCTCATAGACTCTTGAATTTTCAGGAAAGATATTCTTTTCTTCCAGAGTATATTCCTCTATTATTTTTCCTCTGCTGTTTGTTAAAGTAATTTTTCCTTGCGGAGTGATATGATAACTTCCGTTGTTATAGATTTCCAGCCTAGCTGTAACCGGTCCGTATTCAAGAAAAGACGGCACCTCAAAGGATTTTATTGCGGCTTCTTCTACTATCGGCCCGTTGATTCTTATGTTGATAAGACCAACCAGCCTTGATGTGGTGAGCTGTTCTCCTTCTTTCTGGACTGCAAATTCATTGGTGTTGGGAAGAGTTCCGGTTGGTTCAAAATAAACAGCCGCGTACCTTCCTCCGGGGCTTGCGTTTTCAGGTACGCTGATTGAAACATTTATCTTAATACTGTCGTTTGCGGCTATTACTGCTTTGTCTTGACTGGTTTTAATCCAAGAGGCGGCGGAATATTTAGTGGGGATAGAAGCGCCTTCTATTAGAAAAGGAGACCCGCTTTTGTCTTTTACAATAAAATCAACTACCTTAATATTTCCTGCAATGGGAAGATTTGAATGATTGAAGAAATTAATCGTTGTTTTTTCTGTTGACCCGGGGTCAATTTGTATAGTTTGCCTTGCCGGGGAAACGGTGAGAGGAACAACCGATTGAGCTTTAGTTATTGCAGGGAGAGTCAAAGCTGCAATTGCTATAAATGTTACAAACTTTATTGTTTTTAGGGCAGAGTTTTTCATATTAGAATGTAGGCACCGCCGTGTACTTAACTGTATTATAATAATATCCGGCCGGTTGTGTACCGGGAATTGCTATTCGGTAGCAGACATAGACAGAAGATCCATTGACAGGGCCTGTATTTACCATAACTTCGGCACTTGTATCAGATCTGCTTTCTCCACCTTCAACATCAGCCAGCTGTTTGGCTGAAAAAGTTCTAGCGGACTCGTTGTAGGTGAATTTGGCATCTGTTCCGCTTGAGTTTTGTAAAGAATAACCAAGCCCTACATAAGTTGCCATATCCGTCCAATCTTGAGAGGTGGTGTGGGTGCAGGGGGTTGCTCCGCAGAGGGTATCTCGAATACAGGTAGAAGTACCAAAGGTAAATTCTCCTGACGACGGCACCGTTCCTGTACAGGTATTGCCATTTCTTCCCATCTGATCGCTTTCTTCTATATAGACTTTATATCCGCTGACAACGTTGGTTGAGACAGTTAACTGCTGCACTGCATTGTGGGTAGCGGCGGCATAAGTTGGGGAGACAATTCCCCAAGAAATGCTTGTCGCAGTTGTATCCGGAGACGATGTGGTTCTTTCAATACCGCAGTAGGTGCCGGTGTCGGCTGTTATGCCGGCTACGGTAAAGCTTAATGT
>DYKF01000348.1 GCA_020722745.1 Caldithrix sp.
GAGCGCAGCCGAGGGGTCCATGTACCGGAAGTAAGCTCTGAACGCGAAGCGAGCCTCAGGCAAACTTTTTCAGAGCTTACTTAATTTCATCTAATGAAGTACTAAATATTGCCTACGGAAACACGATCGATCTCAGATACTTTGCTCCCAGCGATAAAACAGTATTCCTGTATTTTACAGCCAAATGGTGCAAGCAATGCCGCGTCATTAAACCCGTGATTCTGGAAATCGCGGAACGCGAAAAAATACTGTTCCGCGAAATAGACATAATCGAATGGGAAAGCGAAGCCCACAATCTCTATATAGAACAATCCGCAAAATTTAATGAAGACGGATCAAGGCTGCCGGGACTTATTCTCATTGAAAATGGAAAAGTAACCTTTGCAGGCGGAGCGTCCTCTTTCCGAGCTCCCAGCAGGTAACGCTCAACCTTTCAAGAGAGTTTCGCGGGCCTGCTCCATCTCGGCACGATCGGCATCGCTCACAGATGGATAACGCGGGTTCATATCTTCCAGCGTACTGCGGATAATGCGGGCCGCTAACAGGCGGGTGTACCACTTGCTGTCGGCAGGAAGAATATACCAAGGACAATGCTTTGTAGAAGTTGCAGGCAGCATGTCCTCGTAGGCCTTCTGGTATTCTTTCCAGAATGAACGCTCGCGAATATCGGCTCTGGAAAATTTCCAGTGCTTATCTGCACGGTCAATGCGCTTCAGAAATCTCTTTTTTTGCTCTTCCGGAGAAACATGAAGAAAAAGCTTAATCACGCGAGTGCCGTTCTGTGAAATAATTTGTTCGAAAGAACGAATTTGTTCAAAGCGCTTTTGCCAGAATTTTTCAGATATGTCCTCTACTGAACGAATCTCTGGAAGGCGTTCCGATAAAATCAGCTCCGGATGAACGCGGGTTATGAGAACGTTTTCATAATGCGAGCGGTTAAAAATCCCAATCTGCCCGCGCTCGGGAAGTTTGGAATAATGGCGCCACAAGTAATCGTGGTCGAGCTCGTGCGAAGATGGATGTTTAAAGCTGCTGACAATCACGCCCTGCGGGTTCACACCGTTCAAGAGGTGACGAATCAATCCGTCTTTTCCAGCTGCGTCCATCCCCTGCATTACAACTAATAGAGACTGGCGGTTTTCTGCGTACATGGCGTACTGAAGTTCATCAATTTTTTTGACTTCTTCCTGGAACAAAGAATCGACTTCGGCAAGGTCCGGTTTTTCTCCCTGCCACGAGGTATCCCGTTTATCGAGATGAAGTTTTTCTCCCTGCTCTACGATATACTTTTCTGTTTGGATTTTCATGATTGTTGATAGCAATTTTCTATCGGATATGGCAACTCTTTTTGATTTTTTTTCACGTTGCTCTCCTGCCCATCGCGTAACATCTCGTCACGCAATGGACGAAATGCATGTGCGTGCGCTACCGAGTTTATCCTGAGCAGGGGCCGCAGGGGGTGCCCTTCGGGCGGATATTTTTCGCCAAAGACACAAGTTTTGTCGATAGTATCGTCCGCCGCAAAATTATTTTTTGTCCTCAGGGATTAACGGGATAGGGTCTTTTAAATTTATCTAAGTAACCTCTGAACGTGCAACGAGCCGCAGGCAAAAAGTCCCT
>DYKF01000085.1 GCA_020722745.1 Caldithrix sp.
CTTCCCAGCCAGAAAATCCCTTCCGGGATTATCTGGTCTGTGAAAAACAGCAGGCTTTGCCTGGGTTTTGCGGTCTGCCTGTGCCCGTAGGGTAAATGCGTAGCAAGCCGCAGGCAAAAAGTCCACGGAGGGACTTTTTCAGAGGATACCTAAATGTGCAATGAGCCGCGAAGGCCATGAGCGGCCATTCGCGCATCCGTGCGCAGCACTCGCCAGCTGTTTTTCCCAACCAGAAAATACCGGAAGGCATTTTCTGGTTGGGTAATCCAGGGCGGGATTGGAATGTCTCACAGGATGGACTGGACGGTGATTGGCGATGTCGTGAATACGGTTCATTCTGCAAGTTTTTCCTTTCGCGGCGCAGATGTAACGATCCACGTCATGAAGTCCTGATTCTACTTGTCACCTTGAGTAGCGAATAGAATGTTCCCCTGCTATGGAATTTCTTCCCGGGATAAGCCATTCTGCTCTTTTTGGTTTTCTCGTTCAAATATCGGTTTTGCTGTTACTGTCCCGCCTGCTTGGGGAAATAGCGGTTCGCAATGGGCATTCCAGCGTTATCGGTGAACTCTTTGCAGGCATACTTCTTGGTCCATCCCTGCTGTCTGGATTTTTCCCGGAGATTTCTGTACTTTTATTGTTGGGTGAAGCCGAGACAGGTCACCTACTCGAAATAGTCAGCATAATCGGATCCATGTTTCTGCTGCTGTTGACCGGTTTAGAAATAGATACAGGGCTTATAAAAAGACATTATAAAACCGCTTTAGCAGTCTCTATTCTGGGAGTTACGTTTACCTTTACGGGTGGATTTATTCTTGCAGGTTTTATTCCGGAAAAGTTTGCCGACCCCAAAATATCGCCTGTTATTCTTTCCATGTTTTTTGCGACGGCCATGTCTGTTTCTGCCATTCCGGTGTTGGCAAAGGTTCTCATGGATTTGGGATATATGCGCCGCTCTACAGGGCAAACCATGATAGCGGCAGCCATGAGTGATGATACCATTGCGTGGATTCTGCTTGCCGTTACAATTTCTCTTTCTGCCGGCACAACTCTGACGGTAGGTCATGTATCTCTGATCGCTTTCAAAACCATTGGCGTTTTAATTGCCATGTTTCTTTTGGGCACGCTTATTTCCGGGCCGCTCTTCCGCTTTGTGATACACAAGCTGGGAAAGCAGGAAATGGTTTTGTCTCTAATTCTGGCGTTAATGTTTGTCTTTGCTTCCATAGGGCACGGATTTCACATTGAAGCTGTTCTTGGGGCTTTTATTTTTGGAATTGTACTTGGTCGCGTTTCGCTTATCAGTGCAGAGACAAAAGAACAGATTAGAACCTTCACCTTCGCATTTTTTTCTCCCCTCTTTTTTGCCGCGGCGGGATTAAAAGTCGACATGAGAAATCTTGCCGATCCCTCGCTGTTGTTATTTACTGTTCTAACTGTTATTGTTGCCGTGGGTGCCGAGGTCGCCGGCGCTTTCGTGGGAGCCCGCTTAATAGGAAAAAAATCTATTCTTGAGTCTTTGAGCTATGGAATGGGTCTTTCAGCCAAGGGTGCCATGCAGGTGATCGTGGCCACAATTGGGTATTCGGAAGGCATTATTACCGGAGATATTTTTTCTGTGATTGTAATTACATCCATTGTTACTTCCATGCTGGCTCCACCCGCCCTGCGCGAGATCCTGCAGCGCGTAAAACCAGACAAAGAAGAAGTGGAGAGACTGCGGCACGAGGAGCTTTTGCGCTCAAATCCCTTTGCCAATCTGACCAGAGTTTTGCTGCCTGTGCGAAAAACAGAAACCATCCACCATAAGACAAGGGTCACCGAGGCAAAAATCATCAATCGTCTGCAAAGAAATCAAAAGTTTTCTCTGGGGCTGTTTACTGTTTCTCCTAAGGGGAAACGTTCCGAGGGCAATGCGTATCTCAACAGTATTCGCGATCTGTTTTCATTTTCGGATGTCGAAAAAAAGGTCGTCTCTTCTGCAAGCCCGGCTGATGCAATTGTTGAGGAGACGGGAAAGCATTATGATATGTTAATAATTGGAGCTCCTTTGCCGGAAAAAAAAGACGCCGGTATATTTTCTCCCAACATTGACAATATTATTCGAAGCGCAAGGATTCCTACTCTCATTATCAGCGGGCGCGATATGGGCCCCGCGTGGCAGCCTTCGCGCATTCTTGTTCCAGTGAATGGTACGGAAGCCGGCAGAAGAGCGGCCCGGCTGGCTTTTGCCATAGCGGGCAAAGAGGATCTCGTCGTTATTTTGAACGTGCTGAAGAGCACAGGTTTTTCCTGGATGGAAAAGTATTCGCCCGAAGCGCGGCAGAAGATGCAGGCGCATGAGGCAATGGTGCGCGAGATCGCCCGGGAGGGTGTCAGCCTGGGTATTAAGTCAGAAGGGGTCGTGTTATCTGGTTCTAACACGGAATCCGAAGTAATTGCTTTTGCCGAAAAAAATGGAATTGATTTGATTATTCTTGGCAGTGCCGTATCAACTGGTTCCGAGCGCTTGTTTTTGGGTCCCAGGATTGAAAACATTCTCGCCCGCGCGAAGTGCCCCGTTGCGGTCGTCAATGCGGGTTGATGAATCGGCTTTGCTGGTTTGCGTAACATCTGAGCCCGCAATTAACCTGCAGGCTCGGATGAAAAGGAATAACAGGCGATTACTGGATGTTTACCTTTACGGACTTGGCCGGTTCTGTTTTGCTTTTTGGTAAATGCACTTTCAGAATTCCATCTTTAAAAGATGCTTCTACCTTGTCTGCTTCAACGTCCTGCGGGAGCGTAAAGCTTCGCATAAAAGAACCATACATGCTTTCGATGCGGTGGTGCTTTTCGTCCTTTTCTTCTTTTTCCATTTTTTTTCTCGCCTCGAATAGACAATACGCCGTTTTCTACGCTGACATGTACATCTTCTTTAGAAACGCCCGGTAGTTCTGCGCGGAGGTCAAATCCATTGGCAGATTCTTTGACATCGACAGACGGTGCCCAGTCTGCGCGAAAAAGTGAATTGTCCTGTTTTCTCGGGTGCTTTTCGGAGGAACGGTTATAACGCTCCATGAGTTGTTCTAATTCCCGGAAGGGGTCCCATATTGTTGGATACATAGTTTTCTCCTGAAAAAAGTTTTTTCAGTGGAAGAAATGTAAGTGCCGACAGATGAGTAGATAGGGGAAGTTTCGCCCGCTGTGATCAACCTTATTCCGCTGTGATAAAACAGCAAGGAAAAATTTATTTCAGCAGAGCGGTAAGATTAAGCACGACAATAGAAGATATTTAGATCTATAGAAATTTCTGGCGGGAGAGATTTGTCCCTTTGGCTGAACTCTAAATCTTCTCTTTCAATTTTCCGTAGTACCGCAAAAACAGATCGGATTCACCTTTTCGAAAAAAGTCCATCCGGCTTTCAAAATCGTCATCTGCATTTTGAAGCGAGTGGATGGCATCTTCGAGATGTTTTTCTTCCTCTGCGATGACTCCGTCCAGAGAGAAGGGATTGCCGTTGTTTGCGAGCACGTCGCGGTAAATGTGGTAGAGCCAGCCGGCGCGCTCTTCAATAATGAGAGATGTGTACTGGTAGCAGCGGTAATGGAATTGGCGGTTTGTGAGTTGGCTGTCTTCTACGCCGCGCTGCACCATCAGGTCCAGGTTTTGGAAATAGTGGAATGCGCTGTAGCCTGCGAGAAGATTTTCCCATTCGTATGTTTCGGGCATTTGGCCAATTTTTCCTGCCATTTTTTTAAAGAAGTGCGCGTGCCGTGCTTCTTCGGAGGCGTGTCGCAGAAGGCTTTCGCTCATGTCGCGGATGTCTTGTGTGGAGAGAATTTTTCGCGAGCCCATGTGTTCGAGGAAAGAGATCGTGTTGAGGAATTTGTTGTGCAGGGTTGGGTTCTTCACGATTTTTGTGAGCGTTTCTTCCATTTCTGTTTTGGCTATATCTGTTTTCAGCGAAGTCATGCCTTTGCCTTTCGGTTGGATTCACGGTGTCGAGTGTTTTCCGGATTAAAATAGCGATGTGTAGGACTTAAACACAAAAATCCGGTTGCGATGCCCTCCAGTGGTTTCCACGAGAATTCTTTTTTCCAGAAAGATTCGCACGAGTTCGTTGGACGTTTTGGGGGAAAGGCCGGTGATTACTTCTACATCTTTGACTGTCACCACGGGTTTTTTAAACAGATGAAGAAAAAATGTCATGGCAACATCCGACCGCTTTCCCAGTTTTAGAATAATATCTTTTTCTAACGAGGCTTTCAGATCCATTATTTTTTTCAGTGTTTGAACAGATTCCTCTGCGGTTTCAACGATTCCATTGAGGAAGAAGCGAATCCACCGAGAGAGATCGTTATGCGTTCGCACTCTGGTGAGGTTATCATAGTATAAAGATTTATGTTTATCAAAGTATGTTGATAGATACAGCAGCGGTTTTTCCATTACGTTGTTGGCAACCAGATACAGGGTTATCAGCAGGCGTCCAATTCGGCCATTTCCGTCGAGAAACGGGTGGATGGTTTCAAACTGATAGTGAGCGATCGCAATTCTAATGAGGTGTGGAATATTCAGTTCTGTGTTATGCAAAAAAAGCTCCAGGTCAGACAATAGCTCTGGCAGTTCCGTATGTGTTGGTGGGATAAAGATTGCGTCCGAGAGGGTTGCCCCGCCAATCCAGTTTTGCGATTTGCGGAATTCTCCCGGATTTTTATGCTCACCGCGAACGCTGGACAGAAGGATTCTATGCGTATTTTTTATTAATCGATTGGATAGCGGAAGCGTTTTTAATTCTTCCGTGGCGTGGTTCATGGCCTGTACGTAATTGTTTACCTCCGTCCAGTCATCGCGCTTTTCCGGCCGGATTTCCAGTTCGTCGGTAAGTGCTTCTTCAATATTGGTTTGCGTGCCTTCTATGCGGCTGGACACAACAGCTTCCTTAAATACATGCATGAGAATAAATCTGTCGGCATCGGGAACGAGCCGCGAAAACGAGTTTAGCTCACCGAGTTTCAGAGACGCCTTTTCCAGGAGCTCCCCAATAACAGGTTCGCTCCAAAAAAACGAGTGATTGACTTTTGCTGGCAGGAAGAATTTGTATTCATATCCCTTGCTGTATGTTCCAGCGATGAAATCTTTAATATCCACAGATCCTCAAAGTAAAATAAGAAAATCCTTATTTTACTTTGGAGCAGGAAAGTAAAATATAATATTCTTTATTTTACTTTAAGGCAGGAAAGTAAAATATAATATTCTTTATTTTACTTTAAGGCAGGAAAGTAAAATAAGGATCCCATCCGTGGGCTCAACGCCTGCGGTCTTAAAATAAAAATTGACTCCATACTACCCAAACAGCAGTTTATACAAAGCACTATAAAAGTACGATGGAAGCTACCGCAGAAGCCTTTCGGGAAAAAGCCCAGGAAAACCATGATGTAGCTGCTTTGGCAGAGAAAGCAGGTTATTTCTCTGCAGCCACCAGCCGATATTATTACAGGGTATTGTTCCTGATTCGGGAAAAGTTTTTAAGGTTGCCTTTGCAAACAAGAACCGGAATTGATGCTGATCCTGTTATTGCAAAAATTGGGGAAAAAGATACCCACAAAAAGGCCAAAGAGCGGATCAAAAACTATATTGACAAACACAGGAATAAACCGGCAGAAAGTGTACAGTTTAACAACAATTTTAAGACAATAAAAGATTTGAGAAAGCTGGCAGATTACGACGCAGACGGAATTAAGGAATCTGAATTGAATAGAATAAAGCAGGTTATGGCAGAAATAGAAAAGGTGATACAATGAATATTCAGGATAGCATTGAATATATTAGGGGTTCCATAAATAACACATTTGGTGAAAGTACTCTCGTTTTGTATGACGAGCAGGACGAAGAATATTCCATTGCCATTGCCAACGACGAATTGTACTTCAGTGATGAGTTTCAATCTTTTGTTATTAAGCTTATTATTGAAAGTGGCTTTACCAGTGAGATTGCGGTAACCTGGAATCCAGGCTTGTTTCGCAAACAGAAAGCTCATGAAACTTCTTTCTCTAAAGCTGTGAACGAGAAAAAGGAATTATGGAGCGGTTCCTGGACGAAACAATTGACAATGCCTGCTTCTTCGGTTGTCGACAGTATTTTGGCAAATTTCCTTTCTTCAAGGGCGCCTGCTCATACCTTTTCTGTAAAATCATCAATTCCTAAAGACAATTCCGTTTCGCCATTGAACACTTCATCAAAAAGCATTACCGGCTCTTTAGAGGAAAACAACAGCTTTGCGGAAAAAAATCTTACCGCAGCATAAATGGTATCGTTAAATGGATAAAACCAGACAGCCGGGAATTATTTGCGACAATGTGTTTTTGGTTTCCTCAAGTTTTGAAAGGAAATATGTCATATCTAATCAGGGAGCAGAAGATCAATTCAACTTCTCTGTGCAAGCTGACGTTTCCACAGACCACAAAAACGCCCAGGTTATTTTAACGGTAACCGTAAACAGATATTCGCGAACAGACACAAAAAAAGAAATTCCAGAAATAACAATGGTTGCCGCTTTTGTTGGTTTATTTCGCACCGACAACGAAGAACCTAATATGGACTTGGATGAATTTGTAAAAAACAATGCTCCTGCTATTATTCTTCCTTACATTCGCTCCCATATCCAGGAAACATTCCTGAAAGCTGCTGCGCCGCCTTCCATTATTCCGCCCATCAATGTACCTGCCATGCTGCAGCAGGCCGAGTCCCATTGACCGGTTGGGAAAATTTTTTGCGATCGGGATTGAATCAATATTAGCGCCACGCTTTGCATTGTCGATATAATCTGCGATAGAATCATAATCGTCGTTATCACACACCTATATTTAGCCAAACACCCAATAATTTTTTTATACTTGCCTCAGCGCCCAACCGGGTGCTATTCAAGATTAAATCAGGAGAATATTATGGAGAAAATGAAAAAAATTCTCGCTTCTTCCATGCTTGTTGCAGTGGCACTTACATTTGCTGCTTGCAGTAGCAAAGAGAAAAGCGATGACAATAGTGGTGGGGCGAGTTCCAAACCGTACACAATGAGCTTTTCGGAGCTTGCTTTGCCTACGGATAACAACGGCAAGGCTGCGATTCGCTCTGCAACCAGTGTAACCGTAAACGGAACAGCACATACCATTGGTTTCAGTGAGCTGGTTAAAACTGGCCAGACTGTCAATGGCGTTGTCTTTGGAACCATCAAGGATAAAGATGGTGCAAATATGACGTATGCGGATGGTTCAGCTTATGTTTGCCACAATGGATCTGGCCCTGACCACACAACCATTCTGGAAAATGGCGGAAACCTGTATATGGTAAGCCAGATGGAATGTGATAATGGTGGAGTGTATGTAACAAAACTGAGCCAAAATGCTTCAACCGGAGCGCTTGCTTTGGACAGCACGTTTGCGCCAAAATGGGCTGACTTTAGCGCAGACGGTGGTACATACATTGGTTGCGCCGGCCAAAAAACTTCCTGGGGTACGCACCTTGGTTCTGAAGAGTACGAACCAGATATGGGTCTTTTTGACGATGCTGCCGACACAACAAACAACAGCGCTTATGACGATCCCAAGTTGGTGGCCATTGCCGAATACCAAAAGCTGGCTGGAACAGCCTGGACAGATGCAGATAGTGACGGTAAGGTGGATTCTGGGGAAAGTCGAGATGCTGCAAAGTTCCAAAACATTGGTTACTGGATGGGCTTTATTACCGAAGTCTCAGTTGATGCTTCCGGAAATCCGACAGCTAAAAAGCATTACAGCATGGGCCGCTTTGCGCATGAGCTGGGCTATGTAATGCCAGACAACAAAACTGTGTATCTCACAGACGATGGTCAAAACACAGGTCTGTTTATGTATGTGGCTACCACGGCAGGTGACCTTTCTGCGGGAACTCTCTATGCTGCAAAATGGACCCAGACATCCGCTACAGGTGTTGGTTCTGCCAACCTTACCTGGTATAAACTGGGAACAGCTACCGACGCGGAGATTAAAGCTCTCGTAACAAGTGGGACTAAATTCCGTGATATTTTCACAAGAGGTACCCTTTCAAGTTCAGGTTCCACTGCGTATTGTGATTCCGGATTTACACTCACAAAAACGTATTACAATACTATGGAGTGTTTAAAAGTTAACAGCGGCATGGAAAAAGCTGCGGCGTTCCTGGAAACTCGCCGTTATGCTGCCATGTTAGGAGCAACTACGGAGTTTAACAAAGAAGAAGGTGTTACTTTTAACTCTGACGACAACAAGCTCTATGTTGCCATGAGTGTAGTCAAGAACGGCATGAAGGATGAATCTGCGAGTCTTCCAGCATCTTTGAACCACATTGCGCTCACTGAAAATCTTTGTGGCGCCGTGTATGAACTTCCTGTTACAAGTGGAGTAAGCGATACTGCTTCTGCTGCTATCAACAGTTCTTATGTAGCGACTACTATGTCTGGTCTGGTTGCAGGAACAAAAATAACTACAGATTCAGATGGTAACAAATGTGCGCTCACTGGAATTTCTGAACCCGATAACGTAGCGTATCTTCCCGGATATGGCGTGCTCCTGATTGGAGAAGATACCGGTAGCCACGTGAACGATATGGTTTGGGCCATGGATATTAAGGGCGGCACGAACCTCCTTACCCGCATATTCACTGCGCCTGCTGGTTCAGAGACTACCTCTCCGTTCTGGGATCCCAACATTGGTGGTTATGGCTACCTCATGATGGTTATCCAGCATCCGTTTGGAGAAAGCGACCTGAGTGGGTATACTCCAACAACAACGGCTGACAATAATGACGTGGACGAAAAGAGTTCTGTGATTGGTTATATTGGACCATTCCCCGCGCTCAACTAAAAAGATTATGAGCGCCTTCGGGCGCTCATTTTTTAATTAACCTTTGAATTAGCAGAATAAAACGTTATTCTCCTCGAAGAGCCAGGAAAGAATTTATGATCAATCAGAGAATACTTAAAGGCATCTGCATAAAGGTGCTTCTCGATAATAGGAGTGTTTTATGAAAAAAGAATACTATAGCAGGCTACTCACGCTGGGGCTTGTCGCAGTTTTAGCCAGCTTTTTGTTTTACAGTTGCAGCAAAGGGAACAAAAAGCCCCAAAAATCTCCTGCGGCCAACAACGAGCTGCTGAGTAAGCAAATGGTGAACCAGGCGGCTTACATTCCTTCCCAGTGCTATACAAAAACGGAAGATGCAACGCCAAATAAATACAATCCCTGTTATTCCTGCCATACAAACTCCAGGGATCCCAATTACATGAGCGATCCGGAATTGCAGGAATCCTATGCGTTCCCTGAGTACGCCAGAGAAAACCACTGGAGCAATCTGTTTATAGACAGGACCGCAAAGGTAAATGCAATAACAGATTCTGATATTACTGCGTATGTGGAGGAAAACAATTATATTTCTGGCAATACTCTACTGCTTGCGGAAAAATTAAAGAACGTGCCTCAAGGCTGGGACTTTGATGCAGATGGAAAATGGAGCGGTTACACACCGGACTGCTATTATAATTTTGATACAGATGGCTTTGATAAAGATCCCTCTGGTAACTACACTGGCTGGAGAGCGTTTGGCTATTATCCCTTTTTAGGAACATTCTGGCCAACCAATGGTTCCACAGACGATGTTCTTATCCGCCTCCCTGAGGAGATGCGGAAAGATGCATCCGGAAATTTTTCTCTGGAAGTGTATAAAATCAACTTTGCCATTGTAGAAAGCGTTGTGCATAGAAAAGACGTGATCATGGACGCAGTAAACGAAAATGTGTATGGAGTGGATTTAGATAAAAATGGATCTATGGGAACGGCCACTCTCATCAAGTACGATTGGGCACCCACAAATGGAAAATATATGTATTATGTTGGCCTTGCCAAACAAAAACAAAACGAGGACAAACTTCATTTAGCAGCGGGGTTGTTTCCAGAGGGCACAGAATTTCTCCACTCGGTTCGCTATATTTCCACAAAGGACGATACAATTTCTCTTGCCCCAAGAATGAAAGAACTGCGCTATGGAAAAAAATATACGTGGAGTACCTATGCAGATTTAAGCCAGCGTGCCCAAGCAAAAGCAAAAGAAAAATTTGAAAATCCAGACAGACTCGACTATATTGGCGGAGACATGGAGCATGGCGTGATTGCCGGTACTGGCTGGGTATACCAAGGCTTTATTGAAGACAAAAACGGAGATCTTCGCCCCCAAACCTACGAAGAGAATGTGTTCTGCATAGGATGTCACAGCAACCTGGGTGCTACAACGGATACAATCTTTTCGTTCCCTCGCAAGTTTGACTCCGCTTCCGCTTTCCAGAAAGGTTGGTACCATTGGTCTCAGAAGGGTCTGGGAAATATTCCAGAGGCAACACGAGCCAGCGACGGTGAGTACGAATATGCCTATTATCTGATGCAGAATAAAGCGGGCGATGAATTTCGCGCTAACAGCGAAGTCATTGATAAGTTTTTTGATGGTTCAGGAAACCCCATTGCTTCAGAATTTACGGCTTTGCAAACGGATATATCCCACCTGCTGTTCCCATCGATTGCGCGCGCGCGAACTCTCAACAAAGCGTATAAGGTAATTGTCCAGGATCAATCTTTTATTTACGGGCGCGACGCAACGGTAACACCTCCCGCTAATGTTCATGCAACTATAACGCAGGATCAGCCGACGAATGTAACCGTGGTACCGGAAAACAGAATACAATAAACTATGTAAGCTCTGAAAAAGTTTTGCCTTCCCCTCGATGCTTCGACAGGCTCAGCACAA
>DYKF01000086.1:0-8657 GCA_020722745.1 Caldithrix sp.
GTGCTGAGCCTGTCGAAGCATCGAGGGGAAGGCAAACTTTTTCAGAGCTTACTTAATATTGCAAAACCTGAGGGAAATTGGCTTATTCTTTATTTTTACCCAAAGGACGATACTCCAGGCTGTACGGCTCAGGCTAAAGAATTTTCCCGCCTGAAAAGTGAATTCGAAAAAGCGGGAGCAAGGATCTATGGTGTCAACACAGATTCTCCGGAATCGCACCAAAGGTTTATTAAAAAACACAATATTACTGTTTCTCTTTTGAGTGATCCAAAAGGCATTGTGGCAAAACAGTTTGGCGTAAATATTACCATGGGAATGTGTTCGCGCGATACTGTTGTCGTTGATTCCCAGGGAAAAATTTTCAGAATTTTCCGGGGAGTCAATCCAAAGGCTAACCCGACAGAAATTTTATCTCTGTTGCGCGAAAAGTAAAGCGAAGATTTTTGGAGAGGCTGCCGAGGCTTTATTCCACCCTGTATTTTCTGGTGAATACTGCTTCCAGCCTCTCCTGTACCGTGTTTATATCTATGGGTTTTGTAATGTAGTCGTCCATGCCGGCTTCGAGAGCAGCTGTTTTGAATTCACTGAGTGCATGGGCAGACATTCCAACAATGGGGATTGTCTCAACCGCTGTGCCAGCCTCTCCCCTCCTTATGCGGCGCGTGGCTTCGAGTCCATCCATTACGGGCATTTCTGCATCCATGATGACGAGATCGTAACGATTCTTGCGCAGCATTTCCAGAGCAACGGCTCCGTTTTCCGCAATATCCAGCGTGTTGTGAAATTTTTCTAGAGCGAGCTTAGCAATTTTCTGGTTGATTACGTTGTCTTCTACCAGCAAAATATGCAGGGGAATGGTTTGCAAAAAGGGGGGGCCCTTGAAAGCAGTTTCTGCTATGGGTGCTTCCGTTTTTTTAGCGGGAATTATCACGGTAAACGTAGTGCCCAAGCCAGGTTCGCTGTCTACTGTAATGTTCCCTCCCATCAGGTTGGCAAGTCTTTGGCTTATGGAAAGGCCAAGGCCCGTGCCGCCGTATTTGCGCGTGTGGCTAAGATCGCTCTGCTTAAAGCTTTCAAAAATGATGTTATGTTTCTCTTTGGGAATGCCAATACCAGTGTCTATAATATCTATAAGGATCCATCCGCTTTCTTCCTTTGCACGTATAGTCACCCCGCCCTTTTCCGTAAATTTGATAGCGTTTCCGGTTAAGTTAAAAACAATCTGGCGTATACGAATTTCGTCCCCATTGTAATAGCTATCCAGGCTGGGATCAATTTCCAATTTGAGAAATAAACCCTTTGTCGAAGCAAGAGCGAGAAATGTACGGTGCGCGTTCTTGAGCAGATGGTGAATATTAAAGTCTATTGATTCCAGTTCAATTTCTCTGGCTTCCATTTTGGAAAAATCGAGAACGTCGTTTATTACTCGAACCAGATGCTGGCTGGAATCGCGGGCCGTAGTGAGATAATCTCTTTGTTCCTCCGTAATAGAGGTTTGGAGAGTCAATTCCAGCATGCCGAGAACAGCATTGAGGGGAGTGCGGATTTCGTGGGAAACCATGGCCAAAAAACGGCTTTTGGCCTGGGAGGCTTCTTCCGCGCGCTTTGTTTCTTCGCGCAGGGAGTTCTCGAGGCGCTTTCTCTGTAGAGCTGTCGATGTCTGGTAAAGAACGGTTTGCAGGGGGACAGTATTGTCGGTATTGATTTTTTCGGCAGATATAACGAGAGCTCCAATCAGGAGATCGCGGCCTCCGTATACACCTACGCCATAGACAATGTTTGCATTAAAATGTTTGATCAGATTTTCTGTTATTTCTTCGCTGAATGTACTTTTCAAAAGCCCGTGTACTCCAGGAAGATATTCCAGAAAGTTTGCTCCAGAGAATAAAAATTCAATTCTGCCGGGAACCGTGAACGAAATGTTTCGGATGTCGACTCCCACGATGGACTCAATTTCAAAAAAAGGATTTTTGCCGGCTTTGGTCGCGTGTATAATCTGGAATCCCAGATGAGAGGGCGAAGGTTCTACCATGAAAACCAGATTTCCTCCCACCATCGAAGACAAAATATCTGCCGTGTACTGAATAATGTCTGCCTCTGATTTGAGAGTTATCATGCGGGAGGCAGAGGCAGCCAGTGCGCGAAACAGCTCCGTGGATTCCTGCAGCTTTTGCGACATGGCAACACGCTTTGTAATATCCTGTCCAATGGTAAGCCGCACTTTTCGGCCATCTATCCATTCAATAATTTTACTGTTGAGGGACATCCACATGCCGAGGGAGTTGAATTCCCTTTCTTCGTAGAAATCAGTTGCTTTGTTTCCCGAATGGTGGGATGATAAATACTCCATATTACAATGCTCACATGGTTTATTTTCCCCATACATAAAAAAATAACATTTAGTGTTGTCAGGATTTCCCAAAAGCTGTCGGCCCTGTAGGTTCAGATACAGAATCTCGTAGGTATTAATGTCAGCGACATAAACTATAGAACCAATGCTGTCATTGATGGAAAGCAGCATGTCGTATGAATTCTGGAATCGACGATCCATTTCCACTTCCATTGTGATATCTTCGTGGTTGGCAACGCAGTACTTTCCGTCCAGGTTTCCGAGCAGTGGTGTAAGGGTGCAACGCTCCCAGAATCTCTCTCCATTTTTGCGGCGCGAGAGAATGGTTCCCGTCCACACATTATCCTTGCTGAATTTTTTGTAGAGACTATCGTAAAAACTGGCGCGTTTGGGATCTGTCAGATCGCGGATGTTCTTTCCAGCGATCTCCGTTAGCGAATAACCCGTGAGTGCCGTGTACGCTGCGTTCACGTAAAGGATGGTTCCCTGTGGATCTGTTACAGACAGGGGGGTAGAATTTTCGGAAAACAGATCCGCTAAATACTCTTGCGTTACGGTAATAAAATTTTGTCCCATTGTATCCTTTATTTTGTCGCTGCTGCCATTTTGGATTACCGAACGCCTGTCCAGCGTTCGCCAGCTCCCAACTCCTATATTGGTGTCTCTTTACGGAAAGCAAAAAATCGGGAGAACAAAGTGATCACGACAGAGGCAATGGTGAAATTGGCGGTCACGTGCATGCGTCATTATGCCTTGTCGGGATGTTGCGTCAAGCACAGGAGGCGCAGGGGGAGCCCTACCCGGGCAGGGCTTCCTTGCTGGCAGAAGCTAATTCCCGATAGAGGTGGCTGCTGTATCTGTATCCAACATCGTGCGTTTCTCGTTTTGTTCTTATTGCATTGCAATGTAGATGCCCTCGACGAACTGTATATTATTCCAGTATGCGTGCTTCTGCCCGCGAGAATGATTTTATATTTATCAGCGCGGATCAGTCAATTCGCGCGTATGAAAAATATGGATTGAAGTTTATTTAACCCACAAAAAAAACTTGCCAGAATGCACGATTACTGCATGAGTTCGTATGCTTGCCGAAACAGAAAATCTACTGGGCTTATCTGACGAAAAAAAATAGCCATTGCCATGGAACTTTGGGATTCTGTCGAGTCCCGGGATATTCTTATTCCAATTACGGAAGAAGAAAAAGAATTCATAGATGCTCGACTAAAAGAGTATGGAGAAGATGGCGATAGTGGTGAACCTGCGGCTGAAGTAGTGTCCAGAATTCGGATGACTTTGTGAATGTAAAAATTTTTGTACGAAAAAAAGCCGCTAACGATTTGACAGAGGCCAGTGTAAACGTCGTAAGCTCAGTTATACAGCAGAGTGCGTCTTTTGGCGTTCCCATAAAATTTGCCGGCTAACAAGCGCTGCTCCTTCGACTCAGCTCAGCTCAGGCCGCGTGCCTCTTTAACCCCCCAAAAAAAAATCGCCTTGCGGCGGATAGTGATGCATTCAGGAGAATATAAATCCTTGTTTTACGAAGTATTCAAAGGCATTAGACCGGGAATGGCAAGAAAAGGTTCCCCGGAAATAAATTCCGGGGGAGAATCTGGTTAAAAACTTAAGCTCGCGCCAATTCCAACCATGGCCTGTAGGGCAGGGTCCGCATCTTCTGTGAGGTTATAGAACCCTTTTCCGTAAATGCGGTAGCTCATGGAACCCGCAGTAATCGTAAAGGGAATGTCTAACTCCAGGTAGGACTGCTCTGGAACAGCAGACTTGGCTCCCACATTGTTGTCGAAGAACATAAACGCGGGTGCAAAGGCAAACGACTCAGAAAAAGCAAACTCATGGCTGATCCCAAAAGAGTAGAAAAGACCTAAGGTAGGGCTGTTCGAGACTACAAATTTGGGGCTCAAGAGCACGGGAGCTGTATAACTCATAGCAATTTCTACATCCGATCCGTATGGAGGATTGTTTGGATAGGCATACTGGTACACCTTGAAACCAAAGTCACCGGCTGCGTTAGAGAAATCGTAGCCAATGGTAAGGTCTACTTCGTCTGCCGTAGCAGTACCACCGTTAACATCTCCCTCCTTGGGCGCATCTGTAACTTTTCTTCCTGTCGTTACAAATGAACTCCAGACATCGATCCAGAGGCCTTCTATGGGAGTGCTCACGGTCACGCCAGGCTGGATTGCGGGAGCAATCGGGAAGGCAGAGTCAACGGCCTTGCCATCCTTGTTGATTTCTGCGCTCGCGCCATTGCCTGCGTGGAAGCCACGGAAAAAGTATCCGGAAACTGCATCTGTGTAGACGGTAATTCCGACGGGTTCGCTTTCCGTAGCGGCTTTTTCCTGGGCAAAGGACGGTGCAGCAAAAAGGGCAGCGAGTGCCAACCCTGTAACAAATTTTTGTGTTTTAGTCATTAGTGTCTCCTTGTGGTTTGCATAGTGTTATGCTTTGCTTAACTAATGCAAAATCAGTGCCTGAGGCGGATCGTATTGCCGTCTATGAAATTGATTCATTGCACCTTGGTTATGCTTGTCGGGCAAGCAAATATGTTGATATAATCATCTTATAAATTGATCGCTAACAAAACCGAAGAGTCAATTTTTCGCGGAATCTTTTGTACGCGAAAATGTTCTTTTAGAATGATTCTAACGTTATTTTGGCATTTGTATAGCAAAATTCTAAAAAAAACTTTCCATATCAATCCGGATTCGTCATATTAATCAAGCGGGTAATAGGCTCGCAAGGAGATTAAGAATGACTAAAACATTGAAAGGAATAACAGCAGCCGTGGCTCTGCTCTCAGCAGGTTCACTGTTTGCGAATATTGCCGTGTTCAACCGCTCACTGCCAAACCAAGCGGGTGTGAATTTTGGCTATGTGGTAGACACATGGGACTTCAACACAGTTGCTGGTTACTATGCACAGTCCAAAGGGGATAACTTCTCCATGACATACGGAGCAACCGAGCTCAATGGTACAGGCGACACAGGCGAAGCAGCGGTTTCCGGCCGCCTTACCGTGGGATTGCCCCTTTTCTATGCGGTAGCGCAGAGAAACGCTGGAAATTCTAAATCAGACAATACACCAAGAGCAAATTACGAGCTCGTAAACAATAACTCCCGTACCACTGTGCAGTTGGGTACAGCGTTTGGAAACCTTGGCGTTGCCTTGTTTGCCGATATGCAGGACAACAGCTATGAGTGGACAAATAGTACAACTGGATTAGGCTTCACTGCTGACGGTGATTCAGTAAAGGCTACTAACACCCAAAACAAGTTTGGCATCAATTTGGGGCAGTCTACTGAAGGCTTTGCTTCTGCTTGGACACTGGGTGCCTCTTACACAAAGGTAGGGGACGAAGTTGTAACAAAAGACACTGTAACAACTACTAACAGTGGTACTACAAACACGCGGGACGGAAATGGTTCCATTATTGATGTAGCAACATCCGGATGGATGCCACTCGGTGCGGATTTCTGGGGTTGGAGTGCGACTTTTTCAACAGGTAGCTTTGAAAACGAAGCGAAAACAAAAACCTCTCGAATGAGCTATATGGTGAACCCGTTTTACACCAAAACTCTTGCTATTAAGGATGGTTCCAATCTGTACCTGAATCCGGGCCTTGCAGTATACGGAAGCTCTTCCACTTCCAAGCCAGCGACCGGTGACCAGACAGATGCATCTTTTACTGGTCTTTACCTGACTCTGCCCATCATGTTCCAGGTACCCGTAACAGAAAGCGGCAGCTTTACGGTTCAGGCTGGTGTTAGTCCAAAGGTTGCTCTGTGGACAACGGGGGATGTTTCTAAAACTGGCAATGTTGAAAAAGTAACTACCAACGCAAGTCAGGGAATGTTTTCTACAGCGGGTCTCTCTTATGGATTTGGCGCGTCTTACAAGCCATCCGAAAAGTTGAGCATGCACGCTCTTCTTAACACCACTGCAAACGAAGTTGATACCAAGTTTGCTCTCGGTGTAGACTACCACTTTGGCACTGTTGCTGCAGCAGTACAAGAGTAATCTCGAAAGCCGCTAACAGCGCAAAAGGGGCCTTATGGCCCCCTTTTTTTGTTCCCCGCCTCACCATCTGGGCATCTCCACCGGCGCGCGCCCAATGATAGGTTGTAGAATCTTCTGCATAGAGCATGTTCCAGGATGGATTTGCAAGGGCATAAGCAAACCCAAGAGTAACCTGTATCAACAGTACATGCAATGGGCTTTGAGCAAACAGAAACATGAACACAGAGAGAGCATTCAGAGCGTACCCGGTAAGCATAATAGAAATGATGGTTGTTCGATTTTTGTTTTCCAGCCAGGAACCAGCAGCGATTTGAAAGAGACCCGCGGCAAACAGATACGCCGCAAAAGCGGACGTTATATCTAAAATACTCCCTCCCGCTTTTTGTGTGATCACCGCGAGCATGGCAGAGAGAATGCCCTCCCCCATTGCCCACAGGTTGCTGCTCCATAGCAGGCTACGCCTCATGCTGCCTCCAGGCAAACACCGCCACTCCAATAGAAGCCACCCCGGCTGCGACAGCAAAGACCCCGGCAGGATTGCGTTTCTGCAAGGCAGCTTTTACGTCTTCCCTGAATTTTGAAAACTCTGCTGGATTTTCGACAAAGTATTTATGACAAATCTTTTCGGGGTTGATGTGGGTATGCAGCCAGATATTTTTTTCTGTTAAACCATCTTCCTGGAGAATTTTGGCCGTGAGCCAAACCAGTGAGGAATACGCCTTACTCGTTGGCTTTGCATCGTGAGTAAGATGCGTGACCTCAATGTTGGTTGTGTAGAAGTTGGGTTCTACGCGCCCTGCAGGGGAGCGAAAGGCGCGCCTAGCAGCATCGGTATATTGATCCGCTCCCACGCTGTACGCAATTTCCCCGCGAGGGATGATCTCCAGAATCTCCCCTTGATTTCCCACGATATAATGCGCCGAAGCATGGCGCTCTTCTGTTTTCGTTTCATATGCAAAGTACCTCCATACTCTGTCTGCACTCCAGCCGGACGCTGCCGGGTAGTGAATTACAACGGCGCGCCGCCCTTTCCGTTTTGTGCCGGGCCGTGCGTATTTGTGCAGGGGAAGATAGCGACGTTCAATCTTCATTAAACTCAATCATCCCCTGTAATAACCGTTTGATCGTTTTTCATGCGGATCAGAATTTTCGCAATGAATATCCCCGCCACGATAATATCCAGAACAAGCAGCAGTTTTCCGTGAATCATAGGCATGCCTCCGCACCAAGCGACTCCACACCCTCACTGCAAATATCCAGCGACATAGTGGCGAAGAGTAAAACGACGTAAGAAACCAGCATTAGCGGAGCAAGCAGCAGAAAGGGAGCCATGGCCATAATTCCCTGCGCACCCACAGAATACTTTTTTACAAACGGAAAACGAACAGCCTCATAATGCACCGTATCGTATCCCCACCAGTACAACCTCTGCAGGGCACCCATGCCAAAGGCGATTGGCGCAAATGGCGTCATGAGAATCAGCACGAGAATAGAGGGAATCAAGAGCAATACGCTTATTATCCGTTTCATTTTATCCTCCGCTTGTACGCTATAGCTCCGCCAACAGCAACACCACCTAACACCAGCCACCAGGGGAAACCCGATGGAGCAGCCGGCGTGGGTGCTTGCGGTTCCTGAGCTTTCCCCGGCTCTTCCGCGTTCTGTACAGTACCGGCATTGGTATTTGTTCCGGTTTCCGGGGTGCCTCCAGATGGCAGCGTTGTACCGGTAAGACTTAAGTTTTTTTGGATTTCTGCCTCTACACGTGCATCAAAGGCCTGCAAAGCGGAATTGCGAACGTTATCAATAAAGCGCAGTGTATCCACAAGAGCCTGCTGTTTAGCAGCAAGAAGCATGTCGCTGGATTCGGTGTAGACGGTTTCCCATAGCTGTGTGATGCGCTGCTGTGACTGTTCGCGAAGCTCAATAATTTTATTTCCTGCGATAGAAGTCATTGCCTGCAATTCTGACTTCTCTTGAGCCATGCGCGCAGATAGAGAGTCAAAGCCGGCGGTTAGAGAGCCTTCGAGTTGTTCGCGAGCTACGGTCAAAGACAAGTCTAAACCGGACAGGTTAGACTGTATTGAATCCAGCTCCCCTTTCATTTCTTCCATACTGCCAAGAAGAATGTTTCTGGCAGAATCAATTTCTGCGGTCAGTGTTGCGGTCTGCTGGTTGAACGCGTTGAGCATGTCAGAATGCATATCGGTGAGGGAGGCCTGCAAATAGTCCAGCTTTCCACTTACTACATTAAAGCCCTGCTGCATGCCTT
>DYKF01000086.1:8757-10750 GCA_020722745.1 Caldithrix sp.
CTGCAAATAGTCCAGCTTTCCACTTACTACATTAAAGCCCTGCTGCATGCCTTCCTGCAAATAGTCCAGCTTTCCACTTACTACATTAAAGCCCTGCTGTATGCTTGCCTGCACGGGATCCACGCCTTTTTTACCGCCAAAGAGGGAACCCACCAGCGGCCCCACCAGCGGGGCTATCAGGGGACCACCCGGGACAAGACTAAGGCCGGCTGTTATGGCGCTCGTGGCCACGGATGAACCAACGGATGAACCAAACCCCTTCCAATCCCCTGTCTGTACTGCATCAATTGCGCCGCTCAAACTACCAGCGGTAAGTATGTCGGTAAAAGATGCATTTGGCGACGCATATACCTTCAAGCCAATACTGTTTCCCAGGTAGTCTTTGCGGTTCTCGTACAGGGTTATCTGCCCGGTTCCCTTGTCATAGGCTTTGGTGTATTTATCAGAAATCTGCGACACTTTATCAGTAACCTGCGACATATCAGCCATTTGCTGCCTCCTTCTGTACCACGATGGGAATTTGCGAAATCATTTGCTGATTCAAAATTTCCTGGGAAATTCCAAGAATCTTGATCTGGTTGCTCACGCTTTCTGCCTTATCCTTCTGATCCTGAAAGTACATTCGGGCTTCTCTTTGCACCTGTGCTTCATCCGCTGCAATTTCCATCTGCGTTTCACGGAGCTTAGCGACGGCTGCCGACTGATTGCGGTCATAGAACTTGCGCCAGCGAACATACTCTGAAATCTCCTGGATCTGATCTTTGGAGAAGGTAAGCCCAAGCTTTTCTGCAAGGAAAGGAATTGCCTCGCGCTCTGTTTCCAAACCACTTACAATTTGATCTTCAATTGTATCACCAGCAAACTTTGCGGCCACGTGGTTTCGCAGATACGCTGCTTTCTCTTCCAGTTTTGCTTTAAGAGCTAAAAGCTTTTCTTTCTGGAGGAGATTTTTTTGAGCGGTTTCGTAGGCGTTCCCGGCGTTCATCCATTCGTGAAAACTTTCTGGGATAACGAGAATTTGGAAAGGGTTGGCAAAATAATGATGATGGGCAAAATCTTTGTGGTGAGTTAAATTTGCAAGTTGAGATGTTTCATTGCGCTGCTCTTCGTGCTTATCCAAGCAGACGTCTTTGCACCTCTTTATGCAATCATCGCGTTCTTGATTCGCCAGACGTTCCGAACAATGGGTATCGCATGCGGCTTTACAATCTGAAAGCTCTTTCTCAATACGTGAAAATACAACGGAAAGGAGAGAAGATTCTTCCCTTTCTTTGTTCACGCTTTTTTCAAGATCTCTCACAGCTTTATAGCATGCCTTTTCACAAGCTTTCTTACACTCATTATTTTTACCGCATTGATTGTAGCAATTCTTTTCGTCGTTCTGAATCACACCGCCCACGCCCATGTCGCGTTGGTAGGCTGTGTATACCCTTATATTTTCCTTGATGTAGTAATCACAGGTGAAAACAGCCATAATTCCTTTTTTGATTTCGGTAAGAATATCCTTTAATTGCTCATAGGATGAAAATTTAACCTCACCACCAAAGCGAGTTATACGCGGTTCTTTGGGATATTTTGGATAAAAGATTTTCGATTCTTCATAACTGCTCCGTGTAACATCAATAGTACAGGGATACCAAAACAATATGTGCCGTTCTTCACCGACATATTCATTAAGCACTGTATAAACGTCTAAAGACATTTTTGTTTCCGCCGGCATGACCGCACTCTCCGCCTGCTCAATCATCTTGCCAATATCAGCGGCTGCTGCGGTAATCGCCGCTGTCACAGGAACCAGGCGAACATTGTCTATATACTGCTCCACTGCGCTGTCTGCAAGTCCCTCCTGCTCTTGCACCGTCGCAATGAACTGGTGGACTGCCGCAGAACCAGCCAGCCCTACCGACATAAAGGGATACTTTTCGAGTGTCTTTAACTTAAGTAACCTCTGAAAAAGTCCCTCCGTGGACTTTTTCAGATCGCAAAACACGGG
>DYKF01000087.1 GCA_020722745.1 Caldithrix sp.
GGTCTTAATACCCTTACGGGCATTCATAGATTCCTTCCCCTGATTGCTCTAATATTCACAAAACCAACAACCTCAGGAAATCTACCCTGCGGCAGCTTTCAATGCCCCCTTTTACCCGGATTTACCCCTCAATTAGCCGTTTATTTGGGAAATTCTCCCACTTATTAAGGTGCCTTCCCATTTTGCGCACCCCCCTCCCGATTTTATCCTCTTTAAGCCATTTCGACAGGGGGGGTACGCAAAACCGGTTTTTTTATTCTATCTTTTTACGCTGTTTTTTGCAATATCTTCTTCCGGCCGTCAACAATCCTCTTTAAAAAGCTGTAGGATTCGTTGAATGGTTTTGGTATTCAACGGGGTAAATCCCTGCCTCAGCTCGGAAAAGCCGGCTAAAGCCAAAGCTTTGAGTAGTCCAAAAGGGTTCTTTGTCTTGTGGCAGGGTCCCTGCTCTCGCTGAACCTGGTAAAAATTGTCAGCCAGAACAGTTCCAATCCAAATTCTCCATTGAACGTCCCCAATTCGGGGCGGGCTGGATACGTTTTGCGGAAGCCTTCGGGCGGTTTCAAGCTAAATTGAGCACTATGCTCCGAGTGTCTAAAGAATGACCAATTCTGGTGGTTGAGTCACTTTCCCTATTCCGATACAACGGATTTTCCCTCGGCACGCCCCGCACAACATATACACTCTCAGCGAGTCTTTCTTCATCTCCATTAGCTTGCTCACTTTCTTCAGCAAGCGATTTAATTCATTCTCATTCAAATACGCCTCAAACACCGAATCCTGAACCCGTTCACAGTGGGCTTCCATCACTTTTGCCACTTTCGCCAGTCGTTTTGGGTCGGCGATGTCATAGGTCAATAGATAAAACGTCCGTTCATTCGTCATATCGTTTTGCTAATCCTAACAAGGTTATCGAAAGCCCATTCCGATATACTCCGCATTTCCACTTTGGATGCATTGGACAATCTGGCGCGCCTGCTCGATGAGGCACAGTCGCAAGGGATATTGCATCTTCCGTAGCGGGTGGGTAAATTTGGTTTCCATGCGCTGTTCATACGCTTGGATAAACCTCTTTTGCCCCTCTCCGCCTAGCAATATGGGCCGATCCGGTGGTCCGGGCGAAAAATCCGCTGGGCTAAGTCGTCCGCTGTTCAAACACCACAACACCACTCCATCTACCACCGGACGGAACTCTTCCATCAAATCTAGCCCTAGTGCTGGGCGATTATAGGCGACCTCGTGTAAAAAACCAGCATACGGATCCAGCCCGACAGTCTGCACAGCGCTCGCGGCGGCTTCGGCTAGCAGCGTATATCCAAACGAGAGGAGGACATTCACCGGATCGCGCGGCGGGCGGCGGTTGCGTTCCTCAAAGTGCCATTCCGCCCCGATCAACAGACGCACACCTCGGAAATAGGCGCTGGTCGCTGAACCCTCTACCCCCAACAGGGAGGATACCGCGGTCTTGTGCTTAACTGTTTCGAGTGCCTCACCCAATTGTTCAAGGATTGAATCCATCTCGGTAATTTTGCGTTCCCGCGCATGGCGCATCAACAGCGTCCGCTGGTGGGATAACTTCGCCCGCACAAACCCCTTTGCCATCTCCAACACGAAATCGGCATCGTTCAGGCGGGCATATTGCTGCCTTCTCAGCGGGACGTGAGGGGTAATATTGCCCACCAGCCGGCCGCGGTACTCGCCGCGGATGCTCAGAAAAACCACTTCACTGTTCTGCTCTAAAAAAGCATGGATAGCTGGCGTGGTCAACCCCACATTGCCAAAGATGACCACCTGCTCCACCTGCGAGAGCGGCATGCTCACCAGCATTTGTGGTGGGTCCTGATTTTCATCTTCCACCATTACCCGCCGGTTACGGATGCGGATTTTCGTATTTTGTTGAATCAAATATAAAGGCGGCATACTCTTTTCCTATTGAGAACACTATCCCATACCCTTGGGTTAACAGAATAATCGTATTCAATTATTAAGGTGCAGCAAAATACCCCCTAGTTCATTTCCCCCTCAGCCGCCAAGCGGCATTGACCTAATCCTTGGGTAACCCCAGCCCCTACCCCCGCAAACAGGGCATATTTGGCTAAGGTGGTTGTCAAACCCATCCAATAGCGGTCGTAATTCAGGGTCGTGAAATCCACCCAGCCGATCATTCCCACCCGCAAGCCGCCTTGCTTTAGCATTACGGCCCGAGTTTTCAACTCATACCGGCTGACCACCAGACATTCCTCAAAATAGCGGCGCAGTTCCACCGGAAAAGCCACGGGAGCAAAGGCGTTCCAGCGCTCCAGCAAACTGCCAAGCACCAAACGCGGCAAGGGCAGAGGTATATGGCGGCCTTCGCTCTTGAAGGTTGTCGGGCTGGTGAAATACAGCCGCAGGCGGCGTGGGGGATTCTGGCTGGCAAGCAAGAACGGCTCTCCCAATTCGGCATAGCTAGAAACCACCTGCCAGGGCGATACCTCGCGGTTGTTCTCCTTCGGATTGATTATTTCGAACCGTGAATAATCCAGCTCGACACGTGCACCGGGGGCTAACAGACCGCCGGGCGCAGTGGCATTCTCCAACGCCTCGCCCACGTCCTTGCGCAGTGAAGTCAGGCGTAGCCAATAGGTGCGATCGAGCATCAATGAACCATCGCGGTTAAAACTGCCCATCAGCGAAGACGCCGTAAATGGACGCAGGTCTGGCTCGTCATGCAGTTCCTCAGCCATGTGCGGCTGATGACCGCCCAGCACACGCAGCATCAGCGCATGAACAGCCCGCCCCCACCACCGCCCGGTGTTATGTTCCTCGTTTGGAAATTCGAGCGGTTTAAGGTGAATAACTGTGGATAATAAATCAGCCGCGCCCATCCTCAAAAACGCTCCTTGCGGGCGGCGTCCCGGACAGCTTGCAAATTCAACACTTCTGCTACCTCGAAACGCGGGGGAACTGCATCTTCTACCGGCCGCAGCCGCACGAATGGCGGAAAATAGCCCATGCGCCCGTGCAGTTCTGCCAATAAAAGGGCAGTGATAAAGTTCAAGGATGGCGGGTTTACCAGCAGGGAAGCGGTTTGATATTGCTCCGCTGAAAGCGATATCTGACGGATCAATTCCTCCAACTGGGGAAGAAAAGGCAATTGATTATCAAAATGTACCGCCACATTGATGATCTTCTCTATTGGTTCATTAACGATTTTCTGCAGTTGATCAATCTGTTCTGCCGTTAACGGGTGTGAAAAATTCAACAAAATCATGCCTGTACCTCTATTAGTTGGTTTAGCATAGCTATCTCGCAGCGCTTTTACCGTATAAGAAAGTAATCTGGTTAGAGAAGGTCATAGTCCCAAGGCTGAACGAACATGCTCGGCAACTTGTTCGATTTCTGCGCCATAGACTATCCTTACGCCATAATCTTTCGCCCGATGGCGAATGGACTGCGGTAACACTTCCTGCGAGCTAACCAATACCTTGCCACAGTAGATACCAGCTGCTTCGCGGCGTGAAACCGCTGAAAGCTCATAAATCGCCCTCTTGTAACTATCCCGTCCGCTGTCGCTATCTACATTTCCCGATTTACACGAAATCACCGCCATGCGTCCGTTGCAGGTGACTACCAAATCGAGTTCGTTCCGCACGATTTTCGTCCCATTCTGTTTACTAACCTGCACATTGCGGCGTACATCGTCGAACAGCCCGCTTTCCTTCAACCGCTCCAATACTTGCAGTTCCAGTTCATCGCCCTCTTTCGGTGGCGGAGAAGCGAAGGGATTGACCGGTTTATCATCCATCTGTAAACCGTGAGCGTTCAGGTATTGCTGCACAGTTATCTTCACCCGAATCGGATCTCGCCGCTGCTCACTGCCGTCCGATGCCAGCCAGATGACCGCTTTTTCCTCAGTGGAAATATACATTAGCGGGATGCCGGAACCGAAGGCTGACTGCAAAGCGGCTAGGCTCATCAGCTTTGTCCCGCCAGTGAGATTGAGATGCACAGTTTTTCCCTGGTTTTGATGCTTCACAATGGCGGCGCTTAATTGCGTGCGCACATTATGAATAGCATACGCATCTACCCTCAACATTTTCAAAGTGCGGACACCCTGTAAGACAGGGTCTGACTGTAGGGCTTGTTCGAGGAGTTTTGCCACCTTGTGGGTCGTCGCCGAAGCCACGAACTGCACCTCGGCATAGTTATTATACTGCCAAAGCGGCAGCAGGTTCGGGATGGGCTGTTCGCCAACAAGGGAGAGGAGAAGAGCTGATTGATCGTTCATAAATTAAGGACGGGAAAGGCAGGTAGATCATCTTCATTAATATCACCAAATTCTTTAATGATCTCAAACATTTTCTGATAGGTGTCTTCGCCTATTGGTTCTGTTCCGTGTGCGAGTCGAGATTGGTTCCGGGCATAGAGTAATTTGCTTAATTCTTTTTTCTTCGAGAGATATTTCTTCCCGAGATCATCATTTAAGTCAGCCAGCAACTTATAACTTTCCTCAAGTCCTAATTTTATACTTGCCTGATTGCCATCATGATCTACACAGTTTTGGATATATAATTGCCGAACCGCCTCCGGAATTTGTTGCGGTTGTACATTGGAATTCTTTATCTGATATTTACTTAATAATCGGTTGCGTGCTATACCTTCCAGAGCAGAGTATAAGCGTGCTACAGCATCATCGTATTTCCTGGCAACTCTCGCCCTGCGTTCTGCGTTCGCAACCAAATCAAGTAAATCTAGTCGGGCATGCTCGTCTGGGTTACTCTTATCGTTCAAGCGCCTGAGAAAATCAGCATTCTTTTCGATCATATTAAGCGATTCGCGGATGGGCTCATTTCTGTCGGCGCTATAAGATTTCAAAGTATTCAAAGAATGATAAATCTTTTGCTGGGCACTTTTGTAATCAAACCGATCCCATAGAGCATAGCCATCAATCAACTCAGCCAGCGCTTGGTAAATCACCTGCATATCTGGTGGAACAACTTGAGCGAGTTTTTCAGCCCTTTCTTTAGCATCCACAAATCGTCCATGATTGAACAATAAGGCAATATCTTTTTTGGCGCGGACGGCTAACTCAACCCACGGATTTGATTGGAACCAGGTGTATTCTTTCCCATCTAATACAACCCCAATACCCTCTTTATCGCGGCCTTCCGCGTCTTTCGAGCCAACATAGAAGTACTGAGATGAATGATCAATCGTTGCTAAAATCACGGCAACAGACATAGGTTTTGTGCCAGAGGTATACTCAACCGCAACTTCAGTGGGATCAACTCCCCATTTCTCAAAAATATCTGGCAATTTTTTAACAAGAACCCGATAGCACTCTAACAAATCTTGGGGAACTTTTGTCTCGATCCAGTCATAATGTTCAGGATTATAGTTAAGATTTGGCAGGATTTTTTCTTTAATAAGGTGCTTACTATCTCCGGAAACAAAGAAGCAGATAAAAGGTGGTTGCTGCCCGTTCAATATATGAACCGCGGGTGATGTGGCACCACCGACATTTACGATCATTGCTTTAGGTTTTTCTGAAACCACGTAATTCTCCTTTTTATTGATTAATCTCTACCAACACCCAGCCGAGGGGAGCTACAGGTTTCGCTTCATCTTTTTTACCGCTAACTGCCACTCTGCGTGAGGTTGGGAAGGGGTCACCCGGTTTTCGTTTAGAAAACTTCCCGGCTTTGTCCATCCGAAATTCCATAATTAATTTTTCGAATAGGACTGAATTTTGCTGCAGGTGAGTCCAAAATGTTTTCCCATCCCAGCCTGCTCCCCATCCTATTTGAATGATTGCCTGATTAGATGCTAAATTGAGACTGAGGATCTGGCGGTAAAAACCAATAATTCGTTCGACGTTTGGCGCAGGAGGAGCTACTTGCTCGAACCATTTCACCAAGCGGCTTATTCGCGATCGGCTATGTTTCTGAGCACGGGGGAGAAGCTCATCAAGCCAAGGTTTTCGGTTACTAAAACCAAGTTTGGCAGCCATCGGCTTAAAAAGAGTTTCATCAATCGTCATAGATCCATGAAATTCAATATCACTTGCAAGCGTCTCTAATCCAACCGGCGCTTGAATTGCCGACTGAGTGAGAACTTGTGCTTTCAAAGCAATCAATCCTTCGCCCGGTTTCTCTGGCCCAAATAGGTCAGATATCTGTAAAGTGCGTAATAGATCATGATTTGCGTCTTTGCCAAATAGCTTGGCCTCTAGTGGTTTCCCTGCCCAGCTTTTACTTTTTCCAATGTCATCCCGTTGTAGGGGTGGCATCTTCATATCACTCCATCCCGTCCATGCCAGAGCAGTGCGCAATGCGCCTTTGAGCGAAGAGCCAGGGATATAAGGCCGATCAAATGGGTCTTTAATAAACGGTTTCATACGAGCATCCGCTTTTTCAGATGGCGGTTGTCCGCGCAAAACATAACGGAAAAACGAAGGATTTTTCAAATCGGAATCTGTGATAAAAGCACCCGGCAAGGGATAATGGCCTTTTAGATCAGGTTGAAGTTGACCTTCTTTCGCCTGTAAAACAGCGTCCACATTTAAAACCCAAGTTTGATTGTTATAGAGAAGAAAATCAAACCCCAGCCGCCATTCATCAACCGTGCCAATGTGAACAGGGGTAAGTGTCTGTAGCTTTAGATGATATGTTGTCATACTCAACCTCCGTATCCCACAGAAACCGCCAGACCGGAGCGAAAAACTTCGTGGGGAACAGGAAATTCTTCGCCCGCCCGATAACGTGGACGGACATCCATAACGCAACCGAATGGAGGTCTGCAATTGTCAGGAAACGCTAAAGTAGCCCCTTCTTGGACAAAATTCAGAGTGCGGCGCCGCTGACCTCGTTTTGTCGTTGAATCAATCCAGCCGCTTAATTTTTGAATCTTCCAAACCGACTGATGGTCTTGAAAAGCTCTCATCTCCTCTTCACGTGGCAGGTACCTGCTGAGCGTTGTCCAAAACCTAGTTGGATCAGGCAATTCTATAACATCCATTTTCTGGAAGGTTCCTTTCCCGTAACCAGCGCTGCGCTCTGCACCTAGCCCGGCATCTCCTAAGTCATTGAGGAGAATCTCGAATTTCGGTTTATAGGATAATGAATCCAACCATACTATACCAAACCATAAACCGCATTCCGGCGAAAAATGGACCGCCCCAACATGAAACAGTGTTCCTGTATTCGAATTGCGATCGAGGGTAACGCGCGGGCGTTTTTCTATATCCCATAATTTGAAGGGTTCTCCTTTTATGGCGGGTCTAGGCAGTTTTCGATTTTCATCTTTTGTCAACCAAATCTTTCCGCCCTGAATTTTTTCTGCTCCAGCTTCAACTTCAACGAGCAGTTTTCCAGTTAATAGTTGACGATAGATACTCTCCGATACAAATTGAACCTTTTTTAAATCTTTTGGGCGCAAAGTGGTTGAAGAATGACCTTTAGGCTGGGTTGCCGCTAACGGGACCGGGAAGAAGCGAATATTGCCGGCTAAAGGAAAAAGTGAAGTGATTAGAAATGGCGGTGTTCCATTAATAAAGGGTTGGATCCACATTTTCACTCCAATGTACCCTTCCAACAAAGCTAGCCGGGCAATTAATGCTGAAAACAAACTGTCAGAAGACCAAATGGCGCTTGTCTCTTCTTGCCCTAATCCCTGCTCGCCAAAGTGAAAATACGAGCCGGTGAGACTCCAGGTTTCTAATTTCATAGTGACCTCATGAGATAGCTATATTTGTTTGCATCCATCGGATTATCTTCGGGAATTCAAAAGCCAATTCCTGCACGCTATTAAAGGGTTTATCCTGGTAATTCACTTTTTGACTATAATCTTCCCCATTACGCAGATATAAGCGGATTTTCTCAAACTTTACTTTACCGCTGCCGCGGGATCCCGAACCGCCGATATAATCATCTTCCACCAATTGCAGAGCGTCAATCATGATTTTCACCCGCTTAAAATCATCTTGCTCATAAATACCAAAAACTAACTCTGCCGGGCCAAAAATTGAGCCGGCGGGTACACGTTCGATTGTTCTTGGAGACGCTGCACTGGTAACACGGTCTATGGCTACTTCGGTTTTTAGTTCGCCATAGAGCAAGTCTGTCCGTGCCTCTTGCAGGGATACCGCGCTTTCATCTGTCAACTCGGCATCGCGCACTACCAGCCGCGTAAGGTTATCATATTCCATTTCTGCCGGGACACCAAACACGGTGCAAACCGGGCATCCGCCATTTTTGCTGAACTCTGCCTGATCTTTACAGATATGAATGACAACCTGTCCGATTGGGCGGTTTTGTGGTAAACCCAGCAGTTTTTCCATTTGGGAACGCATCTTGCCGCGTAAACTAGAACCAGGAATATAAGGCCGTTTAGTAAGTGGGTTGCGGATGACGGCTTTATCTAGCCCACCAATTTCCAAATCAGTGTTTGAACCACCGATGTGTAATCCCGTAAGGGCTCTGATTTCTGTTTCAAGAAAAATACGTCCATAGAGTTTAATCTGTGTGCTCATGAAATCCTCCTAAGATTAATTTTTTCCACCTTCAGAACGATGGTAAGCCAAAATAGCTTCAAACAGGTTCATAAAGCGTTTGAAGCGTTCCGACTGTTCGTCGGGAGTTTTGCCCTGAACGACCAAATCAATTGCTTCGCTCAGCACTTCTTTCAGGCGTTGTACCTGTGGTATACGCGCAGTTTGGTAATCCATCTTTGGTTTGAGCATGACCAAACGGCGAAGGGCTTTTGTATAATCCCGCTTATCGGGTGGTTTAACTCCTTCTGCGTCCCACAATGCTTCTATCTTGCGCACTTCGGTAAATATATTGCGCACCTGCCCCCGCGTGAGTTGATTTTTCACCAATTGGACGGCGGTATTCCGCGCAAATGTTACCATTTGTTGCCCGGTGATATCATTCGTCATAATGTTTTGAAC
Organism: Caldithrix sp.; assembly: GCA_020722745.1. Taxonomy (GTDB): domain Bacteria; phylum Spirochaetota; class Leptospiria; order Turneriellales; family Turneriellaceae; genus DYKF01. The sequence goes on from DYKF01000087.1 coordinate 8,933, forward strand.
TTCACTCATGGTTAACCTCCTAGCTATTCGTTATTTTTTGTTCCTTATTTGTAACTGTGCCCAACGGGAAGCTGCTCCCCATGTTTCCATATTCTTGAACTCTCCCAATTGTTGCCGAATCGCAGCTATTTTTCCTCTCAATACAAGATCATTTTTATATCTTTCTTCCATACGTGCAAGATAGTACGCTCCCATCCACATCCACCTCCCCCAAAGCGGCTTTTCCAGCCTATCTTTGCCGGCATCTTCTTCTATCTTTGCCAGGTTTCTCAAAGTTTGAATAATGCTCTTTGGTCCGCTGGTTTCTCCCTCATTTATACCTTGGATGAGTTCTATCAACGCATCCTTTCGTTTCGCTAAATCATCAAAAGACTCCCACTGCCAGCGTTTCCCCAAAAAGCCAAATGCATTTTTATTTTCTTGTTTAGCTATTTTTTCTGCTTCAGCAGCGTCATCCGCCGCTTGATAAATAGGGTATTTCCCGTCAATAAACGCCATACCGCCTGAAATATGTAAACCGCGATGCTGACCGGTATAATTATTGAAATCTTCGACAATCTGCCGTGCCAAATAAGGTACCCTATCCCACGGTGCAAGCAAGAATAGATCATCACCTCCAGAGTAAACGGTATATACTAAATTGTTCCACTCCTCCATCTCCACAATCTTTTTCAACCAGCCTTCAAAGAACAAGCTAATTTGAAAGCTCAGGGTTGCCATACGAGAGAGAGAAAATGAGCTGCCTAAACCTTTTGAAAAGATATCCCCTAAATTATCCACATCCATACGCAAGACACCCAATCTTTCAAAACCGCTCTCTGTAAGCACATTCAAGTGGGTGAAGGTCATGGGCTGGTTTAGATGCGCTTTTTCAGACTCTTTCACTTCGCCCAAACGTTTATTAATTTTGTCAGCTTCTTTTTGATCCCTAACCACCGGAACACGATTGGTCGTATATCGCAGCCAGTGCACGCCTGGTTTTGGAAGCTTAGGCCAATTATCTTCTAGGGGGTCATCTAACGCCCAAAGCACAATAGATTGATTTTCTTGAACGTTAACCGTTTCATTAGTATCTTTTATAAATTGAACCTCCATACCAAATTTCGAAAGGATATCCAGGGCAGTTTGAGCAATATCATCAGTATCATTCCTAGGCGGGCTGAACTTAAGCGCCAGAAACTTCGTATCGGGGAGGTTTTTACCCACTGTCTCGGCAAATGAACGACACAATGGACAGATTTTCGATTGCGCCTCCAACTCATCCCATTCTTGAGCACCACGCCGGTCATCTCCACATACTGAACAGGATGCATCGGGGTTTCCACCGATTTCCGGCACTTTGAATACGCGGTGAAATAGCTCATCTCCTAGTTCTGAATAGCGGCGATTCTTTGCCAATGTGATATTGTTATGCATATTTTGCCAGTATTCATTCAAATTACCAGCTTTAAAACCTTTCGCTGGAATTGGAGCATCCCCAATTACCAGATATAAATCTGTGCTATGTTGATAAAGGAATATCTTTCCTATCTCAGCTTGAATTTCGGGAAGTTTTGCTCTTGCTTTTATAGGTGCAAGCAGATAAAAATGGCCTCCCCCAGAATAGATGACATTGGTGTAAGGCAATTCTAGCTCTCGCAAAACATACCGCAAAACAGCCTCGGACAGCAATTGCAGATAAAACGAACGCCCCCGCAGCATTTTCGCTGCACCTTTTGAGGATATGGTGTAGATAAAATCCTGCACGCCCGAAATATCCCCGCCCACCAGCAAGGCAA
>DYKF01000088.1 GCA_020722745.1 Caldithrix sp.
AGATAGAACAGAGTAAAATTCTTGACAAGCACACTCACCCGTGAAGGAATCTATCTTTCAGGAAGATATATGATTAACGCGAAAAAAGTAACCGTAGACGGCAACGAAGCCGTAGCGCGCGTAGCGCATAAACTCAACGAAGTTATCGCCATTTACCCCATTACGCCTTCTTCTCCCATGGGTGAACACGCAGACGACTATTCTGCAAGGGATATAAAAAATATTTGGGGCGCTGTTCCGCAAATAACAGAAATGCAGAGCGAGGGCGGAGCCGCTGCCGCCGTGCACGGAGCCCTGCAAACCGGGGCTCTCTCTACCACCTTTACGGCTTCGCAGGGACTGCTTCTCATGATCCCCAACATGTACAAAATTGCAGGGGAGCTCACGCCCACTGTTTTTCACATTGCTGCCCGCTCTCTTGCTGCCCAGGCTCTCTCTATTTTTGGAGACCATGCCGACGTTATGGCTGCCCGCGCTACCGGTTTTGTCATGCTTGGTTCTACCAATGTTCAGGAAGCGCAGGACTTTGCGCTGATTTCCCAGGCAGCCACCTTAAAAAGCCGCCTGCCCTTTGTTCATTTTTTTGACGGATTTCGTACATCTCACGAAGTAAATAAAATAGACGAGTTACCCGAAAGCGTTATGCGCGAAATGATAGACGACGAGCTTGTTTTCGCACACCGCAGCCGCGCGATTCGCCCGGAAGCTCCCGTACTGCGCGGAACCGCCATGAACCCCGATGTCTATTTTCAGGGTCGCGAAACCGTGAACCCATTCTATGCCGCCGTTCCCGGCATCATCCAGAAAGAGATGGATATCTTTGCCGAAAAAACGGGCAGAGCGTATCGCATTTACGAATACACCGGTCCGCAGGATGCAGAGCGCATCATCGTGATCATGGGATCCGGAGCCGAAGTCGTCTCCGAAACTGTACATGCTCTTGTCCCCAAAGGCGAAAAAGTGGGTCTTCTCAGCGTTCGTTTGTTCCGCCCTTTTGATTCTTCTCTCTTTGTAGCGGCTATCCCAAAAACAGTTCGATCCATTGCCGTTCTCGACAGAACCAAGGAACCCGGTGCCAGCGGAGAACCGCTATACCAGGACGTGCAAACAGCCTTTATGGAAGCCTTCCAGGCTGGCAGCCTCTCTGCCATTCCGCGCATCATTGGCGGTCGTTATGGGCTATCTTCCAAAGAATTCACTCCGGCCATGGTCAAGGCCATCTATGACGAGTTAGCCAAAGAAAAACCCAAAAATCATTTTACAGTCGGAATCCACGACGACGTATCCCACACCTCTCTCGAGTACGATACATCGTTCACCATTGATACCGCTGAATTCCGTGGTCTGTTTTACGGACTCGGTTCTGACGGCACCGTAAGTGCAAATAAAAACTCCATTAAAATTATCGGCGAGATGACAGATAATTATGCACAGGGTTATTTTGTTTACGACTCCAAAAAATCCGGCTCTCTCACGATTTCCCATGTCCGCTTTGGCAAACACCCTATCAAGGCACCCTACCTGATTGAGAAACCGAATTTTGTCGCCGTTCACCATTTCAAGTTCCTCTTTACTCTCGATGCTCTCCACAACGCCGAACAGGGAGCCACGTTTCTCCTTAACTCCCATTATCCGGCAGACGATGTCTGGGATAAAATTCCAGGGCGCGTGCAAAAGCAGATTATAGACAAAAAAATTAAATTCTACGTTATCGATGCCGGCAAGGTAGCGGAGAACACCGACATGGGGCGGCGCATTAACACTGTAATGCAGACCGCCTTTTTTGCGATCTCCGGATTTCTCTCCCGCGAAGAATCCATCGCCAAAATTAAAGACGTCGTGCATAAGACTTTTATTAAGCGCGGCGAAGAAATTGTCCGCAAAAACCATGCTGCCATTGACGCTGCCCTCTCGCATCTCGAAGAAGTAAAAGTCCCTGATCATGTTACCAGTGAAGTTCAGCCCATCCTTGCCTATGAACCCAAAGAAGGAATGAGCGACTTCGTCAAAAAAGTGACTCTGCCCATTATGGCCGGCCTGGGCGACAACCTCCCCGTTTCTGCCATCCCCGCCGACGGTACCTGGCCAACCGGAACAGCCAAATATGACAAACTTTCCGTGGCCGAAAAAATCCCCGTCTGGGAAGAAGACATTTGTATCCAGTGCGGAAAATGTTCCCTTGTCTGTCCGCATTCTGCCATCCGCATAAAAGTGTACGACAAAGAAATTCTGAGCGATGCTCCCGATACCTTTAAGCACACCAAACCCAAAGGAAAGGAATTTTCTGAAACCGAAGCCTATACCATCCAGGTTGCTCCCGAAGACTGTACGGGCTGCGAACTTTGCGTAGATGCCTGTCCCGCTAAAAGCAAAACAGATGTCGGCAAAAAAGCGATCAACATGGAGCCACAGCGCCCTCTCGTAGAAAAGGAGCGCAAGAACTGGGATTTCTTTCTCGACATTCCAGAAATAGACCGTTCTCGCATTGAAAAAAAGAACACCGTGCGCGGCGTTCAGTTTATGGAACCCCTCTTTGAATTTTCCGGAGCCTGTCCCGGCTGCGGCGAGACTCCCTATCTCTCCCTGATTACCCGCCTGTTTGGGGACCGCATGATGGTCGCAAACGCTACCGGCTGTTCTTCTATTTACGGAGGAAACCTGCCCACCACTCCCTGGACCAAAAACAAAGACGGATATGGCCCGGCCTGGAACAACTCGCTGTTTGAGGACAATGCGGAATTTGGCCTTGGCTACCGCCTCACGGTAAACCAGAAAGAACACCAGGCCCGCGAAATGTTGACTGCCTTTTCTGCCGACCTTGGCGATTTTGCCTCTGAAATACTGAACGCCAGCCAGAACACAGAAGAAGAAATTGTTGCCCAGAAAAACCGCGTAGCAGAGCTCAAGAAAAAACTGGAAAGCATGCCGGGTGCATCGGCCCGCCATCTGCACTCCCTTGCAGATTATCTCGTCAAAAAGAGCATCTGGATTATCGGGGGAGACGGCTGGGCCTACGATATTGGCTACGGCGGCCTAGACCATGTTCTCGCTTCCGGCCAGAACGTGAATATTCTCGTTTTAGACACAGAGGTATACTCCAACACCGGTGGGCAGATGTCAAAATCCACTCCCATGGGAGCAGTGGCCAAATTTGCAGCAAGCGGAAAAAGAACTGGTAAAAAAGATCTATTCCACCATGCACTCGATTACGGCAATGTTTACGTTGCCCGCATAGCTATGGGGGCATCGGATGCGCAAACGGTAAAAGCTATTACAGAGGCAGAAGCCTACAACGGCGTTTCTTTGATTATTGCCTATTCTCACTGCATTGCCCATGGATACGATCTCAAATATGGCAACCAGCAACAGAAGCTTGCCGTCGATTCCGGCTACTGGCCATTGATGCGTTACAATCCCCTCCTGAAAGAAGAAGGCAAAAATCCTTTCGTTCTGGATTCCGGGATTGGCAAAGCGGATCTCAGAGAATTCATGGAACGTGAAACGCGCTTCAAAATTCTCAGCAAAATGGATCCGCAACTGGCAGAAGAACTCTACCAGCAGGCCCAAAAATCAGTCGGAGAGCTCTACCGCTCCTATGAACATTTAGCGTCTGCCCCCGAAGGAGAATAACATGAATCTTGAAACAAAATATCTGGGATTAAAACTGAAAAATCCCATCATTGCTTCTTCTTCACCTCTCACAGAAAAAGTGGAAGATATGCTCCGCCTTGAAGAGGCAGGAGCGTCTGCTGTCGTAATGCGGTCTCTGTTTGAAGAGCAGATTTCGTTTGAACGCGCAGCTCTCAACCACCACCTGAACAGCTATGCCGATTCCTTTGCAGAGGCTCTCTCTTTTTTCCCGGAGCCGGATAGTTATGGAGCACTCGACGACGAACAATATCTCGACGAAGTGCTCCGCGCTAAAGACCGCCTTTCCATTCCTGTAATCGCATCTCTGAATGGTTCTTCTTCCTCTGGCTGGACACGCTATGCGCGGGAACTGGAACAGGCAGGGGCAGACGCCATTGAGCTCAACGTTTACCACATTGCCGCCGATTTTCAGGAAGATTCCCCCGCCGTAGAAACCATGTACCGGGAGCATCTCGAAGAAGTCAAAAAGACGGTTGCCATTCCTGTGGCACTAAAACTGCATCCCTACTTCAGCTCTTTTGCCTCTTTTGCGCGTTCCATGGCAGAGGCCGGTGCCGATGGTCTCGTACTGTTTAACCGCTTTTACCAGAGCGATTTTGATCTTGAAAAACTGGAAGTAACGCACGATCTTAAACTCTCTGACCCGTATGAAATGCGCCTTGCGCTTCGCTGGATTGGCATTCTGCACGGAAGGGTAAACACTTCTCTGGCAGCGACGACAGGAATTTATTCGGGCCTCGATGTCTTGAAAGTATTGCTTGCTGGTGCCGATGCTGCCATGATGGCATCTGCTCTGTTAAAACATGGCACAACCCATATTGCCGCTGTTCTGCAGGAAATGCGCGAATGGATGGAGAAAAAAGAATACTCCTCCGTGGAGCAGCTTAAGGGCTCGTTGAGCTTTAAGTCTGTAGAAAACCCGGAAGAGTTTATTCGCGCCAATTACATGCGCACTTTGTACAGCTACAGATAGTAAAGAGATCAGCCCGAACAGATACTCCTTAATGACTTGGCACTATATGTATCCTTCCAAGAAATATGTTTCCATTTCTTCCTTACCTTTAATTTGAACTACTCCGCGCGAAGTAAGTTTAAAGTCACTCTGTAAAATTTCGTAGACTGGCTTACTGCATTGTATGCGCCCGGCCTCACCATGCGATTCCATGCGCGAGGCAGTATTTACCGTATCTCCCCACAAATCGTACGAAAATTTTTTCTCGCCTATGACTCCTGCCACTACGTCACCCGTATGAATACCAATCCTCACCTGTAGATTCTTTCCCTCCGCAAATTTTCGGGAAAGCTCTTTCATTGCATCAATCACTTTAATCGAAAAGCGTGCTATTGCCTGCACGGGATTGGTGTGCGGGATTGGTACACCGGCTGCCACCATGTAGGAATCACCTATTGTTTTGATTTTTTCCAGATACTCCTGCTGTGCAAGCTTATCAAATTCCGAGAAGATTTGATCCAACATGCGGACCAGATATTCCGGATCGGTTCGAGAAGCATACGCCGTGAAACCAACAATATCAATGAATCCTACTGCAACATTTTCCAGTCTTTCGGCGATGTGCCTTTCTCCATTTTTAATGCGAACGGCAATATCTGCTGGCAGAATGTTCAGTAGAAGTTTTTCAGCTCTTGATCTTTCTTCCCCTATGATTCTATTCGATTCGTTTAAATCGCTATTAAGCTTTTCTACCGTGGAAATTTTATTCTGAAGATCAGAAGAAGTTTTCGTAAGGAGAGCAGATTTAGTAAAGTGGTGGCGACTCAGACGTTCTATGCGCTCCTCGTAATGTAGAAAATGACTTCTCAAATTGAGAAACCGGTCGAGAACTTTTTGCAGAGACGAAGCGGATAATTTTTTGTTCTTCTGAAAATTGTCGAGAGTATTTTCTATGAAAGAAATATCTTTTCTGGTCTTATTCGCCTCGCCCGTAAGATTTCCCTGAATATCCTCCCAGACTGTTTCGCTTTTTTCCTTATGCTTGCTTTGTTTATCCCGCATAAGGAGAAGAGAATAGGTAGCTGCGTGCAAATCGCAGCGCCCTCCTTTTAACTCGCCAATTTCTCCATATGCAAAAATTCCAACGATGGGAATTTGCCAGTTTTTTCCGGCTGCAAGAATCTCCCGCTCCACTTCTTCTCCAAGGGCATGGTGTCTTACCGCACAATGAAACAGAATACCCGCTTCTGCTTCGGGAAATCTACCTTGAAAATCTTTCAACTCATCAATGGTATAATCAATCACTGAGGGGCCCGGTGGTGCCGATAAAGAAACGAGAGAACCTTCTTTTACGTTCCCATTGAAAATAAGCGAGCCATCCTCTTCAATGCCTACAACGGCCCTTAGTACAGATGGATTATTTGTACGTTCCACCTGTAAGGGAAATTCAAGCGCCATAGGAAGTTCTCTTGCAGTCTGCACTCCTATATACTCGCTGTAAAAATTGAGAGCTGGTTCATCGTCGATTGTATAGACTCTGTTACCTTTTGCGCTGGTAATTTTTCTTTGAGTCCCTATGCTTTGCCATCCATGAGATGCGATCCCACCTGCTTCTATTCTATTGGCATCTATTGCACAAATAATGATTCCGTTGTTTAATACGTTTTATTTATCGAAAACATACGTCTGCTGAAACATCATATCGTCGGCAGCAAGAGCTCCATAAATTACAGTATCCTTGCCGGAAATACTTTGTATCCCCTGAATGAGTGCCTCCCCGTCTGCTGTGAGCCCGGCGGACAAAAGAAGGAAAGCAGGATGTTCAAATTTTTCTTGCGCCCATTGGGCAGCTCTTTCTCCCAGCGAGAATGAACCGTCACCATTTTCAGGAAAGGCGGCAACCGAAAAGTGTCCTGCGGGAAGATCAATAAGGAGGCCGACAATGGAAGCACGTGCAATTGAAAGGCCGTCATTGGATAAAAGTATTTCCCCCCCGGAGCTCGCTCCAAAAATTTCAAATTCCTGTGTCTTTAGAGATAATTGCAGTGCTTCAATATCAGCAGATACAGATGCAAATATTGTCGCTATCGTTGGATTAAAACCTTCCTGGATATTATTTTGTATTTCCTTCTTTAGAGAGTCAATACTCTCGGCTCTGATTCCAATGGCTTGCATAAAAACTCCTTTTCAAAGTGTATTCACTCTTCTTTCAACAATAATTCTTTCCCGCAAAAAATCGGTTAGAGTCTCTTCCAGAATATCTCGCGTTTCATTGGCATCAATACCCTCGGCCTTTGCAAGCTGTTCCACGGCGAATCCCAGAGTCCGTTCGTTTTGCATAACGCTCAGCAACTGAAACATACTTTTTGTAATCTCGCGATAGTTTATCTGGTGAGTTTTAAAATTATAAAATGTAACTACATGGTATTCGCCGCGAAGATCGGGTGAAAATTCCCCGCGAAAAACCGGAAAGGAAAATTTCTGCAGGCGCGCGGAGGGAGATATTTGATAACTGGTCTCGTACGAAAATTTTGTTACTGGGGGGAAATCATACAATTTCATAAAGAGCTCTATTTCGAGCCATTCGTAAAAAGCAAGTTCCTCCGCCCAGGGCAGTTCCGGAAGTTCAGAAAAAGCACCACTCGCATGTAAAAAATCCAGAAACTCATGCGGCAGCATCCAAATAAATTCAGATTGGATTTTTCTTTTACGGAAAATATTTATCTGATGGCGCATCCATGTTTTTCCAGTTAGTTCTCTCAGTAATGGAAATGCATTGAGGATGACTTCTTTGTATCTGTGAAACACAAGATTTCTGTATGTCAATAATCCTGGCTGCGTACCTTCGGGAATTTCATCTCCGCGTGCCACAATGTTGAAAAATCTCTCCTGAATTTTTTCTTCGAGCATATTTTCATTTCTCCTGTAACGCAGCGCGCTGAATAATATCTTTTATTTGATGGTACTCTTCGATGATTTCGGAAAGTGGCGGTATATTGTTGTCGCGCTCAAGCAACACCGGTACATTTTTGGTCTGCAAAGTGTATTAAAGAAGCTCCCATACCGGGTGGACTACTTTCTTTCCATGCGTATCAATAATCATCTGATCTTCTTCGTACCAGGTATGTCCTGCAATGTGAAGATAAGCAATTTTCTCATCGGGAATTGCATCAATAAATTCCCGTGGATTAAATCCGTGATTCTGCGAATTGACATAGACATTGTTTACATCGAGAAGCATGGGAACACCACCTTATTCGAGAACAAGATTTATAAAATCTGTCTCGCGCATTTCCGCGTAAGGGACATAATAATACGTAGCATTTTCCAGGATCAAGGGGCGCTCGAGGATCTCGGAAGCCTCCCTGACTTTTCTCCCGATAAGCTTTGCCATTTGTTCTGTCATTGGCACAGGAAGAAGTTCGTAGCTTTGCGCTCCATCTCGGGAAGTAAAACTCAGATGCTCGGAATAATGGAGGATTCCATATTCATCGAGAAATGACTTCATGCTTTTAACAAAGTTAACGTTGAGCGGATGTGTATCTCCAATAGAAAGCGAAACTCCATGAGCTATCGCGGGAAACTTATCCATAACCCGCCGAAAACTTTCGCGATACCGGAAGGGCATATGCATCCAGTTTTCTGGGGTAATTTCGAAAAAATCGGAGGTAAAATCCCCCCGATCAATTTCATGGAGGAACTCACGGCGCAATCCTACACCGGCTCCAGAAATATTTTTTAATCTGTTCACAGCTTTTTGTTAATTGGATTTTTCGGAGCCACATTTGCTGGCGCCGCATTTTGCTGCCGGGTCTTTGTCTGTTGTCTTTTCAGAACCACATTTGCCAGTACCGCATTTTTGTTCCGCAGTTTTTTCGGTTTTCACCTGATTGCCGGCGCATGCCTGAAAAACGGTTCCGGTCGCCAGAGCGCCCCCAATTAACAGAGCTGCAAGCTTTGAATTTTTCTTCATAATCTTTTCTCCTAATAGTTTTAACTTAATTCTGCACCATATATTGGAGCAGAATTCGTTCTAACTGAGAAAAACAAAAGAACACGTCAACCTGTTAATATCTATAGATTGAAAGAAAGTGATATATTGTGACATATATCACTTTCAATGCAATACAGATTTAAATGGATCGCACCGACTCAAACCCACATCTTTTTTTATCTATATTTTTTTTTGTTATAGTGACTTCAATCACCGTCGAATACATTCTTTTTCATTATATTGCAATCACTATGAAAAAATATTTAATTTTGACCCTGCTAATTTTTAGCTCCTGCGGGCACACAGGCAAGGAGGGAAAAATTCCCCCATCCCTAAACGGTATTGCCTGGCCAGGAGACTACACAAAATGGAAACTTGTTTCGGTATCGCACAGACTGGATCACCATTCCCTGCGTGCGATTTACGGTAATGCCATAGCGCAAAAAGCTATCAAAGAAGGTAAAACAAATCCATGGCCCGATGGAACCATACTGGGAAAAATTGTATGGTGGGAATCCTTTGCTCCCGACTGGAATGCAGCCGTCGTTCCGGAAAACGTTGTCCATGTTGAGTTTATGGAGAAGGATGCGGAAAAATATGCAAAGACCGGAGGATGGGGATATTCCCGTTGGGTTGGAAACGATCTTACTCCCTACGGAAAGGACGCCAATTTTGAACAGGAGTGCTTTGCCTGCCATACCCCTGTGGCGTCAAAGGATTACGTTTTTACTGCTCCACCAACTTTTCCGGGGACGGATAAATAATATTTAAGGATACAATTATGAAAAACAAACAAATAGCAATAACTTTTCTGATCCTTGCAATTCCTGCCTATTTCTCCTGCTCCTCGGCAGGGAAAATTTCAACACAAAAACCTGGACCTCTTTCTTTGAGCCTAATCCATGAAGAAGCCATAGTGAAAGACTCGCAGACAGGACTTGTCTGGGTTAACTCAAAGAATGCCTGCTATCTGCACAGGATTGGCCCCGTTTCTATTTCAGATACACCACAAAAGGCCATAGACCATTACTCAAATCTCACTTTTGCCGGCAACAGTGAGTGGAGGTTGCCGACCGATGCAGAACTCAGCGATTTTGTGATTAAGACAAAAAGTCAAAATCTGCAGCTTGCATACATTTTTGAAGGCTGCAAGACAATTATCGCTGCGAATGGAAAATTTGTAAAAACGGAAAAATCGGATGAAGCAGGAATTATTGAAGACATGATTGCCGGCGGTGCCGGAGTGCGTTGTGTCAATGATAAAATCAATTAATACAGGGCACAATATTTTAAATTCCCCACTTTCCTTTCCCCGCTACGGCGGGATTATTCACAAATTTTTCCACAAAAAAATCCATAAAGATTATTTGCTAAAGTGCATTACTTTGAATTTACCGTGATATTCCTCACTGACTTTTTAAAATTAATCTAAGTATCCTCTGAAAAAGTCCCTCCGTGGACTTTTGCCTACAGCTTGGGTCGCCGTACAGAGGTTATCTAATTCCTACTTTGAAATCCTTTTGTGTGCATTGCTGTATAAATTTTGCCATCGGGCTAAACTCTTGCTTGAAAAGTGAACAGGGACAAAACTTTTTCAGTTGAATCTTAATAAATTTCTGTGCTCTCGTTCACCGTCCGGCTAAAATTTCACTTTTTTTGCAATTTTTCAAAAAAAATTCCAGAATAGCGAAAAAATCGCTCCGGCAAACACATTATAATAGTATGCAATTCATTCGACAATCCGAGCGCAGACATACCTCGATAACCCTCACGCCGAGATGCAAGCGGCGGCTGCTCGCCGCCCAGATCATCTTGAAACGCAATGGCGTTATTATGTCGCAGTCCGATATCCTGAGCCACCTGATCATGCTCTATCTGCAGGCCTGGCGCGGAAAGGGCCTCAAGTCCGCGACTCTGCGGCGAAAAAATGTACAATACAAGAAAAAGAAGATTCGCTACGAGCAGGTGTCGCTCTACATAGATAAAGTGCTTTACTCCGTGCTCTGGGAGCGGGCAATTCACTCAGGGA
>DYKF01000089.1 GCA_020722745.1 Caldithrix sp.
TTAAGTCTCTCAACAGTTATACCATAGAGAAGGCGAACAAAATCTCGCGTCCTATTTCTTTCACGCGTTCTAAATACACCTGCTCTTCTCTGCCGGTGCCATCCGATTCTTTTGGGTCATTATACGTCAATTTAATCCTTTTGGAAGCACCGGGAACAAAGGGGCAATTCTGATCGGCATCGGAGCATACCATCACTGCAGCAAAATCCGCAGACGGGTTGGCTGCATCCGAAAAGACTTTTGAAAAAACAATAAGAGGTTCTTTCTCTGGAGAGTACGTTACTTCATAATGAGGATTACTGCCACCACTTACCTCTGTAAAAGAAAATCCACAGGAAGAAAGAGCCTGTTTGGCATGAGCATTCAGTGCCGTCGCAGATGTTCCACCAGAAAAGGATTGCACATTTTCAAAGCCATAGAATACGGCTGCGGCAGCACCCCAGCATTGCGCTATATGTGAACGGCGCGAATTATGCGTGCAAATGTAATTTATTTGGATGGGTGTCCCCGCATCTTTTTTTTCGCGAATATACGCTGTGAGAACAGAGAGAAATTCTTTGCGGTCTTCCGGAATTGTATCGAATTCAGTTACGAGTTCTTTTGCTATCGTTTCAATTTCTTTGTTTAGTTTCATTTGAATAACCTTTTTAAAAAATTTAGTCCGGCGCTACGCGTGGTTATGGCAAGCTTTGGAGTAAAACCCGGGTAAGCCGCGATCTATTGTCAGAGAGAGTTAAGTTCTTGGAGAAGTTAGTCTGCCTCCTCAAGTGCATTTTCTTCTTGGAACCTCCAAAAATTAATTTTTTACGCTTTTCCCGCGCAATACATAGGGGTATAAATTTTAATAAATTGGAAAAGCTCATCAACCAAGCCTGTTTATTTACCCATGCTAACGATTTTCTATAACTCATTTTCAGCAATAACAATTACAAAATCTTCCGGACCTATATCTAATACAGTGTGCTTGGAAGGATTCAGAACAATTCCTTCATGGGCAAGAGTCCCTGGTCTCTTTAGCCTGTACCCAATTGCCACCTCGCGGCGCTTAAAAGCGGCGTGCATAAGATCGACAAAACGAAGATTCTCGGGCACAGGCAGTTCAAAATAGTAAACGAGTGGTTTAAGATAAATTTCTGATCCTTCTTCTTTAAACAGCTCCGTGTAAATATGCAGCACAGAAGGATCCATCGCAACCTGTGCGTACACCTTGGAAATCATCTGGTTGGAAATAATAAAGTCGTTTACACCGGTCTTGGAGACGAGCTCCAGATTGTCTGAATTCATTACCTCTGTAATAAGCTTGGTGCGCACCTTGTGTCTGTTTTCTTTTTCATACTCCTTAAATATTCCGCGAATCAAAAGCAGAATAGCAATGGTGCCAGAATCTACCTTTTCAAAATCATCTTCAATCTTGTTGAGAATAATGATATTGTCGTACTGGGTTAAATTCAGTTTTTCGAGTTCTTCGCCAGATGTGGGATTTGTCCTGATAATATTGATATTTCTTCCTGGACAACTCTCTCTGAGGCTTTGTATTTCATTCAGTGTTTCCACAGTTGGCTGGTTCAAAAGCAAATCCATCCGAGATTCTTCTGGTATATATTTGTAGTACTCGCGAATCACGCGGACGGCTTTGCTGTTCCATCCAATGATCAACTCACTCTCCACGCGCCTGTCAATTCTGCGGTCGGTAAAGGGATAATCTGCAGGTTTAAGGACAGCGGTCGCATGAGATTGCAAAAACGCTTCCGAATCAGAAAGCAACACGAGCCTGTCCTCCGGGCGGATTGTAAAGTCGTGGCCCGGATTCAGTAACAAGCCAGTGTCTGTACGCTGCACACCCGCTAAGATAGACTTATCAAACAAATAAGAGGCATCCTCAAAGCGCATACCCGCTATTTTGCTGGTAGTGAAATAAAACTCCATTCCAGAAAAAGAAATCAGCTCAGAATACACGGTGGACAAACCGACAGAACGTGAAGTCTGCACAATAATTTTGGCAATTGTGTCTTCAATATCGAGAATGTGGATATTACCGGTGGACAAATCCTCAAGAACGCGATTCAGGCGCGCATTATAAGTCTGCGCAATAATATTAGGCTTAGCGGCGTTTTCAGAAAGAGCCGCGACAATTCCGAGAACCGTTTTAATCACCTTAGAATCAGAGATTTCTTTTTCTGAGTCCGGGGCTGCCTCATTTACAAACGGCATCACGATTACAGAATGCGCATCCGCAACGGCCACGCGGTTCAAGGCTTCCAGAGAGCTAGGGTTTCCACGGCGCGTGATAATTTTTGTGTTGCCTCTCTCTGGAACATGCCTTTTAAAGAAGTCGTCCATTTCATCTTTTTCTTTTTCGGCAAGAATCACAATATGCGACCGAAAACGATGCTTAAGAGCCTCTACCAGTTCGCGAACAATATCGAGAGTGCGCTCTGTAAATCCTAAGATCAGAATATGATCCGAAACGATAACATTGCTGCGACCCTTCTTTAATGATTCCATTTTTTCTTCTAACTGCGTTGTAATAAAAGCGATCATAGCAGAGAAAAAAATCAACCCGGTTAAAATGGTGAACAAACCGACCCCGCGAAATATCCAGTGATCAAGGCCCTTTCCGTTATTAGTATCCTGCTCCATGGCTCCGGGATCTGTAATCTGCATCAACGTAAGCCAGAGGTTTTCGTCGAGCGTGCGCATAATCCGGTTTCCCTGTTCATCGTACTGGGCGGGCACGAGCTGGCTTACCGAAATTCTCAAGAGAGCGGTAAGTGTAAATGCTACGGAGAACATGACAATGAGGGAAATGAAAATTGATTTTGGGCCAGAAGAAATAAAGCGGTCAAAACGGTACTGTAGGTAATCGCGCCATTTATATTGTTTCTGTTTCATGGAATTCCTTTGGTCGTGCAATGATTTCTTCCATGATTGTTTTGTTTTTGGGTTTTGAAAACACTTTTTCTTCTGTGAGGTACTATAGGGGAGGCTGCGCCTTTTGGCGTTTTGCAGGAAGGGGTGTGCGCTACCCGCGCAGGGCAAATATTGGTTGACATTCTGCAGGCAGCTATATGCTCACTCCCCATGAGTAACACACCGTTTTCAAAAGCAGAATTAGAATCGTATAAACAAAAACTTCACGAAAAAAAAGCACGCATCCTAGCTGAACTCCAGGGACAATCCGAAGCAAGATCCCAACAACAGGAAGAAACAGGAGATCTCGCAGATCTCGCAACAGAACTTCTCGAAAGAGAGCTCAATCTTTCCCTCTCAGAATCAGAAAAACAGGTACTGATGGACATAGACAGAGCACTGGATAGAATCAAAAAAGGATCCTATGGAATTTGTATAGATACGGGAGTCGCCATTTCCAAAGCAAGGCTCGATGCCATTCCAGAAGCAGCGCGCACGGTGGAAGCACAATCTAAATACGACAAAGAACTTCAAGCCAAAAGAGTGCGCAACTCGTCCTATCCTTCCTTTGGAGCACAAGGGAACCTCTAAAAATAAATTTGTTAAGCTTTCCTTGCAAAACAGTTAAGAATATAAATTTATAATTTTTTCAAAATTTTAAAAAAATAGAGGCTCCCATAAATGAATGTAACGGCCTATAAAGGCTTGCACAATATTCTCTCTGGTCTCGTCGCAATACTAGAGGATGCACCCCAATCCTTTCTGCTGCGGCGCGATGCAGAGCCATCTCCCGATTCCATTAACATCAGCTTTAAGCCGGTCGTACCGGAAAAGGTGGTCGAAAAAGTTCTCACGCCGGGCCTGTGTACCGCGTGCGAAAAAAGAATTAACTACAAGCCAAACCAGTTTGAGGCGCGCGCACCCAAATACCCCTATCTTATTCTTGTTCATAACCCACGGGCCATGTCTAAAGATAGAGTTTATGAAGGCAAAGAAGAAAACGAGCTCTTTGAAAAAATGATCGAGGCCACGTATAAAAAAAAGGCCTCCGATTTTCTGGTGCGCGATGCCGTCCGCTGCAATTTTGGAACCATATACAGCAACCTCGCAGAATCGGCAAAAGCCTGTCGCACCCATGTGGAAGACGACATTGCAAAATACAACATAAAAGGCGTAATTGTAATAGGGCGGGCTGCCAATCTTCTCGTGCAGGACAAACAAAAACTCGCTGCATTGTCGCAGACTGTCACGCCTTTTTTTTCGGTCCCCACGATATTTGTTTCTGGCCCGGAGCGAATTGTGGCCCTGCGCAAAAAAAACGCGCCCGAAGAAGAAACTTACAAGGCGCGTCGCTCAGCGTATGACTCTCTAAAACTTTTCGAGAGAGAGGTTATGGAGAAATGAATTCTCATTTTGACAAAAATTCTTTTGATCAGATTGATTCCATATTAAATCAGT
Source organism: Caldithrix sp. (assembly GCA_020722745.1). Taxonomy (GTDB): domain Bacteria; phylum Spirochaetota; class Leptospiria; order Turneriellales; family Turneriellaceae; genus DYKF01. The sequence continues at coordinate 4,369 of DYKF01000089.1, forward strand.
ATGCGAATGGATATCTTGTAATCATTGACATTAAAGATTCTACCGCCAGAAAAAAAGAGTACAAACAATTATGGATGCAACAGACCATCGCTTTGTTTAAAGGATTTGAAAACTTTGCAGACCGTATTAAGGCCCAAACAGGTATGGAAATTGCGGTTATTAAATTTATGGGCGATGGCGGAATGGTATTCTTTGAACATTCCCCAAAAACTACGTCAGAGAACGACGCAAAGGCAGACCCTGAAAACTCCACGGCAGTCCTTGAAGAATTATCGTCTTTTATTCGTGAGGTAAAAGATCAGTCTAATAAACTGGGAAAAATGCGGTTGCGCACAGTATTAACGTACTTGACCGATGTTTTTGTTTTCGATTTAAGCGGGAAAAAGGATGTAATCGGGCGCGGTGTCGATTTTTCTTTTCGATTAGAGAAATTTGCCGACATCAGTCATATAACAGTGAATAAATTGTTTTACAATTCATTATCTCAAAATACACGTGGCTATAAAGAAATACTTTGCAAAAGAAAAGTAAAAGGATGGAGTTCCGAGGGAGGAGAAGAATTCTATATTTTGACAAGCGAGTCAGATATAGAGGAAGCATTCAAAGGATATAGATCTCCTTCTTCTGCGGGCGATGTGAATATGGAGCTTTTCGAGTACTATGTATCCCTAAAAGAGGGTGCCTGTACGGAAAGCCTTAAGGCAGAGGACGAGTCATCCTTACAATACGTAATATCTGGACCGTTAGGAGAAAAAAAATGACGCTCAACCTGCTTTGGATGATTCTTTTTTTTACCAGCAAAAAAGAAATTAACAGAACCGCACTAAATAAACTTTTATTCTTTGCTGATCTTTACTCTTACATAATAAACGATAGAAAAACGCTTTCTGGCGAGGATTATCTTAAAAAACCTTATGGTCCTGTTCCCAGAAACATAAGCGTTGCAAGAAGAACACTCCTCGACCATTCTCTGCTTGAAGAGAAAAAGCATATTCATTCTTTTTTCTATGAATATGGATATTTAGCCAAAGGCGTAGACGCGGAAAAGCTACAGGAAAAAATAAAAGCCACGGATGAAAAGAATATTCTCGATGCAACCTACAAAGCTTTGAGCAATGAGACCGCGTCTTCTTTATCAGAAGCCTCTCATGCATTTGAACCATGGAAAAGTGCCGAAAACTGGGGCGATGTCTTAGACTTCAACAAAGCTATCGGCGATCAAAATTTGCTCACGTGGATGAAAAAAAAAGGCTTTCAACTCAAGGTTATGGAGACGGCGGGGGTCGAACCCGCGTCCTGACAGCTACCCGATAGCTTTCTACATGCTTAGTTTGTGTATTATTTTCTCGGCTTCTAAAACTCCCACAAACAGGATTATCAGAAACCCAGCGAATTAGTCTCGCTCCCGGCGCTTCGCAAACCGAAAACCAGCCCCTCTAAGTTAAAGACTTCCAGTGCCGAAGGGCGTACACCAAAAGTCTGCAAGGCTCAATTAAGCAGCCATTGCGTAAGTGTTGTTGTTGGCATTTAAAGCCGTATCCTTTCAGGGCCGGAAAAAGCCCGCATGCTTTTCTATCAAATACGCCTGACAGTCGAAGCCAAGGCGTCCCCGATAATGCTTGAATCTACACAATTATCGGATAAACGGCAAGTATTTTTTAGGCATGGATGAACATTAACATGGGTCCATGGAGGGGGAAAGCTGAGTTGTCTGGCCAGAAAGACGTATTTTGCCGCCAAAGCTGCTACCGCCCTAATAGTCTTTTATGAGTAGTTTGGCGTATTCTTATGATTCAATCGCTAAATCGACTTGTAACAAAAAATGTGTTTTTGTTACGCAAAGGCACCGTTTGAAACTTTCTTGAAAATCACAGTGGCAGCCAGGAAGGTAATTTCCCAAACCACATGCGATAATACAGAAGAAACACAATAAAATGGAGCAGCAGCAAAATGAGCAGCACGGCAGAAGTCTTCCAGGGTACCACCTTTCCGAGCGATACGGTCAGCTTTAATACTGCATTGGCTGCCTTTTCAATATAGGCCAGCAAAAAATAAAACAGCAGCAGAACAAGGAACATCCCGGCCAAAACAACGCCTTCGCGCGGCAGAAATTTATCGATAAGAATTACTTTGGAATTGATAATAGCCACGATGAGATCCACGACGAGAATGCTAAGTATCTTAAAAAGCAGCCGTATAATTTTTTGCATATTCAATTCTGTGTTTGGGAACAGCCATGTAAAATCAAAAACCGTTGTCTGTTGCAAACAGGTTCTTGTTGACAACCTGACTCTTTTTTCGACTATTGCTTAGCAGGCTGTTAATCGGGGGATTAGCTCAGTTGGTTAGAGCGCTACCTTGACATGGTAGAGGCCACAGGTTCGAATCCTGTATCTCCCAAAATAATCTTCAATTCCTGTCATTTTTTTCGGTATAATAAGAGCCAAAAGATTTTATTTCTGTTCTATAGCAAAAGAACGGTTGCCGTTGTGGCGACGAATTGGTTCTATGCCAGCAACAAAGCCCTGCGCGGGAGCGCTTCCTGTCTTAAAAAAGAATTGTCATAAATATGAGATTTTTTGCTATGTCGCGAGGACGGGGGGGTTAATGAGTTTTTTTCAAAAGTTATTTAGTCGGAAGCAGTCGGTAACATCACCAAAAATTGGAATCGTCCTTGCTGGCGGAGGCGCCATGGGTGCCTTCCAGATTGGAGTTTTTGAAGCAATCAAAGAACTCCAGTTAGTCGATTTCGTGAAAATTGTTTCAGGCACTTCCATTGGGGCTCTCAACGGAGCACTGTTCGTTATGGAAAATCCAGAGGTTTGGCACTCTGCATGGAACAATGCATCCTTTCAAAGCTTTTTGTCAAAAGAAGAAAAGTCTTTAGATAAAACATCTCGCCGTTCTTTTGCGGATATTCCCAGGTTATTCAGCACAACCTTAAAGAAGCTGGAAGCAGACTGGAAGTCATCCAAAGGAATTGAGGAATTTATTCTAAAGCAGAACATAAGTTTTTTTTCTCAAGAAGGTTTAAGAAATGTTCTAGACGAAAATGTAAATTTTCAAAAGATTTTCAAGTCCTCTGTAGATCTGTATGCCTGCGCTTACAATGTAGATTTGTACCAACCGGAATATTTTCGTATAAATGATTTGTCTCGCGATGACGCTATGAAAGCTCTTCTCGCCTCTGCGTGTATTCCCTTTGTGTACGAACCGGTAAAAATAGGCAACTACCACTACATGGACGGAGGGGTAACAAACCCTCTTTATCAAAAGAAGAACACGGATAATATGCCAATAAAACCTCTACTGAAATCTAAATGCGATTTGATTATAGCTATTTTTTTGGACCGGGATGAGCAGTTTGAAAAAGCTGAAATTCCCGGCAGCATTCTCCACAAATTGATCGAAATTTATCCAGAGGAGCCTCTTGAAAATTTTAAGGGTACCGGCACTTTTGATTTCAATCAAAAGAACATCCAGGACAGCATTAAGCAGGGATACCGCGATGGTTTAGCAGCATTAGCTCCCCTATCCATTAGACTATGGCGGGAGCAGGATCTTCGCCCTGCTCTTCTTAAACAGAGAAATCATAATTTGTCTTTAAGGGCCAAATATAACAAAAAAACAAGGTAGCCCTGCCCGGGCAGGGTGAACTGCCGATAAAGATTATTGTATTGCCAAACGGGCCACTGCTCTATTTTTCACGGCCCTGTTGTGAGCTGGTGGTTCTCATGAAAATGGGGAATCAGGTTTAATTTATATTATTCTAACATGATTAGCATCTTCTATTATCTCTCCAATCAACGCTGCAAATTCGCCTGGTAATCCAGTTAAAAATAGCGGGTCTGTTAGATGCAGTGAATCGAGCAACGCACGGGGGAATGTCTGTAATCGCACCACGAGATCGGTTTTGCTGAAGTGTGATTTTTTTTGAGCCACTTCAAGAATTTCTTTCCAGGAAAAAGAATAGTGCTTTGCAATCAAATAGAGATCGAAAATATCCTTTGGATTATCTCTGCCTATTATTGCTGTCACTTTGTTGGCCAAAATATTTTCCACATTGTCAAGAATCCAGTTATTCTTAAGAATTCTGGGTTCCTTATAATAGTATGCGGTGTCGTTTACGAAATCAACCTGTAAAAAGTTTTCGACACGTAATCGTAAAAAATCCTTTGAATCAATTTCTCTTTGAACAGAGAATTCTGTCGAAAGAGAATCGTAGATATTTTTAACTGCAAAATGGAAACGATTTGAGTTATTCGCAAAAAAGTCGAGATCATTAGAATACCTTTTTTCTACGTAAAAGCGGTTTAGACAGGTACCCCCCGTAAGATAAAATTCTCTTTCTGTGGTAAAAACCACGTCGAGAACTTTGTCCTGTAAAAAATAAAGTTCTTTATATTCTAATAATTCCATTGCAGTTCTTTTATTAATAAAGGACGATTTAGAAAATACACTTCTGCCAGATTTTTTCGGCGAAAATAATATTCGCGGTTGAATTCAGGAATAGCGTAATTGTCAATCAACGATTCAATATCTTTCCGGGAGAATAGAGCAAGATCCTGCAAGAGATCTGTACTGTTTTCGAGAATCTTCTGAAAAATTATTTGTTTTTTATATGGATCGTCGCCTGCGGCGAATGCAGCCAACTCAGTATCTGAAAGATTCATATCCCAGAAACATTCTTTTAGTATTCGCTGGTAGTTTACCACAGATTCTATGTACAGGAACGGGTGTTCTTTTGGCAAGCCCAAAAATGAGAGATCCTCTACTTATTTAATGTGCACGAAAAACCTAAAAAGTAAATTTTAGAGGCTCCTCGTAAGAATACAGTGTGAAAAAGCCCCGGCAGCATGGCAGGGGCTTCTGAAAATCAATTAGCAGCGTACTCTACAGAAGCACGGTAGCCCGCCATTCTCCAGGCGTACATACCGCCTTCGAGAACATACACATGCTTAAATCCGGCAGCTTCCAGAATCTGGGCAGCCGTGTAAGAACGCCCACCGGAGCGACAGATAATGTAGAGGTCTTTATCTTTCGCATAGTCGATTTCTGCCAGTTTGTGCTGTAGATCCCAGATGGGAATGTGCACAATTCCAGGAATATGGCCGAGATCGTCTTCCAGTTCAAAGAGTTCGCGAACGTCCAGCAGAACATAGTCGCCATCGCCATCGATTACGCCTTTCATTTGAATTGCATCAATAGCTGTAACGGACTGTGCTGTCTGGGCTGCTGTCATGGTACCTTTTACTTCGCAGGCAGGCTCATCTTTGGGGATAAACGCGGCATCTACGTCGGTTGCGCAGCCCCAGTTTGCCTTGAGAACATCTGCCATCCAATCCGCAGGACCGAGCTTAAGGTCTTCGAGGTACAGAATGTAGTTCTTTTTGCCTTCGATTTTAAGGAAGGGGTTAGCCTCTTTCTGAACTTTGAGGGTTGTCGGTTTTCTTTCGCGGTAGTCGTGGCCTGGCTCTACCATCAGACTTTCGTCCATGGAGAGAATGCGCTGCAGTGTTTCGTAGTGAACGCCAGGATCTCCACCGGGAAGGTCATCGCGGCCTGCTCCACCGTCGTCCAGGAACAGAGCGTCTCCCGTGAAGAAGTAGCCAGGAATGACAAGAGAGCTTGAGTCTTTTGTGTGTCCCGGAGTGTGGATAAACTCTACCGGCACTCCTGCAATTTCCATTTTTTCGCCATCCGCAAAGTGTACGTTTGCACACTCCACGGGGGATAGGTTATGCATAATGTAATCTACCCCTGTCGCTTTACGGATTTTTGGGCCGGCAGAAATGTGATCGGCATGGGCATGTGTGTCAAAAACTGCTACGAGTTTCAGGCCTCTCTGCTCGAGCATTTTGAGATAGTTTTCTGTCTCCTCAATAACTGGATCAATGAGAAAAACTTCATTGGACCCTTTGCGTCCTACAAGGTAGGTTTTACAGGCGATGTTATTGATTTGTTCTACAATGTATTCGCTCATTCGCTTATTCCTCCTGTTAATTGTTATCTTCAGCCGTTGCCTTTAGCGCTGGCCTCCCCTGCTTAATACCCCAGGGGGTATCAGAATTATATTTATTGGACACGCCGTCGACCAAAAAATTTAAGAATAATTCTAAGGAGTCTCTAATTTTTCAAAATCTTTAAAAAATTTTAAATTTATATCCTTAGTAAGCTCTGAAAAAGTTTCAGAGCTTACTTCCGGTACATGGACCCCTCGGCTGCGCTCGGGGTAAATTCAC
>DYKF01000349.1 GCA_020722745.1 Caldithrix sp.
CGGTACATCCATGTACCGGAAGTAAGCTCTGAAACTTTTTCAGAGCTTACTTAAAATCATATCAGGAGAGAAGATAAAAATTGCTAAACCCTCCAAGACAAATTACCTCTTAAAATCGTCCTCAATGCGAACAATATCGTCCTCTCCTAAATATTCGCCCACCTGTACTTCAATCAGTACAAGATCAATTTTCCCCGGATTAGACAACCGGTGCACCTCTCCCATGGGAATATAGGTAGATTCATTAGCGCGGATAATCAGTTCCTCTTTGCCAACAACCACGCTGGCTGTACCACTCACGACAATCCAATGTTCGTTTCTGTGAAAATGCTTTTGGAGGGAAAGCCTTTTTCCGGGTTTTACCACAATTCTCTTAATCTGATAACTTTGGGAAATTTCAAGGACAGTATAGGTACCCCAGGGCCGATGGGCGGTAAGATGTATATCGGGGAGATTGGACTCCCGCGCCTTGAGTTCTTTCACGACTTCTTTTACTTTCTGGGAAGAACCTTTTTTACTGAGGAGCAACGCATCGGGAGTATCTACGATAATGAGATCTTCAATATCCACCGTAGCGATAATGCGATCTGTTTGCACTATCATGTTATTCCGAGACTCGATCGATACATTTTCTACATTGTCCAGTCCCGCTTTTATAGTCGTGGTGCCATTTTCGTCCTTAGCAAACGCCCCGGCTATTGAATCAAACGATCCCAAATCGTTCCAGTCAATGTCAGCACTGACAACGCGCACTTTGTCACTTTTTTCCAACACGGCAAAATCAATGCTGTCCTCCGGAATTTGCAACATATCTTCGCGATCTATGCGCATGTAAGGGTCTTCGGGGGATCGGGTTTGGCTCATGTTTTCGTATGCGGTGCGCGCCGCCGTAAAAATTTTGGGCGCATAGCGATTAAGCTCCTCTAAAAAAACTCCCGCCTTAAATGCAAACATTCCACTATTCCAAAAATAATTTCCTTTGTCAATATAGGTTTGCGCTGTCTGGGCATCTGGTTTTTCCCTGAAAGACAAAACTTTTTCCCCATCGGATTCTATATATCCGTAACCAGTTTCCGCAAACAATGGTTTTATTCCAAACGTAACCAGAAAACCTTCTTCTGCCAGCTCTTTTGCTCGGCTTACTGCCTGCTCGTATTCCTTTTGCTTTCCGACAGTGTGATCCGACGGCGTTACCAAAAGGACATCATCTGGATCTACTGCCAATGCCGCGAGCGCGATGGCAGGCGCCGTATTTCGACCTTCTGGCTCTAACAAATAGGCATACGCACGCATTTGCATGCCGCTCAATTGATCCGCCGCAATAAAGTATTGTTCTGCATTGGCCACAATAAATTGTCTTGGGGCTATCCCGTGGTTTCTCTTGGCTGTTTCCTGGAACAGGGATTTTCCATGAAACATCTGAACAAATTGTTTTGGCATTAGTTTTCTTGATACAGGCCACAACCTTGTACCCGATCCACCACATAAAATTACATTGATCATAATATACCTGTTTGTAATTGGTTTTATTCTGTCTATCCCAAAGTTGTCCGATTCTCAAAGCTTACCTTGCCCAAAAATCTATCAGGA
>DYKF01000090.1 GCA_020722745.1 Caldithrix sp.
TCCAACATTTTGCAAAAGCAAAAGGATTTAACCTATGATTTATAACCTCGGCGAAAAAAAAGTAAAAATAGCCCCGTCGGCCTTTCTGGCCCCCTCAGCAGATATTGCCGGAGACGTAGAAATAGGCGAAGAATCCTCCATCTGGTTTAATGTGACTATTCGCGGCGATGGGCATTATGTCCGCATAGGAAACCGTACCAATATACAGGATAATTGCGTGGTTCACATAACCACAAATCGTTTCCCTGCCATCATAGGCAACGGTGTCACCATTGGGCACAGCGCAATCATCCACGCGGCAGAACTCAAAGATTTTTCCTTTGTGGGAATGGGCGCTATTGTGCTCGATGGAGCCACTGTAAGCGAATTCGGATTTGTAGCGGCAGGCGCGGTCGTACCCATGGGATTTATAGTGCCCCCCAAAACTCTCGTAGCCGGAGTACCCGCCCGCATAATCCGCGAACTGCGAGAGGAAGAAATTGAAATGATTCGAAACAGCGCAGACTCTTATGTCCGCAACGGGCAGGAATTTAAAACCTCCCTGACCTCAACATCCTGACATGGATATTGTACTCATTGTATTTTTGATTTCCTTGCTGCTTTCTGCTTTCTTTTCTGGAACAGAATCCGCGCTTTTTTCCATAGAACAGGAAAAGCTCAAAACTCTGAAGCACAGAAACTGGGCAAACAAGAATAGAATTCATTTTATTCAAACGGTATTATCCCAACCAGAGACAACCCTGTCCATGCTTCTGATCAGCAACCTTTCCGTAAACATGGTAATATCCTATACCGGTAGCAGTGTTATGGAAAATGTTTCTCAATACCTGGGTATACAGTCAGAACTGTTATCTCTGGCTATTATCACTGTCGTTCTATTAATATTTGGCGAAATTGTTCCCAAAGTAATTGCTGTGCAGGTTTCGGAGCGATGGGCCCACTTTGCCACACCCTTTCTCTCACTGTGGTTTAATCTGGTTCACTATTTTGCCCTGCCGGTTTCCATGATAGCAAACCAGGTAAACAAACTGGTGCCCGACTCCAGCGGCAAGCTTGGAGAAAACGAACTGATGCAGGCCATTGAAATTGCAGAAAAATTTGGCATATTAAAACCAAAAGAGAAAGAGCATCTGAATCGTGCGGTAGCTTTTTTTCACGACACCGCCTACTCTGCCATGAACCCTAAGAGCGAACTGCTGCTGTTACCCAGCGATATTACTCCGCTGCGCGCCAAAAAAGCGTTTCTGGAAAAAAAACACTGCACCTATGCCATTCTCTACAACAAAAGAGACCATTCCGATTACGGGTATATATTGCCACGCCATCTCTGGCCGGCGCTCGTCAAAAAACAGAAATCCCTGCGCAACAGAGTTTTTGAAGTACTGCAATTTCCAGAGACAATGCCCCTGCGCGAGGTAATGCATATTTTTGTTCAGACGGGAAAAGAAGTGGGTATTGTAATCGATGAGTCGGGGATGTTCATTGGATCCCTGACGCTTCGCGATGTTCTCGAGAAAATTCTCGGAGAATTTACCAGGAGCCAATTCCAGGAACAAAATCCATACGGCGGAATCGTTAAACTTAACAAAGGACATTTTCTGATTCGAGGGAATATCAGCATTGATGAATTTGCAGAATATTTTGGAAAGCGAATAGAAACAGAAGAGGCAGAAACTATAGCGGGGTTTTTACTCGAAAAACTCGATGGATTTCCGCGAGCTGACACCGTTCTGCGTTTCAGGGGCTGGGAGTTTTACGACTTTAAGATTTCCTCTCACAGAATTGAAGAAGCTAAAATGAGAATAACCAAATGAACGACTTCCTGACTATTATTATAATGCTCATTTTTTCAGCTTTTTTTTCGGGAGTAGAAACTGGCGTGCTGAGCCTTTCTCCCCTCAACATTGTTCGCGGGAAACAAAGCATTCTCGTCTGGTTGTACAGGCGCAGAGAAATGCTCATTGTTACCATGCTGGTAGGTAACAATATTACGATTGTAAGCTCAACCATGGCTTTAGAAAATATTTTGAGCAGGAATCAGGACATTTGGACCACAATCGCCGGCTTTACCATCCAGCTCATTGTATTCTTTCTGCTTGCAGAAGCACTGCCAAAGGCGATTTTTCGAAGGGGTGGAATTATTTTTCTGGGCTATGTCTACCCGCTCATTCTGTTCTTTTATTATCTGTTTAAACCCGTCTCTCTGTTTTTCTTTTACTTCACCACAATTCTGGTACGCCTTTTTCCATCGCGAACGGAGCTCAGCCGCGATGAGGTAATTGGTTTTATTGGTTCCAACTTTGTGGGGGACAGCCAGCCAATTATGGAGGGCTTTTTACTCTTGGAAAAGACAAGAGCAAGGGAGATCATGACTCCGCTGCCGGAATTCATCTCTTTTGATAAAGATGAAACTATTTCGGATATTACAAGAATAATAGATAAGGCCAATTACAGCCGGTATCCTGTCTACGAAGAAAGAGGAGACAATATAATTGGCTATGTCGATGTGCGCGATTTTCTGGAGGTACCCCCCTCTACAAAACTATCGCAGATACTGCACCCCGCTTCGTTTATGCCCGAGACTCTTTCGGCAGAAAAAGTGCGGCGCAGAATGCAGGAAGACAGACTCCCGATTCTTTTTACGGTCAATGAATATGGGTCCGTGGTTGGCCTGATAACTTTTGAAAACATTGCAGAAGAGCTCACTGGGGATATTGTAGCCCACGACCAGAGCCACGAAGAAGAGGACATTAAGCAGCTTGGCAACAAGGGCTACCGCCTTGCTGGAAATCTGGACATTGATGACTTTAACGATTACTTTGGACTTACGATCGAAAAAGATGGCTACGAAACCATTACGGGGTATTTGACACAATTGACGGGGCGCATTCCCCAAAAGGGTGAAACCGTATCTGCTCCTTCTGGCGAATTTTATATTGCCGAAGCCGACCTAAAAACAATCAATACAATAATTTACAAAAAAAATAAAGTCAGCGAATAAACAATGCGGAAAACAGCGATGCAGACTATCTGGCAATGGCAAAATCACGCAGCCAGACCTGTAACTGCTGGTTAATTTTGACTGCGTTCGCCTCGGTAACCATTTTTCTGTTAAAAACATTAAAACTAATACCAAGCTCGTTTCTTTCTGAAAAAACGCGGGTGACAAAACCAAAATAAACGGCAAACGTAAAACGCTCAATCTCCAGCGTAAAACCGACAGGATCCTTGAGATGAAAGTGCTTATAATCTTCGCCCAGCTCCAGAGATAAACCAACGCCGTTAAGGCTTATATCTTTTACAAAGCCCTGTACATTTTTGATCTCTTTAAAGCGGTGGCTGTGTAACCGAACCGGATATTTCTTATCTTCTACCAACTCCAGGCGCAAATATTTGCGTCGCAACTTTGGATCGTTGCGGAAGAGAATTTTAACAATCTGGAGCATGGTAACTACTAGTTCCGATTTAACGTCTATATTCTTTTCGAGATACGGTATATCGGCCATGCGGAATGTTCTGGCAATTTCAGTATCCAGCATTGTCGTATGCACCAGGGCGCGGTCGGGATGATGCGCACGAATATAGTCTGCATATTTGGGAGCAAGAACTTTCGCGGAATGATTCTTTTGGGTACGGTTTTTGGCGACTATCTGATCAAAATTGTACAAAAAGGCAGCTTCAGCAGCATCCTCTGGCAAAGCCTCTATAAGCGATTCTGAGGGCAGACGACGAATCTGCACATCGGCCAGCAGCAATTCGGTTCTATCTTTTACAGAAAGAATATCTAGAGGCATATCAACCCAATACACTCTTTTGGGAGAAATGCGGAGATCCAATTCCCTTGCCATTCAGCCTTCCTCCGGATTATGGAACAATCTGTAACCCACTTTTCTTTATTAATTTAAACAGGCTTTTTTTTGTTGCGACAGTTTTTGCACAAGCCGTAAACGCTAAGTGAATGTTTAACCATAGTAAATTTTTTTTCTTCGGCAACTCTGTTCAGCTCCTCCATGAGTCCAGCGTCAGAGAATTCTTCAATGGTTCCGCACTCCGTGCAAATCATGTGATCGTGGACGGGGTGACCGGGTGTATGCTCGTAATATTTTGTCTCTTTTCCAAAATTATGCTCTATGAGGAGAGAAAGCTCCAGAAGCATTTGTACAACGCGGTATGTAGTCGCGGGAGATATTTTTTCGCCATTTTTACGAAAATCTTCTATTATATCATCTACCGTAAAATGCCCGTGGTTGCTGAAAATCCAGCGGGCAATGCGCTCGCGGGGGGCTGTAAATTTTAATCCCTCACGCTGCATTCGCTCGTACAGCAATGCCATATCAGATTCTACGGTTATTTTTTTACGCATTGACATAGTTGGATTTATATGCATATAAAACGTAAGAGGACGTCAAGGGTTTTCCATTCTTCCTGATTTTAGATTTTAGATGGTACCAGGAAATCCGGAATATTCCGAACAGAACTGAAAGCAGATTGCGACCATGAGCAAACTTTCGCAATTTTGCCCACAGAGAAAAATCAACGGGAATATACTCTTGGAAAGAAGAAAATCCAGACTGGCTAAGCAGTTGCTTTAAACCTGTATTCGTAAAATATACCAGATGACCGGGCAAATAATAGTGATAGCCAAGCCCCTGCTTCTCTGCCTGCAAGCCGTTAAAATTGGCTGTCTGGACCACTAAAAGGCCGCCAGGTTTCAGTAGCCTTGCGGCCTCTGCAAATACTCTGCGGGGATTCTCAAGATGTTCAGCCACCTCTATCATCGCAATCACAGAAAAAGAACCTTCCTTAAAAGGTGGATCCTTTGGAAGATCTTCCAGACTTCCGCGATAAAGCCTTGCGGGAAATTTTTGGGGCGGAAGAGAGACAATCCATTCTGCACCTTTTTCTATGGCATGACCGCTTACATCGAGGCCGTAAGACTCAAAGCGGGAAGACGCGCAATAGACAAGTCCACCAAAAGAACAACCCACATCGAGAAACTTTCCGGGCTGGGCATGTGCAGAAATTGTGGCAAGGCGAGAACAATAGACGTGCTTAAAACCTGTGTACTGCTCTCTCTCGTCTATATAAGAAAACTCTGCTTTTCCAGAATAGTATTCTTCCTCATAGTATTCGTTCGGATTTTGCGGAAGGGGATTGCGAAAACGACTACCACAATGGGAACAAATCCAGATATCAAAAGCGGGTTCAAAGCGATCAATAGTGCCGAAGTACGAGGTTTGCGAATGGCCGCAAACCGGACAATTCACTTTGTAACCTCTGCCATGTGATGGGCAATAAGGGCTTCTTGTCCAAGCGGCTGGCGGGACAAAAAACCATATTGAAAATTCTTAAATTGTCCGAGAAGACCGACAAGCTCTTGCCGACTGTACAGATGCGATTTGCCGCCGGTGAGATCTCCCCCGTATTGCACCTGCGAAAGATGAGTATCCTGGTCAGAGCGAAGGGTAAAGAAAAACTTTCCGCCAGGCTTCAAAATGCGATACACTTCTTCCATGGCAGTTTTGGCCTGCTCTCGCGTGAGATAATGCAACACCCCCCACATTAAAACAATATTGAATGCATTGTCTTTAAAAGGCATGGCAAAGACCTGCCCCTGAACAACGCCTTGTTTTTCAGAAAGCGCGGTATAAGCGTAGTCCAGACCGATGCAGGAAAACCCGAGGCTGCGAATATAATCGAGATGGCGGCCAGAGCCAGATCCCGCATCGAGCACCATAAAATCAGGCAGCAAAAGGTTTTCCCTGCGAAAACGGGAAAACCAGCGAACTACGTTTTCATCGGGAATAGAGAGAACGGAGCGCGAACGCAGATAATGCGACTCCCAAGCTTTCCGGTTTTCTTTGTCCATGGATTACGTGTTGGTCAGAAACGGAAGTGGATCAATAGGTCTGCCGTCATAGCGAACCTCATAATGGAGATGCGGCCCTGTCGTGCGTCCCGTGTTGCCTATGCGACCAATCATTTGTCCCTTGTAAACATATTGGCCAGAACGAACAGTAACGCTGCTCATATGGCCATAGAGAGTAAGGTACCCAAACTTGTGGTTAATGCGAACGTGCAGGCCATAGCCACCGCCATAAGAGGCCGTTTCAATATAGCCATCGGCTGCTGCATAAATGGGCGTGCCAATTCTGTCGGCAAGGTCTACGCCGGCGTGAAAATCGCGAGTATAACCAAAGGGAGAAATGCGAGGACCAAAAAAGGATGTAAAGTGTCCACCTTTGACAACCCAGCCATAAGGCAGCGACTGCTGAACCTGCTCCCGCTGGTGTAAAAATCCGGAAAGGCTGCGAATGGAAGAAATCGTCTGGCGAATATCGAGATGAAGCTTTTTATACTGGATAACTTCGGAGCCGTATCGAAAATCTGAATCGAGTTCTCTGTAGGGATCTTCTGGATCAACCTCAGCATTGGTCTTCGCGCGCTCTTCGAGAATGCCCTGGATGGCAAGACTCTCCGCGGCAATCTCACCTTGAGCAATCTCTGCGAGAACCCGGTCTTCCAGAAATACTTTGTTGCTGTTTTGAGTAAATTGAAGTTTCGCGTTAGTAGATTCCAGAATTTTTTTAACGCGCTGGTTGTACTGGTAAAGCTCGTGGTACTTGGACAAATACTGTTCGCGCTCGCTAAGGGTGGCCTCGCTGAGGGATGTAAGCTCTGTAACCTCTCCGCGCATGATTTGCTGGAGCCCCATGGACAACACGGACGAAAAGATTAGAAAAACAAAAATAAAAATGGAAAAGAATATTGTAAATTTACTGAGCTGAAAGTTGATGATTTCGGAGTCGTTGTGGGGAATCACCATTAGAGTGAGTTTTTCACTGCCCGTTTTCATGATTCTGTGGACAAAGCGATTCCACTTCTCCTGCCATTCACTCATGAGCCGTTTTCTGATTCCTGCGCTTATCATGTCAACTACATTATCGGCGCGTTCCCTCATAGTGTTGACTGCATTACGATACACAGGGTGGCCCTACCCGGGCGGGGCTTACCTGCCGACAAAAATTATTACATCTCCAAAGTGATAGCCTGTTCTATTTTCTGTTCACCTGCAGTGGGATTTTTCGTCCTTATTCAACTGCAAAGCCTCTGTTTGCAGCGGCGTAGCTGAGCGGGCAGAGGCTGCTGAATTAAGGTTTAATTTACCACATTTTAATAAAACTCCCTATCTCGTTTTTTGAAGAAAAACTTCGCGTCATCTTCGTGACGATTAAAATTGATATATTCTCCAAACGGAGAGAACCAGCCGGTAGCTGTGATTCCGTTAGAAAAGCGCAAGGTTACTATCCCGTCTTTCTCAGTCCAGTGTATGCTTGGTTCAGATGCATCTGTATTTGTTCTACCAAAAGTGTTCCTCATGGCAGAATACGAAACATTGAAACTGTCATCGGCTTTTCTTTTAATGATAAAACTTTCACTTATCCAGCCTGCGTAATCTGTTGCAAAGCGAGTATACGTTCCAACCCTCGGAATTTGAAACGAATATATTTCCTTAAAGTTTTTATCAATATATACTTTTTTACCATCTTTTGTATAGAGCGATCCTATGCCATTTTTGAATGGTCGTGCTCCGTGGTGTTTAATTTCCTGAACCACTTTTCCTGTAGTATCAATAAATCCCCACAATCTGTTTTTTCTGACTGTAGCAAGCCCTTCTGAAAAAGGAATCACCTCTTCGTATTCCAAAGGAATGACTAGTGTTCCAGAGGTCGTCACAAAACCCCACTTTTTCTTCTGCTTTACTGCGGCAAGTCCATCCGAAAAGTCTTTAACTTCATCGTATTCCAGCTTGGTAATTTCTTTACCAGCAGTATCGATAAATCCGAATTTGCCTTTTTGAGAAACAGCAGCAAAACCGTTAACAAAATTTCGGGCTTTATTATATTTAGGCTCAATGACGGTCTTACCCGTTTTGTCTAAAAATCCATATTGGTTTTTTTGGCGAAAAGGGGCTAATGCGCTTCCAAAGTCTCCAGCCCATTCCAATGTAAATGGAATAATTATTTTCCCGGTATTGTCTAAATAGCCATAAAGGGCATCCTTTTTAACAAAAGCGAGTCCATCACGAAAAACTCCACAATCTGTATATTCTAAGGGTATGATTGTTTTACCTTTAAGGTCTATGTAGCCGCACTTTTTATTTTGAATAACTGTTGCCAGACTCTCCGAAAAACTGGATGCCTCGTCATACTCAAATGGGATGATCTCTTTTCCTGTTCTGTTGATATACCCCCACTTTTTTTGGTCTTTTCCTTCCTCTCCCGGAATAACTTTTCTCACTGGGATAAGTCCGTTTACCATTTCTCCAGCTTTTTCATATGCCGGTTCAAGAAGAATTGACCCGGTTGCGCTGATAAAGCCTACTTTATCAGTGATATCATAAACAGGAAAAATGGGTTTTTCCCCTCCGCAAGAAACAGCAACTACAATATAAATGGAAAGTAGCAATTTAGCAATTTTATATTTCATGGTTCACTTTTTTATTAAGTTTTACCAAATATATACACATATTTTAATCGTCAATGCACAAAAAACAAACCTCTTCGTCAAGCTCTAAGAAATTCTTGTGCTATGCAACTATCCATTCGGAATCAGCGCTTCGATTATGCCTCCAAGGCAACACCGTCCCCCACATTCTAATTTACCACCAGTCTTCGCCTGCGAAAAAGATACATGGCCATCCACAAACTATCAGAACTCGTTATCTCACAAATAGCAGCTGGAGAAGCCATAGAAAACCCGGCAGGCGTGCTCAAGGAACTCCTCGAAAACAGTCTGGATGCGGATGCTACATCCCTCGAAATTTTTATCAGCGGAGCGGGATTTGAGAAAATCCGAGTGCGCGATAATGGGAACGGTATCAGCCGCGAAGATCTTCCCCTGGCTCTCGAAAGTTTTGCAACGAGTAAAATAGAAACGGCAGAAGATATTTTTTCTGTAGCGACTCTTGGCTTTAGAGGAGAAGCCCTGGGCTCCATTCGATCCGTCAGCAAAATAACCATAGAGAGCCGCGAGAGAGGAGCAGAGCGCGCGTATAAAATTACGGCCCGCGCAGGCGAAACGGGCAATACGGAACCATCGGCTTTTCCCGAAGGAACTCAGGTTCTCGTGGAAGATTTATTTTTTAACGCACCCGTTCGCAGAGAGTTTTCGGGGCAGGAAAAAGCTCTAAAAAAAAAGCTCGGGGAAATTGTCGTAACGGCAGCTCTTTCGCGCCACGACGTGTCGTTTCGCGCCCACATAGATGGCGCCGAATATTTTTTTCCGCAGGCAGAAAACCTGTTAGAGAGAATTCGACAGGCCTACAATACAGAAACTGCAGAATCCCTTCTGCCTGTGTATTTTAATCGAAACAACCAAATTCTGAAAGGATACATTTCGTCTTTCTCGACATACAAATCCAGCCCGGCAGACATACGGCTGTTTGTGAACGGAAGGCCTGTACAGTGGAAAAAGCTGGTAGGCCTTTTGCGAAACGCCTATGGAGAACTGCTTCCGCCGGGGCGCTTTCCACTCGCGTTCTTATTTTTTGATTCAGCGGGCAGAGAGGTGGACGCAAACGTACATCCTCAGAAAAAAGAAATTCGCTTTCGCGAAGAAGATAAGACAGCCGTATTTTTTCTAGAATCAATCCGCAATGTAATAGAAAATAACGGGCCTCTAAAAATGAAAAACCTGCAACCGGGAAAGGGGTTTTCGGGTTTGCGCTCTCTTTCCCAATCGACACCTCCAGAGGAGCTGAAGTTTGAGTTTGTAAAAAAACTTGCAGAACCTTTTCAGGAAGATCTCCTAAAAAACTCTGTTGTTCTCAACTCGGAAAACGCCAGGCCCACGCATATTCCAACCGAAATTCATGCAAGACTGTTTAATACTTTTATTCTTGCCTCCAGTGAAGAAGGCCTGTACCTGATTGATCAACACACAGCCCACGAGAGAATTAATTACGAAAGATACCTTAAATCTCTATCTATGGAGAAGAACGTGGAACAGGAACTCGTGACGCCCGTCGCACTGGGTCTTTCTCTTCCGGAACAAAAAACTCTCCAAGAATATTTGCCCATTCTGGAAAAGCTGGGGTTTCGCGTAGAGGACATGGGCCCGGCGGGAATGTCCCTGCTTTCTGTTCCCGTCTACGTCCCGCCTGGCATGGAAGAAAGCGCCTTCCGAAAAGCCATGGCGATTGCAGAGGGCAGAGCCGACGTTACGCCTCGCATACTCTTTGAACAGCTGGCAAAAGATCTGGCCTGTTGGGGCGCCATTAAAAAGGGAGACCCGGAATCTCTTGCGAATTTGCGCGAACTGGTAGAACAGCTTGCCGAGTGCGAGGTGCCCACCCGCTGTCCACACGGAAGACCCACGATGGTATTTTTAGGCCGCGATGAAATCTTTTCTCTTTTTAAGAGACATAGGTAAAAAAATCTTTTTTAGAAAAAACAATTTGGAAAAAGTTCACGCACAGAGTCGCAACTTGAGCAGGCGAGGCTCAGGAACCACACTTCCTTCTGCGCATACTTCGACAGGCTAAGCGCAGGGGAGGCGCTGCGCGCAGGGAACTTTTGCCGGCAGGAATTATTATGTCG
>DYKF01000350.1 GCA_020722745.1 Caldithrix sp.
CAGCGCCAAGACGCCTCGTGAGCCTTGTGCACCTGGAGTTTGCATGTGCAACGGGCGGTCCCGGTGGTTCGTATCGAATGCGGTAGAGCTCGTCTGGGAAGCCGCGAAAGTCATAAATTTGTTTTGGCGCAATGTCCGCCGTGATCAATGTGCCACGCGTTACCCAGTGCGCAGAAATGGCAATGATTGCTTTGGGTGGTTGAATTTTTTGAGAGAGTTTTTGTAAAAAGTCCGTGTATGAATTTTTTTCCACGGCGTTCATGGGCGATCCATGGGCCAGAAACAATGCCGGTTGTCTTTTCATTTTGCGGATTTCTTTTTAGGCTTTGGTTCGGGAAGCTCTTTTTCCGTAATGCGGATGAGCTCGCACAGCCATTCGCGGTCTTCTATCTGCTCTTCTATAAGGAAGGATGGTTTTGCTCCCGGGTAAGCGGGGGCTTCCGTTGCGTCCCCTATAAATGCGCGTCCTGCCTCTGTTGGCTTTACAAAAAGTTTGTCATCGCATACGAGGGCGACTACTTTCCCTTTATTGTACACGGCGTACTCTCCAAACATTTTGCGGAACGTGATTGTTCCTGCTTCCCGCATCTGGTCTACCATATATTCAACTGTGCTTTGTTTTGTGGCCATAATAACGGATGATACGATTTGCGATTTACCGGGTCAAGCGGGTAGCGACAATCTTTTTATCAATCCTCCCAACAGCTTTGTTCTTTTCTTCGGTGGGGAAAATACTGCCGGCTTCCTGTTTGGCCAGAGTATAGTATTGCATGGCCGTCTCAAAGCGGTATTCGGAATAGGCCCTGTCCCCAATCTGCTCATTGGCCACGGTGATCGCAATCCAGAGTTTGCTCTTCCGGGAGGAAAGTGCATTTTTGATCCCGCCCATTTTATTCTGATAACGCGAGGGAAAACGCGAGGGGAAACTGGAAGACGCCCGCAATTTAATCCGCCTTGGTGTTTCAGTAGATATTGTCACACAGGCAACGGGGCTTTCGGAAGAAATGCTGCGCAAAAACGGGATTCTTTAGAGAGCGCGCAAGCGCCGCTCAGGGGGCCCCACTCCAGTCGTTTTCCATGTACTTGTGCTATATTGACGAATCTGGAACGCCTGAAATTCCGGACAACTTGCTTTTTGGAACCTCTAAAAAATAATTTCTTGCACTTTCTTTGCGCAGCATATAGGTATCTGAATTTAAGTAAGCTCTGATAAAGTATTCCTTCGGCTCGTTGCGCATTCAGAGGTTACTTAAGATTTTTCCAAAATTTAGAAAAAATAGAGACTCCCTTTTTATATTAGCCAATGGCAATACCTGTTGACCCGTTTACGGCAAATCAACATTAAGTTATTTCGCTAATCACCTAAATAATATTTGACTTTTCACCCAACGCTTTATAAAGTGTCCGGGGCTGCGCGCTTTTTTTCCAGGCTTGACCTTACCGATTTTGCGCGGCTCACAAACAATTTTAATGGAGATAACTATGCAAAAGCAATTTAGACTTTTTCTTTTTGCCCTGCTCGCTCTTTCTGCTGTAACTTTTACAGCTTGTAGTGGCGACAGTGCTTCTGCCCCTGCG
>DYKF01000351.1 GCA_020722745.1 Caldithrix sp.
AGCTGCCCAGTGAGCCGATTGAAAATTATTGTCTGCAATTGCCGAAACCTCGGATACGGAGGGAATCTCCCCTTTTAGCTGCAGCGACATTCTTCTGAGTAAAACCGTAGCTTCCGCTTTGGCCGCAGGAGCCCCCGCTGTTTCACGGTAAACTTTGTCGAGTGGATGGCCTTCCGCCACCAGGCTGGAGAATAACGATCCAATTAAAAAGAGACGCACTGCCTTTTTCATGGTCATAAATATTTCAGGCACTTCGGAGTGTAAAGACTTTGGTTAATCTATTGAACGTATTTATGGTATATGCGCAGTCTGTTGAGCATTTGGCGTTTGCTCAGCCAATGCAGGTTTATCATGGCTTATACTCAGAATACTGCGGATATGCCATGGCATTTGCTCAGTATAATGCGCATTTGTCTTGACTTTTCAGCAGAAAGCTGCGCATTTGCCATAAATATGAGGGCTCAGATAGAACAACAACTCCGCAAAGATCTTGAAAAGAAGATGGTTCTGCTCTCGGGACCCCGGCAAACCGGTAAAACTTTTCTTGCAAAGCAGCTCATGAAATATTTTGATCATCCTGTCTACCTGAACTATGACCATACAGAAGACAGGGAAATTATACTGCGGCGCATGTGGGCTTCAAAAACAGACTATATCATTTTTGATGAAATCCATAAAATGCCCGAATGGAAAAATTTTCTGAAAGGCATTTTTGACACGCGAGCACCCCATCTCCGCATTCTCGTTACAGGCTCTGCCCGCCTGGAAATATTTCGAAGAAGTGGCGATTCCCTGGCAGGTCGTTTTTTTGCCAGCCATCTGTTCCCTCTCACCCCCGCTGAGGTCCGCGAACACGAATCAACGTGTACTTTCGATCAGCTCTTTGAACGAAGCGGTTTTCCCGAACCCTGCCTTGCCGAAAGCCGTGAAGATGCAAGCCGCTGGAGAAACCAGTATCTTGATACAGTGATTCTTCAGGAAACTACGGATCTGTGGCGGATTCACGAAATAAACGAAATGAAATCTCTCATAGGACTGTTAAGACACAGGGTTGGTTCCACTCTCTCGTACAGAAGTCTTTCGGAAGATCTTGCCATATCTCCCAACACGGTAAAACGATATATCGAAATTCTTGAGGCCCTGTACATAATATTCATACTTCCGCCCTATTCAAAACGACTCCAGCGCAGCATCAGCAGAGAACCCAAGTTCTATTTTTTTGACTGGCAGCTTCCCGTAAGCGATGGGGCCAAACTGGAGAACATGGTTGCTGTGACCCTGTTAAAACATATCACGGCACGCAACGACTTTTTAGGTACGCGGGAATCGCTCCACTACATTCGCACCAGAGACGGTCGCGAAACTGACTTTCTGCTGGCCTCGGAAGAAGAGCCTCAACTTCTCATCGAAGTAAAAAGCAACGAAAAAACGACCAGCAAAAATATGATCTGGTTTTCTAACCAGCTGCAGATCCCCGCTATTCAGCTCGTCCGGGACTTGCGTCTCGAATCACAAAACGGAAATATCAGCGTCTTAAAGCTCGAGCCATATTTAAGGGATCTGTATTATTAAGT
>DYKF01000091.1:0-6881 GCA_020722745.1 Caldithrix sp.
TGAGGAACTCCTCCGGCCGACTAAAATACCACCTGAAATACGAAATTTGCCCCTTCGAGCGGCTCTGGCAGGGACCACTCCCGCCCGGCTACGCCTTTGTGCACTGGTAATCCCCGCAAAACCATGCGGCAACGCTAAATCGCGGTGACGGGACGGCAAGCTATTTATTATCGACGGGCCCGCATGGGCATGGGCATGTCGCTCTTGTCAAAATGCCAATTTTTTGTCTTGCTTTTACTGCAACGCGGACAAAGTGCACAAAATTCTCTTTTTCTTGTTTCGCGCAAGCGCCCCCCATGTCAAAAAACAGAATCCATTGACAGCATGTCTGCCATACGAAATTCGATGGAACATGTCCACCAATGTTCAAAAAACTGTTCTCGCGTATTCCGGCGGATTAGACACCTCGGTTATTCTTCACTGGCTCAAAAAAACCTATAACACAGAAGTGGTTGCCTATGTGGCAGACATTGGGCAGGAAGAAGAATTAGACGGGCTCGACGAAAAAGCCCGGAAAACAGGTGCAGTCAAACTGTATGTAGAAGATCTGCGGGAAGAATTTGTGCGCGACTACGTTTATCCCATGATCCGCGCATCTGCCGTTTATGAAATGCGCTATCTACTCGGCACGTCCATTGCCAGACCGCTCATTGCCAAAAGACAAATAGAAATTGCAGAAATGGAGAAGGCGGATTCCATTTCTCATGGTGCTACGGGCAAAGGCAACGATCAGGTTCGCTTTGAATACACCGCGATGGCTTTGGCACCCCATCTTAAAATTATTGCACCTTGGCGCGAATGGGAATTTAAGGGTCGCGAAGATCTGATCGCCTACGCAGCTAAAGAAAATATTCCAGTTACAGCAACCGCTGCCAAGCCCTACTCCATGGACCGCAATGCACTGCACATTTCTTATGAGGGCGGAATTCTCGAAGACCCGTGGAATGCTCCATCCGAGGACATGTTTCTTCTCACCAGATCCCCCGAGAACGCGCCCGACACAGCAGCTATTATTGAAATCGTATTTGAAAGGGGAAACGCAGTAGCCCTTAATGGCAAAACTCTTACTCCCTATCATATGCTCAAAGAGCTGAATACATTGGGCGGTAAGCATGGAATAGGACGCGTTGACATTGTAGAAAACCGACTCGTTGGAATAAAATCGCGCGGGATATACGAAACTCCGGGCGGTACCATTCTCCAGATTGCACACCGCGATCTGGAATCCATCACCATCGAAAGAAACCTGCAGCACCTGAAAGACGAATTTTCCATGCGCTACGCAAGACTGGTCTATAACGGCCAGTGGTTTTCTCCCGAGCGGGAGGCACTGCAGAGAATGGTAGACGACTCGCAAAAGAGCGTAAACGGAACCGTGCGGCTAAAGCTGTTTAAGGGCAATGCCATGGTAACCGGCAGAAAGTCTCCCAATTCCCTGTATAACTCTGCTCTGGCATCCTTTGAGAAAGAAGAAGTCTATAACCAGGCAGACGCGGCTGGTTTTATACGGCTTTTTGCTCTCCCAGTTCGCGAAAGCTATAAGAAGCTCAAAGAGCTAGACTGATGCAGCGCTACGATTCCGCAGAAGGGTTGTACCAGATGTCGTTTCCAAGACACTGGGATTTTGAAATCCACGAAGGGATTCCTGCTTTTTTTGACCCGCTACTTCCCAACCCCGGAGTGCTTCAGATTTTTGCAGCGGATCTAAGCAAGGTAGACATGCAGAGCGAAGCGTACCGGTCTTCGCCTTTTCTGGACGGAGACACATTGCGCGAAAAAATGCTGCTCTTTTTGGGAAGTCAAATTTCCTATAACGATGAAGATGTAATGCAGGAAGCAATCGTTAATGGAGCTTCTTTTATCGCCCATGAATATTATTCGGAGGGGCGTTTTTTTCTGGCTGCCATGCAGCAGCGAAACAATTCTTTTGTTCTGGCCTTGTACAACCGCGAAGGCGTACCTGAACGCGAAGAAATAGCAGAACTTTCTGCGACATTAAAATCCCTGCAAATAACTCCATGAAACAGCATGTAATTCGCCTTCTCGAAGAAAAAATAATCCGCCACTTTCGCGAAACAAAAGCACCGGTAAATGAGGTGGCCCTCGGAACTGCCGTAGGCGTGTTCTGGGGCTTTACCCCCCTTATTGGCATCCAAATGTCACTGGTTCTTACCCAGTGGTTTCTGTTCCGCCTTGTGGGGATTCGCTTTACCGTTCCCATTGCTGTTGCGCTGGTCTGGATTACCAATCCTCTTACCATGCCCTTTTTCTATTCTCTTTTTTATATCATTGGCAAATATGTGATTGAGTTTGTTTCTCCCGGCACGGATATGATGAGTTTTGCAGAACTCATGGCTCTTTTGAAAAAAGCAGAGGGGATGGGATTCTGGGACGGCTCCCTATTCTGGACAAAACTGGTTTTCAACGAAATGGGTCTTCCCATGATGGTTGGAGGGATTACGCTCGGAACACCATTATCTGTCATTTCGTACTACGCCATTCTACCCATTCTGGTTCACCACCGGCAAAAGCTCGCAGAAAAAGAAGGCCTCAGCTACGAAGAATGGAACGAGAGACATGTCCGCGTTTGATAAATTTCTGTGAATGCCACCTGCATAACTTCCCAAGAAGAGCCACTGCTTACGGCAAGCGGCTAAAACCGATGGCGGTAAAAAAACCAGCCACTAATGGCAATCGATAAAAAATTCGCCAGGTTGGCGGCTAGGAATGGCGGCAGTGTTCCATTGCCTCCAAGCGCCGTTCCAAAATACATCACAAAAAAATAGCCGATCGTGTAAATGAGCACCAGGCCAATGGACGCAGCGAGAGAGGGTTTTGCCAGTTGCATTCCAAGATACGCTCCAATATACGTTACAAAGAAAATAATAAACGGGTAACCGAGATGCCAGTACAATTCAGTTTGAAAATTTCTATATTCGAGCCCAATCAGTTTTCTCTCCTCAATCAATTTTTTCAAAAAGAATATACTCCGCTGTTCTCCATCTGTATCCATATCATAACCGAGAGTAAACGATTCCAGCGTTTCTGGAAGTTCTATGGCCAGCTGCGGCTGTCTGCGCGTAGTCGAAACTTTTTGTCCGCCCGCATTTTTAATTTCCGTAATTTCTATATTGGTAAGAGAAAAAAGATGTCCCTGCGCTGTTCCACTTTCTGCATAAATAATCTCCTGGCCATTGCTCTCCGTGCGAGAGAGAAAAAAACCAATAAAATTTTTATCTTCGTAAGATAAACTTTGAATGGCATAGGTTCTGTTCTCTATCTTTAACTGGTTAAATGCTCTTAACTTTCTGTAGCGATGCGTTACCGATACCTTGCGAATCTGGTTATAGACATCCCCGCTGGCATAGTTCGCCGGAAAACTCACATACTCATTATAGACAAAAAATAGCACTGACAGAACAAGCGAAAACACAAGCACTGGCTGCATAATCCGCCGGAACGACACTCCGGCAGCCATCATGGCAGCCATCTCCATGTTTCTGCGGATTCCAGCCACTGTATAAGAGACGGCAATCATGACAGCAGAAGGAAGAATATACGTTACAAAAGTCAGTCCTGACAAACCAAAAAACTGTGCCATGAGGACACCCGACGGCTCGTATTTAATGAGAGCGTTGGAAGATTCATGCACTTTGGCAATAAAGGCAACGCCAAATAAAAGAAGAAAAGTACCGAAAAGGGTAGACAGATATTTTCGCAGAATATACATGTCGAGAGTGCGGAGCATACTGGCAAAAACACAGCTATGAACTGTCCGGCAATTCTAAAATCTGCGCTTGCCCGGAAAAAGCAGGTACAACAAATCACTGATTCTCTCGACATGGCGAATAGAACGAGGCTCAAGATAGACGATTTTTTCGTTTTGCGAACTATCCGCAGATTGTTCGTTCCGCTCTTTCTCTTTACCCTGCCCCATTTATACAGTATCGAACCGGGCCGGGTCCTAACTTGAAAGTAACAGGCGTTTGAAAAACAAGCCTAAGGTTTAGCGGACCTCGGTGGATTCAACTGTTCCAATGGAATCGTGTGTAAAAAATCCCGTTTCCCTGGACCAAGTCCGCCATAGGCATCTGCCTGATGCGTTCCATAGTGATAGGTATCCTGGAACAGGTTTCTGCCCAGCATGTTGACCAGACGGTAATTTTGTATCTGAAACTGCGTCTGGAGTTCTTTCTCGATTTCCGGGTTCAGGGCTTCGTCCAACGTCTGGAGCTGAAAATCTCTTTTCTCCGGCAACGGCGTATATAATTCCATGAGAGCTAAAAATGCATAGCGCTTTGCTTGCCTCGCATATTTAATGGCTTCAATATACAGATAAATCTTGATTGCCTTAAGATTTTTCTGATAGTAGCGCGCCTTGTTAGCCTTAACCCGCGCAGTCTTTAAATCGCGGTAGCCGAGCTCTAACAGTTTCATCGCTCGTTTATCCTGGCGGGAAATCACAGATGCGGAATGCTCATTCAGCAGAAAGAGCGTATCTTTCTCGTAATAGTCGTAAAAGAGGCTCTCGTAGAGATTTACAATTTCCTCTCGAATAGCCTCAATATCGCGAAAACATTCATTATAGCGGCCAGACAAGTACAATTGATACGAAACAAAATCCTTCCGTGCAATTTCTGTCAGTTTTTTCTGGATGGCCTGGTCTCCAAAATTGGATATGCCCATATTGGCAAATTCCATGTAGTAGCGGTTTTCACCTAAATGCCTCTCTATTTCTACGCGGTCTGGCACATTAGACCAGAGCGGAAATGCAAGGATAATCAAGAATAGAAACAGGCGCATGCTTACAGTATCGGCCGTTTTACCCAAAAAAGAACAGGCTTGACAATATAAAACGACCCCTCAGGCTCTCAGAATGATCATACACGACACGCGAAAAAAAGTGAGCATTTATATCAATAAAAAAGATAAATACGAAGGCAAACCTCTGTACAAAGTTCTCGTAGAGACATTTTTTCGCATGGAAGTTTCCGGAGTAAGCGTCTTTCCATCCGGCATCAGTTACGGCGGCAATTTTATTTTGCGCGGCACTCTCGAATTTCCTTTCTTTAAGAACAGGGGATTGCTGGTGCAGGTAATCGAAACCGAAAAAAAAGTCCGGGAAATTCTTCCCGTTCTCGAAAAGATGATCCCAAACGGAATCATCACCATAGAGCTTGTAGATATGATCCGCATCAACAAGCCAGCCGGAGAAGCAGATTTATCCATGGCAGACAACTCTGCCAGAACATTAGATTAATCAAGGTCTGTTTGCGAAGCGGCGCAGCGAGAGAGCCTGCTAATACGCAGAAAGAAGAATCGACTCTATCTCGTTGCGAGAGAGCTGGCGGGGTGCATTGTTAATATGAGGAAACAAAGAAGTCGCGCGCGCAATGTCTCCCAGCATATGCTTCTTCACGTTAAACTCAGAAAGGCGCGTTGGCAAATTCACTTCCAGAAACAAACGCCGAACGCCTTCTACGGCTTTAATGGCCGCCTCAATCACTGAAACATCTTTCACGTCCTCGCCCAGACTTCGTGCAATACTGATATACTGTGTAGGTGCCGCCGTAAGATAGTACTCCATCACGTGGGGTAACACGAGAGAAAGAGCATCGTAAAAATTTACCCCGGCCATGGTCTTGAGAGACAAAGCAGCCGCATAGGTTACACCCATGGGAGAAGAAACAGCGGCAATCGCCTGCATCACATAGGCCCACATCATAGTCGTCATAATCTTCTCATTTCCTGGATCTTGGTACAGATCAAAAAGATTCCGGCGGATAATGTCAATCGCCTTGAGAACGAGCGCTCCGGATAAAGGATTATGGCGCGGCGACAACTGGCTCTCAATGGAAAAAACCATGGCTCCGCCACCCACCCGGGCAATGTCGTCTGGCTTCATATAGGACATAATTTTGGGATCATAAAAAGTCGCCACGGGAAACAGACTCTCGTGCTCATAGTAGCGGCGCATTCCATCGCGCGAATCGATAAGCGTGAAAGAAGGAGAAATCTCCTCTCCGAGAGCTGGCTCTACCGGAATGCTGATAACGGGAAGAGGCTTGTGCTTAATCTTTGCCTTTCCGGAAAGAATATCGGCAGCAAAAAGAGAATTGGTAGCGAGCAGAGAGACAGCCTTGGCAGTAGAAAAGGTGTCGATTGAACCATACGCGACAATCAAATCCGCATGCGATTTTTTCGCAAAATAGGTAATGGAATCAACCTGATCGCTCGTCGGTTCCGATTCAAAATCGTCGTACAGAATAACGCCTTCCGCATGCTTCTGGAGACCGTTTTTGAGAATGGCAAGCTCATCGGGGTTTTTGTTGTCGGAGCGAAGATTGAGCAAAAGGACGCGGGAGCCAAACTCCCGCACATAAGACCCTATTTTATAGGTGGTATCCCGTTCAAACTGGATTCGGGTCGGCAGAAAAAACTGAGCCCAGTTTATTCCGATCACGGATTATCAGCCAAGCAGAGAACGGGTAATTTTGTCGGCGACTTTCTCGAGCAGTTCGTCTCCCGGATTGTCGTACTCGCCGTTCATTAATTTTTCGCGAACTTCGCGCACTCTCTCTGAACGGACGTCTGGCGAAGAGCGAACCTGGCTGGTAGCCGCTGCCATTTCCTGTGCCTTTACGGCTTCAGAAGAGATGGATACAGTTTCTGTGCGCATGGACACGGACTGCTCTACACTACGAACCGGCTGATTACGCCCGGACTGGATAATTTTACCAGCGTTGCTAATTTTATCAATATTCATAACCTTTTCCTTAGCGCCTGAGACGCTACCTCAGTGCAATTATCGTCTATTCCGGGAATTCCTTGAGTACTTTTTCCCTTAGTCTGCTTCCCTGTACAGCAATTATCGGAAACCC
>DYKF01000091.1:6981-10449 GCA_020722745.1 Caldithrix sp.
CTTAGTCTGCTTCCCTGTACAGCAATTATCGGAAACCCGATAGGCAGAGTTAAGTATTTCTTTCTGCATCTGCCGTACCTGGGTTGCCCGCCAGAATCGCAAATTCACCCTTTTTGGCTTTTGCCCAGGCAACAGCATTGGATGGGTCGCCCAGAAACAGTTCCTCGTGTGTCTTGGTCAGTTCTCTACCTATCAGAAGTTTTCGGTCTTTCCAGGCCAATGCAATTGCCTCCAGAGTTTTCTCTATCCGGTGCACTGATTCGTACAATACAATCACTCCGGGAAAGGAGCTATAGTCTTCCAACTCCCTCATCCTGCGGCCCGATTTTACCGACAAAAAACCGAGAAAAAGAACAGGCTCGGAAGCAAAAGGAGATACAGAAAGAATCGCTGTAATGGCAGAAGCTCCTGGCACGGGCGAAAGCGCAATTCCGTTATCCCAGGCAGCGCGAATCAGAGAATAGCCGGGATCCGATACGCGCGGCGTACCGGCATCGCTCACGAGGGCAACAACGGCGCCATCGATTAACCGGGAAAGAATCCCTTCGGCAGAGGCGCGCTCATTGTGGGCGTGGTAGGCAAATACACTCCCCTGCACCGAAAGGCCCGCCCGCGATGCAAAGTCGTAAAACTTGCGCGTATCCTCGCAGGCTATAATATCGGCAGTGTTCAAAATCTCCCTGGCACGAAACCCAAGATCCTGAACATTGCCAATGGGAAGGGCAACCGAAAAGAGTTTTCCGGCCATTAAAAACTGCCGTCTTTTTTGGCGAGGGCTATGGCCTCCCACGAGGCAGAATAATCGTTGCGGGCGTTCCAGATAATCCAGCCGGCACCCGAAGCGTCCTTGACAGCCTTCATCTGTGCGTGGATGTAGGCGGGAAATGAAAGGCCCGACGACTTTACAGAAATTTTGAATCCCTGGATATAAGCAACCACTTTGGTTTGCGGCAAACGCCCGACAGCACTGCTAATTCCCTCTTTCACCGTTTCGTAAGGAGAAGAAATTCTCTCCTTGTCGTTTAAATAGTGCGAAGGATACACCATTGGATAGAGGGCATACACGTGCTCTGCAAATATTTCGAGCTTTTGGCCAATGTGGTCGTGCTGGTTAATAGTAATGCGGCCAAATACGTCGGCAGATAAAACGATTCCGGAAGTATCGGCCTGGGCGCGAGCACGGGCAAGAAAATCGCCAAGCTCTGCGTATTTCCGCTTAAGAGAAAGCTTCTGCATGGCAACAGAATCGGCATACCGGATATAGTCGAGCTGAACTTCCTTAAATCCCTGGCTGGCCGCATCTGCAATCGCGGCAAGAATTTTCTGAGCCAGCGACTCCGGCAAATCGACAGTCTCGAGCCCGCCTTCAAAAACGACGACGCGGGCAACGGGATAAATTCCGGCATCGAGCACCTTCTGGACATGATCTTTGGAAACCATTTTCTTCTGAACGTCTATGACAAATGTATTCAGCTCATGCGCCTTAGCCTTTTCAATCAACGCAGTAAGCAGTTTCTCGTCGCGGGCTGCAGGATTAGAAATATAAATACCACGCATATAATCAGGACGACTGATAATTTTTTTGGGAACGTCCACGTGCAGTTGCAAACCACTTGCCATTGGCGGCGCACAGGAGACAAAAAAGAGGGAAAGAAGAGAAGAGAGGGCAAGTATTCTAAGCATGTCCAAGTATCGTAATTTTCGGAAAAAAAATCAACCCTTTTACGGGTGCCTTACCCAGGCAGGGCTTGCCCTAAGAGCCTTCGGCTCACATGTCGTTAGAGGTGGCTACGGATCTATTCTCTTTGCATCGTCTTTTAGAGAATAGTTATAGAAGCTTACAAACAGGCAAAAAGCATTACGATCCTAAAATAATCGAAACGCCCTACCGCCCCCCAAAAAACTTGACGCGCACCCGGCAACAGAGCATAATCTCAACATGAAAAAAATTATCCTGCTGGCCTTGCTCACAGGAAGCCTTTTTTCACAAACCATACAGGACGCCGTTCCCAGGCGCGAGAGATTTTATTTCCAGCCGGATACGGAGCCTGTACTATTCCGTTCAGAAATCATGGGTTTACGCAGGCAATGCCGGTCTGTATTATTCCATCTTTCCATAGGGAAACATGCAGTGCATCTCTTCTTTTATGGTGAACCGGGGATTACAGGGTGCAGGATATTCCTACGATTATCTGCAATCAACAAAGCACGGCCTTCCTGTGCGAATCTCATGGGGAGTTCTTCCGATACGCGAGACGCGTGGGGGCCAAGCCTGTCCTTAGGATACGATTACCGCATGGAAAACAAAACTGCACTGTTTCTGCGCGGTTCTGGCTATTACCATCGCAAAGAAATCTACCGCGTATTGTCAGCCGTCTTTACCTACGCGGCGTTCTAACGTCAAACAAGCCACGCCGCTCCACGCACTCCGGAAGAATCACCATGAGCAGCCTTGAGCAGTACTGTGTCCACAATATCAGAAAAAACATAGCGCCCCCATTTTTGTGGAACCAGCGTGTAGAGCATTTCCATATTAGAAACCCCGCCCGCAAGAACAATGGCATCAGGATCCAAAATATTTATGACTACAGAAAGAGCGCGCGCCATCTGGTCTGCATATAGATCAATTACATCAATAGAATGCATATTACCCTCTAACGCAGAAGCATAAATCTGCTTAGCCAATAGTTTTTGTCCCGTCCTTTCCTCGTATGTACGGGACAAACCCGGTCCAGAAAGATATGTCTCTACGCAGTCCATTTTGCCACAGTAGCATTTTCTTCCCGGATAATCGGTCGCGGTTAAATACGGCATCGGGTTGTGCCCCCATTCTCCCCCAATGCTGTTAGCACCTCGCAAAATCCTTTTTCCGATGCTGATGCCCGCACCTGTACCGGTTCCCGTTATCACGGCAAAAACAGTATGAAACGGCTCACCGGCTCCATCTACGGCTTCGGACAAAGCAAGACAATTGGCATCGTTCTCTACGAGAACTGTACGCCCCGTAAGTTTCATCAAATCGCCGGCAAGATATTCTCCAATCAACTCTGTCGTGTTGGCATTTTTAATTTTTCCCGTAAGGCGCGAAACAGCACCGGGAATCCCTATTCCAACCGCTGTATTGACAGGGATAGAAAACTCGTGAGCGGTCTCGTCTATAAGAGAAGCAAGCTGCTGGACTATGCCAGCATAATTTCCACGCGGCGTCGCAATGCGCTTTCTATACAATTCGTTTCCCTTTTCCAATACAATTATCTCTGTTTTGGTTCCACCCAGATCAATGCCGATATTCATTCCGCAAAAGGCCTGAATACTCTGCTTTGCGGCAAGTAGATTTTTGTGCGGATGCCGGGACACCCGTAATGGGCCCTTGGTAGCAGCGTCGCGCTGTTGAGCAAAAGCATTAATCGACCCAATGAGAATCGCAAAGTTACAGCAAATCGGTTATAAATAGCTTGCCGCACCGCT
>DYKF01000092.1 GCA_020722745.1 Caldithrix sp.
TTACTTAAGATTTTTCAAGATTTTTCAGCGCGGGACCGGCATTTTGCGGATAATCTCCTGCTTGACCCAGCGTTTTTCCTGTGGATGCCACTAGGAATCTGCATGGAGCATCCCCTCCATAGACTGGGGTGGAATGGTAGAATCGTGCTTCCACTGAGGCTCGTTATCCGGAAAAATTAATCCAGCAGATCTATCTGCGTGCGGCGATTGAGTGCATCGGAGCGGGGATCCATCCCCTCTGCAACCG
Organism: Caldithrix sp.; assembly: GCA_020722745.1. GTDB lineage: Bacteria > Spirochaetota > Leptospiria > Turneriellales > Turneriellaceae > DYKF01. Next base: position 248 of record DYKF01000092.1, read on the forward strand.
GCCTGCGCTTTCCCGCACCCGCAGTCAACAGTCGATCGCTCGCGATGCCGCGACCAACCAGATAATCGCGAACAGACTGGGCGCGTTTAAGACTGAGTGCATCGTTATAAGAATCGCTGCCGTGCAGATCGGTATGGCCCGTGATGCGGATTTTCTGCTGCGGAGTCTCCGCAAGATAACGGTACAGGGCCTCTAAAACAGGCTGCGATTCTTCTTTTAACTCAGCGCTGTCATAATCAAAATGAATCGAATGAATATCAAAGGATTTTCCTTTCTCGAGCTTTTTCAATCGAACGACAATTTCTTCTTTATCCTTAAGAATATTTTTTTGTTCCACCTGCGTTAAATATCCGGGAGAAGAAAATGTAAATGTGCCCTCGCTCATACTTTCGTGCAGTTCAAATTCTACCGGTTCCGGAGTCGTATTTTTAGCAACTCTGGCTGGCTCTCCCTGAACCGGAGCAATGGCAATCTCTACCGCTCCCTTAATTTTTTGATTTGTTGCATCGTCTAAAAGAGTGACAACTATTTTTCGGATACCATCGCCTTCGCTGAGCCAAATATCGTACTTACCCTGGCCACCGGGTCTGTCCGAACAAAAAAGGATTTGTCCTCCCTGGCGAATGTAAAATATATCGTTAAATTCTGAGTTGATTTCTCCGGGTACACTCTCCGGCGCACTCCACACGCCGTCTCTGTTTTCCGTATAGTAAATATCAAACCCGCCCTTGCCGCCGGGTCTTTTAGAGGTAAAGACAAATCCGTTCCCCAAAGGGCGAAAGGCATGTTCCGAATAACCAGCATTGATGTCGGCAGACAGCCTTTCCGGAGCACTCCAGCCGCTTCCCTCGCGGTAAGAAAAATAAATGGCCGATTTTGCTGCCGCTCCAAAAGGATGGCGCGTAAAAAAAAGATAGCGCCCATCGTCCGAAACAGAGGGAGCCTTTTCATGGTCGCTGGTATTGATAAGCCCCGTGAGCCGACGGGGTTTGCCAAATTCTCCGTCTGAAATTTCTGAAACATACAGATCAAAAGAGACGCGAATATGTCCTTTTAAATCTTTGGGCATTTCTGTGCTGCCATCCCGGTCCGAAGAAAAATATAAATATCTGCCATCGCGCGATAAATAGGGAGCTTCGTCCGTAAAGGGAGAATTAAGTCCCTCTAATGCAACGGGATTGCTCCAGACATCCTTGTCGGCAATCGACAAAAAGAGATCCATTGAACCACCCCGACCTACTGAATTGAAAATCATTATTTTTCCGTTGGCGCTTATCGTGGGTGCGAAGTCGTTTTCTGGAGTGTTGATTTGTGCCTCCGCTAAAGAGTTTAGTATCATTAAAACAAATATTCTTTTTATCATACGTTATCCTTCCGCTATTTCATTCTCACGCGCACTGCATAGTCTTGGACGATTGTATCGGCAAAAAGAGCAGCAAAATAGAGCCTGCGCGGTTCGGTCGCTAGGTCGCGCAAAGCCAGTATTCCAGCCGACAGCTGTGAAAAATAATAACTCTCAAAAATACCGTTCGCGTTTTCCACATAAAAAGACAACGCTCTTACCGGTTGGGAAAAAAAAATAAACAAGGTACGCTCCTCGTAGCGAACAAATTCTATCAAACTGCCGCCAGTCAACCAGCGCGCCTCAAAAGCAGGAGGAACCACAGGGAGAAGCTGATCTACGGGATACAAGGGAAACCGGATATAGGGAAGGTTCCACCACGATGAGTATTTGTTGCGATACTCTTCTACAATCCAGGCAAAGGGATCGATAAAATTATCCGGCGGAATCCTTTCCATTTCTGCAAACTGATTGCGGGAAAAGAATTTTCGATACGCATCTTTATAGGGACTCGCGGCAATGCCGGACAAAACTTCCGATGGTGCATGCGAAAGAATGCTGTGAATTTCGTTCCTGCTCATGTAAGGCAAAAGATTTTCTGTGAGAAGATCGCTCATGAGATCTGCAAAAAAGTCCGGCTCTTCTAACTGGATATTCGTAAACAGAATCTCCTCCTGCTGTGGCGTGGCGCACCGCAGAATATCGAGCAGGAGTTTCATTCTTTCCCTGCGCATCGCATTGAACTTCCCGGATACGATATCTTCTGCAAGCCTTTCTGCCCCGCCATCCGGATCGAGAAGATAATGGAACGAAACAGCACGCGTTTCCCTGTACGACAAAACTTCTTCCATTTGCTGCCCGGGCAGATATTGCGGAAATGTCTCTACAATATAGACTCCATCGCTGGTTTCCATTTGGATCAACGCTTTGTCACCATGCAGTGCGGGCAGCAAAAAATCTCCGGTCACAGCAAAATCGCCCGCGATACCATTTTTGTCGCGAACGACAAGCCTCGCACTGCGGGCCTCTGCTTCGAGAGGCTCCACAAACACGCGACGGCCTTCCCGCCTGTACGCAGCAAGCGGGGGAAAAAGAACGGGGGCGGAGCACTCAAACAGAAAACAGGGAAGAGCCCACGGGGATGTCACCAACCGCTTTACGGGCAGCAAAGAGCGACCATTGAGTTCCAGACCCGAGCGAATGGGATGCAGAGAAATCTGTCCGGGAGCGACTCTGCGGAAAAACATTACCGAATCAGCTTAACAATCATCTCGTGCTTTTCTGCAACTTCCATGACCTCTGAAATTTTGCTTTTGTAAATTGTCATGGCGGTATCAGAAAGTTCTTTCTTGATAACTTTTTTACCTTTGAGCTGGCCGACCAGAAGTTCAGCCAGACGGGCGTCGTTTGTCTCAAGAAGAACAACGTCTTCTTCTATGGTCACGATAGGAAGCGTCTCGCTCCACTCGGAAATAAGATAGCTGAGGTTTTGCGGAATCCTGTTTTTGGAAACATGCGCCAGAAAATCCTGAATCTGATCAATATTGTATCCTAACAGAAGGCCTTCTTGTAGAGATTCCTTTGTAATCTGGAAGGTATAGACTCTGTCAAAATCTTTGAGCGTTGCAAACGACTTCAGCAGGTGCAAACCGGCCAGAGAAAGTTTTTCTGGCATGGCAACAATAGACGCATCCGCGTTGATAATAATGGCGCCCTGGGAATCTTCTGTTCTGACTTCGCGCTGGAAAAAATAATGCTCTCCCAGTTCAGAAAGGCGAATGAGACGATGGGGATATTCCACCATGAGCATGCCAAACAAATGCATGTAAAACAAAGCCGAAAGAATACTACTTTTATGTTCTATAAACAGGTTCTTAAAATTCCGCACTTTAAAACCGGGAGAGAGAATAACCCACTCGCGAATGAGCTCTGAGATGAGAACCTTCGTGTAAATTCCGTCGTTCTTTTTAATGATTTCCACGCATTTTTCCAAAACAGTGCGGCGGTAGAAAGGAATTTCAATGGGAAGAAAAACTTCGTTGCCCACCATTCGCTTTTCTGCGGCCATGGCCGTCATATCTACAAGCTCTGTAATTAGCCCCAATGGATCGCGCAATAAAAACTCTTCGTAAGAATCGCGCAGCACAACGTTTTCACCTTTCATGTCCACGAGATCGAACAGTTTTAAGAAAGGAAGAATGATCTCTATTTTATGAACCTGGCTTTTTTCGGGAAACAAATTCATGTCCATTTCTACGAGGCCGCTTTCGCTGCGCTTCATGTCTGCCTGTTTCAGTTTTTCCGATTGAGAAAGTGTAAGTCCCCTGTTAGAAATAAAGAGTAAAAGCTTTTTAAGATTGAGAACAAAATCCAGCTCGTTGTTGACCGTTCTCTGCTGCGCCTGCTTGATCCCTTTCAGTTTTGGGAAAATGGGCTCTCTTTTAAGATAGTCAAAGAGTTCAATGGGCAAGACCAGAACGCGAACATAGCGCTCGTCAATAAAATAAATGTCGCGCAACAGGCCATGGCCATGCAGCTTTCGCAGCGTGGTCTCTGGCTTCAGCTTTTGCTCGTCGAGAACAATGCGCGCCGCGTTAATTTCTATAATTCCGCCGTTTGAAAAAGCTTCGTCAAGGAGAACCTGTTCGCCCTCGGTTATAGACTTTATCTGCGCGGCAAAATGTTCCGATTGAATGGCAGCGGCAGCAATGGTTTTTCTGTTTGCACCAGCACCGAGAGACTCAATATATTTGGGATCGTAAGATTCCAGATTCCCGATTTCGAGCTCGCGCTTCAGAGATATGTGGAATTTTTCACCTCGCGCATTGACGTCAATGCTGACAATTTCGCGGATACACTCAAAGGGATAGTATTTATCGAGATTATTGGTAATGCGCTCGCGGTTTTTCATCTGGTAGACGAGCATTAGATTTTTTAGAACAACGAGTTCTTTTTCTGCGTTGATTGGTTGAATGTGCAGTTTCCGAGAGATTTCCCCAAGCGTGAGAACTGTTTTGGAAGCCACAATGACAGAGTATATTCTTACCTGCAACGGGGTGAGTTTTTCGAGAACGCCCTTGAGAAAATATTCATCGGTCGCTGCTTTGTGCAGCGTATTGATTATGGCCCGTTTCTCTGAGGGGATCCTGGGAAGCCCCCAGATTTCCGCAATTCGTTTGAGCTGTTCCGCTTCGAGTTTATTGAGTTCTTCTGTGAGCATCCGCGATTCAATTAAAATTTTGGAGTCAATTTGTAAAATATCTTTTATTTCTGAAATTGTTTAATATTGACATAAAGAATCACCCGCAGCGTGTGTCTTCGTGCGCAACGCCTTTGCAACAATCGTCCACCATAAAAAGTTGAACCCAGAAAAAATATCTCAAATTCTTGGATTGCAGAATCTGGCATTCGATAGAACAGAAGCTTACTACAAATTTGACGACAACCAGAAAACTTCGTTTGATTTACCTAATGTAACTACCTGGTTGGAATTTTCGCCGTTTTGCCAGACAATCATAAACAGCTACCATCCCAAAAAATGGGAATGCCTGGCAGATTATCCCGAAGACGATCTCCTCGAATGGGTATACAACGATTACGACGAAGACGAAAACGGAATCCGCTGGATCCATCTTTGCCTTCATTAACAGGTGACAGCCTGTTCCGGTTGTAGAGACTGCGGCATGTCCAAGCTGATGATTGTAGACGGCCATGCCCTCGCCTACCGCGCGCACTTTGCCATGGCCAGGCAAAACCTAACCAACGCCGCCGGCATGCCAACGGAAACCATACACGGATTCTTTCGGCTGCTTTTTAAGCTGCTGCGGGAAAGAAAGCCGGAGCACCTCCTCATCGTGTTCGATCCACCCCGTCCCACGTTCAGACACGAAGCCTACGAACCCTATAAAGCCCACAGGGCAGAAACTGCACCAGAACTAAAACTTCAGTTCAACGAAATTCAAGACATAATACAAAATCTCAGATTACCTCTTTTTATTCCGCAGAATGAAGAAGCCGACGACGTGATAGCTTCTGTTGCGCACCAGTTGAGAGGTGGAACAAACAGCACCACGCCGTCAGTCGCCAAAGGTGCGCAGGGCCACGATACACAAACTCCGTCCATTGAAATTATTTCCTCCGATAAAGATCTCTTTTCTATTCTCTACCCGGGAATCATCATGCTGCGCTCTAAACAGGGCGTTTCGGATTTTTACGAATTTGGAGAAGAACGCGTGTTAGAAGAGATTGGCGTGCAGCGCCATCAGATTCCGGATTACATGGCCATCACGGGAGATTCTTCGGATAATATTCCCGGCGTAAAAGGCATTGGCCCAGTAGGTGCGGCAAAACTTATTCGCGATTACGGCAGCCTGGATGGCATTTACGAAAAACTCGATACGATTAAACCAGACGGAACGCGCAAAAAACTGGAAGAGTACAAAAAGGACGCATATGACTCTTTATTTCTGGTTACCCTCAAAAAAGATATGTCACTACCTTTTTTGAAGGAAGGCAGAATTTCGGAAGAACTCACCGTCTCTTACACAAACGCAAAAAATCCAAACATATTCGCGGAGCGCGGATACACTACCCTGCAAAAAGAATGGGAAGCTCTCTCCGGAGAAAAGCATGACAAATCTCCCGATCAAAATAGCTCTCCCGACCACAGTCCCATTCTACGATTTGCAAGGCTCGTGAAAACTTTTTCCCAACTGCAAATCCTGTTAGAAGATCTGCGCGGCGTAAAAGAAATAGCCTTTGATACAGAGACAACATCCATAGACTCCATGCAGGCTAACCTGGTAGGAATTTCTCTTGCATGGAAATCTGTGTTACCCATGGAAACCATTCGCAAAAGACTGAACGAAAAATTTTATCTCGCGGAAAACGCAGCGAGCGAAGATGCGATTGCGGCAAGGCCCCTACAAAGTGCGTTTATTTCTCTGAATTTTGATTCGGTAAACTCTCCCGGTTTTGACTACCAAGATGCAGATAATGCCTCCGAAATGCTGTCTCTGTTAAAACCTCTCCTCGAAAATTCCGACATTGCCAAAATTGCGCAAAACGCAAAATACGATCTCAAAGTGCTCGAACGCCATGGCGTTGAAGTGCAGGGGCTCGCCGCAGATACCATGCTGCTTTCGTTTTTGCTCCATGCAGGCGAAAAAAAGCACAATCTGGACGACATGGCCATGGAGTATTTACACCACAAAACCATTGCCTACAGCGATATAGCAGGGAAAGGACAAAAACAATTGCCGCTCGTTCAGGTGGAACTAAAATCCCTCGCTCTGTATGCCTGTGAAGATGCAGAAATTGCTTATCTATTAAAAGAGATCTTTATTGAAAGTATCAAAAAGGCGGATTCTTTATCTCACGAAAAACGCTCATCAGATATATCTCCTTTCTCCGGCGATATAACCGGCAACCCAAAATTATCCCTGCAGCAGATTTACTCTCAAATTGATCAGCCTCTCCTGTTTGTTCTTAAACGCATGGAACAATCGGGCGTGCTTTTAGACCTTACTGCAAACGATCAACTTCGCGAAACCTATACCCGGAGATTGCAGGACCACGAGAAAAATATTTATGCAATGGCCGGGCGTCCCTTCAATATTAACTCCACGAAAGAGCTCGGAGATATTTTATTCCAGGAACTTAAAATAGCATCGCGCAAAAAAACTCCGGGTGGTGCACTTTCTACCTCTGCCGATATTTTAGAAGATCTCCGCGACGAACATCCTGTTATAGATGAAATTCTAAAGTACCGAAGCATGCACAAACTTTTGTCTACGTATATTAATGCATGGCCGGAATTCGTTAATCCGGAGACGGGTCGCGTGCATACAAATTTTCTGCAGATTGGAGCAGCCACGGGAAGGCTTTCTTCTAACGAACCCAACCTGCAAAATATTCCGGTTCGCGGAGAAGACGGCAACGCTCTGCGCACGGTTTTTGTGGCCGCTCCTGGATACAGGCTTCTCTCGCTCGATTATTCCCAGATTGAATTGCGCGTGCTCGCTCACTATTCGGGAGATGAGCACCTGTTGCGATCCTACCGCGCCGGAGAGGATATCCATGCGCAGGCTGCCTATCTTTTGTTTCACAATCGTTTTGATGCCCAGGATATGCGCTGGAAAAAACCGGAAGAAATCCCAACAGGGCAGACACTCTTTGAAGACGGGACAAATCTTTCTTCCATAGATTTTGACCTTCTCGAAAAAATGAAATCCACAAAAGAATTTTCAGAATTTAGATCGCAAGCAAAGGTTCTCAATTTCTCTATTGTATACGGCGTGACAGAATTTGGCCTTGCACGCAACTTGAATATTTCGCGCGGAGAGGCTAAACAGCTCATGGAAATGTACTTTGCGGCTTTTCCGGGAATTCGCCGCTACATGGACTCTATGGCCAGAGAAGTGGAACAAACGGGATATGCAGAAAACCTGATTGGGAGGCGCCGCGCTGTTACCATAAACACAAAAAATAAAATGGCGCGCGAAGGAGCCATACGCCTGGCAATCAATACGCCCATACAGTCTTCTGCTGCAGACATTATCAAAATAGCCATGTTAGAAATTGACAGAGAAATTCAAAGACAAAAACTTTCTTCCCGAATGCTTCTGCAAATTCACGACGAACTTCTTTTTGAAGTGAAACAGGAAGAAAGCGATCTGTTTATCGCCTTGGCGCGCGAAAAAATGGAGAACGCTGTTTCTCTGCTCGTTCCCATAAAAACAGATGGTGGATTTGGAAAATCGTGGGCAGATGCAAAAGGATGATCCAGCCACACCACGGAATGGATACGCATTCATTGCAATTTTTTTTCTTGCTTGTCAGCCTATCATAGCATCCGTACACCGGATACAGATTTTACGAGAATAGAATGTCTCCGTAATATCGGGAGAATTCATGAAACAGAACAATCGGGAACCGGTTTTCCGGCCCCGGATCATTGACTCACTCAAAGACTATAACTTTTCAAAATTCAGCCGCGACGTGTTAGCGGGTCTTATTGTTGGGCTTATCGCTCTGCCCCTTGCCCTCGCCTTTGCCATATCCTCGGGCGTACCACCGCAAGCAGGTCTGGCCACAGCTATTGTCGCCGGCTTCCTTATATCTGCGACGGGCGGTTCCTCTGTACAAATAGGCGGCCCAACCGGGGCCTTTGTCGTCATCGTATTCGGAATCGTTCACCAATACGGAATTTCCGGTCTTGCCGTCGCAACCTTTATGGCGGGAGTCATACTTGTCCTTATGGGCCTCGCAGGCTTTGGAGCCATCATCCGCTTCGTGCCGCATCCCGTAACGGTTGGCTTTACCTCTGGCATTGCACTCACCATTTTCAGCATGCAGATCAAAGATTTTTTGGGACTCCAAATAGAAAACATGCCTGCTCATTTTATTCCAAAGATTGTGGCTATTACAGAAGCCCTGCCCGGATTTCGAATGGAATCTCTTCTCACCGGGCTGGCAACTGTGGGCATTATTGTCGCATGGCCTAAGGTTTCTCGAAAAATTCCCGGGCCGCTCGTTGCTCTAATTGTAACGACTGCAGTGACCACCGCGTTTTCTGTTCCGGTAGAAACCATCGGCAGTCGCTTTGGAGAAATTTCTGCTTCACTGAAATTACAATTCAACATGCCGAATTTAGAGACAATTCAATCTCTTATTGTTCCAGCTGCCACCATAGCGATGCTCGGAGCCATAGAATCCCTTCTCTCTGCCGCCATCGCAGATGGATTAACCGGTGACCGCCACCGCCCCAATACCGAACTCATAGGACAGGGAATTGCCAATATGGCATCGCCTTTGTTTGGCGGAATTCCTGCAACGGGAGCTATCGCACGCTCCGTCACCAATATTAAGTCCGGCGCTGTTTCTCCTGTTTCAGGAATTGTTCACGCTTTTGTGCTTTTTCTTGTCCTGCTGTTTTTTGCAACCTATGCAGCCCTTATTCCCATGGCAACCCTGGCTGGAATCCTCGTCATCGTTTCCTGGAATATGAGCGAACGCCATACATTTGCTGCCATTCTAAAAAGCCCGCGCAGCGATGTCGTTGTATTGCTGCTGACCTTTTTTCTGACCGTACTCGTAGACTTAACCGTGGCAATTCAAGTAGGAATTCTGTTGGCTGTCTTGTTCCTGATGAGGAGGCTCGCGCAAACCAGCACTGTCACTGCCCTGCATGAGTTGTCCGAAGATATGCCCAACACAGAAAAAGAAATTTTGCAAAATCTCCCAAGCGGGCTCGAAGTATACGAAATCGATGGCCCCTTCTTTTTTGGTACAGCTAATATTTTTCAAGATTCTCTACGAGCCGTTTCCAAACAACCGCGAGTTAGAATTTTTCGCATGCGAAATGTCCCATTTATGGACGCAACCGGTATCCACATGCTGGAAAAAATTTTTACAGACTGCCGCAAAGAAGGTACCACGGTTATTCTATCTGAAGTACGCCCGCACCTGAAACGAGTCATGGAAAAAGCTGAACTGCATCTCAACGAAGACAATGTTACAGACAATTTTGAACTCGCTCTCGCAAAAGGACGCCATATTCTTGCACAAGGAGAATATGCATAAAAAAATATTCGGTATTCCTTGTTATCATGCTCGCTCATTTCTCTTGGCGGCAGCCAGGCCTCCCGCAGAAATAATTTGGGTTAGCTCGCTTCGTATTTAGTACCTGCTTAAAAAATAGGGCACGGCGTCGTGCCCTACCTACCTCGGTATGCCTACGGCTACTCGGCATAAATTTCGTTTGTCCTGACAAGCCTGCCCTGAGCCCTTCGAAGGATGCCTTCGTCTCTGCTGCGCAGAACGAAGAGGGCA
>DYKF01000352.1 GCA_020722745.1 Caldithrix sp.
TGCAAGGCAATGGCGTACTTGTGCTGAGCCTGTCGAAGCATCGAGGGGAAGGCAAAACTTTTTCAGAGCTTACCTATCATTGTTTCGAGTTTGTGAAGTGAACAGATTTATCTTTTCGGTATATATGGCAAAGGGATGATAGTACGTGAAGGATCTCGAAAACCGACTGCTCCGGATGGGCAAACACTGGAACAAATGGGCAAAACGGCGCGGCATAGAAGCCTACCGCGTCTATGACAGGGATATTCCAGAATATCCTTACGTGGTGGATATTTACGGAGATTCTCTCGTTATTGCAGCGTATGTCAATGACACAGTGACATCGAGAAAAAATTATGAAGAGTGGAACCAGCAGGTCGTAACTACCATACGAACAGTCCTTGGTTTCTCGGAAGATAAAACATTCTTAAAAAGTCGTGAACGCCAATCCGCAGGAACACAATACGAAAAAAAAAATGAAACGGGAACAAAAGTAGTGGTTTCGGAAGGTGGGCTTCGTTTTGAAGTTAATCCATCGGACTATCTCGATTCCGGACTTTTTGCGGACCACAGAATTCTGAGAGATAGAATACGCAGCATGGCAGCCGGAAAACGATTTCTCAATTTGTTCTGCTATACCGGTTCATTCACTGTATACGCAGCAGCGGGTGGGGCGCAGACCGTAAGCGTAGATACCAGCGGGCCCTATCTGGAATGGCTGGCCAGAAATATGCAGCTTAATGGAATTGGCGAGCAGGGGCACGAAAAAATTCGAGACGATGTTAGAAAATTTCTGGAGTTCTATAAAGGACCTTCGTTTGATATTATTTTTATTGATCCTCCAGTTTTTTCCAGAGGGAAGAAACTGGAACGCGATTTTGACGTGGCGAGAGACCATGCAGACCTGATTGAAAATGCACTGGCTGTGTTGAATCCAGGAGGAGTTCTGTTTTTTTCTACCAATATGCGAAAATTTCGGATTCAGTGGAAACCGGAAGGATCCAGATTCAGGGGAAGCCGAGTGAAGGATATTACAGCGGAGACTATACCCGAAGATTTTAGAAATAAAAATATCCATACCTGTTATGAAATCAGCAAAGATTAGCAGTTTAATGAGAACGAAAAGCCAACGAGGGGTGAATGAAAAAAAGAGCCGTTGCCACTCTGGCGAGAATATGGCCTTTGTCGGCTGGAAAACAAGCTTGCTTCATAATCGCATACTTTTTTACAAAAACGATTGACGGCCTGTGGCAAAATTTTTCAATGACCAATCGAGAGGTGCTAGCTCAGTCGGTAGAGCAACTGACTTTTAATCAGTAGGTCCCGGGTTCGACCCCCGGGCACCTCAAAGGGGAAAGAGAGTTTTTCCCGCGCAGCGCGGCGAACGGTTTTCCGAAAGAGCGGGCTGCAGAATTAAAAAAAGATTGACGCGGTGACGCGGCGGTTTTTTTGAAAAAACCAAGTCCCCTTCGTCTAGTGGTTAGGACCTAGGATTTTCATTCCTATAACAGGGGTTCGATCCCCCTAGGGGACGCATTACAGGATGAGTTCGAACGAACTCGTAATTTTCTATCTTTGAGACC
>DYKF01000093.1 GCA_020722745.1 Caldithrix sp.
AAAATCCCGCATCCCTGGTTCGTTTTCTGCTGCCGCATCACTCACGCAGTGAACACGCATTTGACTCAACAGACTCCCAACCCCGGTAGGGGTTGGGAGCTGGGATACCGAACGCTGAACAGGCGTTCGGTAATCTCCAAAACGCTGCGAAAACGTGCGTTTTCTCCGCAAAATGCCGGTGAATTTACCCTGAGCGGAGTCGAAGGGTCCATGTACCGGAAGTAAGCTCTGAACGCGAAGCGAGCCGAAGGCAAAACTTTTTCAGAGCTTACTTAATAAATTTTTCAAGGTTTCCGTGCAAAGCCACCCTTTGCATCGTGGAGTTCTCCAAATGCAAGGCGCGAGTGATGGGGCCTCTTGGACTTATTTTTTAGTTCGAGCAAACTAAATTCAGACGCCTTCAATCTTTTCATCCTATCGTAAAATGTATTCCTGACAAGCCCGGCCCTTTTGCAACCTTCTGAAATATTTTTTGCTTCCAGAACCGTGATCAACAGGGCAGCTTTTCTGCGCACCTCATTGTCGCGGATTCCCTAAAAATCTGTCAGATATGTCTCTGGGTTGCATAGAGCTTGCCGAAAAGTTCAAGGACATAGAGAAACAATATCCCGGGTACACAGTAAACTATGGGGGCGAAGAAGAAGACAGAAAAAAAAGCATGAGCAATCTGGCGCTCCTCTTTTTGTTTGCTCTGGTGGGAGTTGTTCTGGCACTGCTTGCACACGGTCAGCCCATGTCGTTTATGAGTACTCTGGGAATTGTCTCTCTGGCCGGGGTGATCGTTTCGAACACTCTGGTTCTCATTCCGGTGTTCTACTATATTGCGGAGTATCTTAAGGGAATGACATCGGCTCTTCTCGCGAAAGTTGGCATTCGGATGAATCCCACGCTGATTCCTGCCGAAGATGAAGGGCTTCCTGCATCCGAGAGCATCTTAAAGGAAAGTGAAGCAGCACCCGTGAAGCCCCGCAAAAAGCGCGGATCGTAAAATAGACACATTGTCCGGGGCTAAGCCCTGGGCAATTATGTTTTGTCGGGATACAGGACTATATGATTTATTAAAATATTCTCTCGAAACGAATGTGGAATTGTCTCGTAGTCAAGGACATCGACGCGAAAGGGGAGGTTGCTCTCATCCAGGGCTTCCCGCAACAGCGAAAGCTCCACGGGTGAACATCCGCCCACGGCAATATCGAGATCGGATGATTCTGTGGAATTTCCATTTACGCGGGAACCAAAAGCGAGTACTTTTCCAGCCGGTATATGTTCCGCAAAAATTGCCTGCAATAGATTCAGATTATCCTGGCTTATGTTGAGGTTCATTGTTAGGGCATTCTAAGTAATAAGGTTGCTTAGTTTTCGCGCAAAAATAATTTATACAGTTTTTTTGCATCCGCAAGAAAATTTTCTACCACCGCCAGCGTGGTCATTTTCTTCTCTTCGCTGTAATCGTGTGAAGTGTCAATGCGTGCCTGGGAATACAACATCCAGCGATCTATATTTTGGAGCACATTATTTTCCAAAGCGATTCTAAAAACCGGGCGAGGGCTGTTGGGAATATCTGCAAGCCCTGTAGTCAACTGCAAGTATTTTCGCAAATGTTTCCAGAGAGTATCGTAACAGACCTCAAATCGCTGTATCACAGACTCCTGCACGGCTTCGCGCATTAGAGGTGGAATATCCTCTGCGCTGTTTACATAGGAGAGATTTTTGTGCTGCGCTTCGAGATGTTCAATAGCTTTTTCCAGTTTGCTATAGTCCATTTATTTCCTCTGCAAAACCATGTCGTCGAGAGCTTCCATGATGACTGCATAGACTTTCTCAAGCTCCAGATTGCTGATGCTGTAAGGCGGCAGAATGTACACTGTGTTTCCCAATGGACGAAGCAATACACCTCGTGAAATAAAGAAATTGTACAGGGAGTCTCGTAAGGGATTCAGATAGGAAGTCTGTGATCCGGACTTAACGTCTAAGGCGAGAATGGTTCCCTGCATGCGAACGTTCTCTGTTTGTGGATGGTTCCGAAGCTGTTCTGCAAAACGCTTGTGAGACAATTCTATTCTGGCAATATTTTCCCGAAATTCTGGTTTTTCGGTAAGCTCAAGCGAGGCAAGTGCCGCAGATAGAATAACAGGGTTAGCCGTATAAGAATGCCCGTGATAAAAAGTTTTATCTTTTTCTGTGCTGTCAAATGCATCGAATATTTTTCCGGAGACGGCGGTAGCTCCCAGCGGAAATACTCCACCCGTGATGCCTTTGGATAGAACAACGATATCCGGTTTGGCGTCCGTAAATTCGTGAGCAAACATGGGTCCGGTGCGGCCAAATCCCGTCATCACCTCATCGGCAATTTTTATGACAGAAAACTCTTCTGCAATGCGCAGCAGGCGGTCTAAAAAATCCGGTGGATACATGTGCATTCCAGCGGCTCCCTGTACCACGGGTTCGTAGATAAAGGCCGCTGCACTCCCGTCCGAAACCAGGTTTTTGAATTCTGTCAATAGAGCGTTTTTCTGCTCGGAAGAGTCGCCTTGTCTGAGTACGTTTATAAAATCGACTTCAAACAAATGGGAAAAAAAAGGACGGGTGAACAGACCCCGCTCAGCTACGGACATTGCGCCAAAAGTATCGCCATGGTAAGAATTTCGGAATGCAATAATCTTTTTGCGGGGAGCTCCAATGTTGTAAAAATACTGGAGGGAAATCTTCAGGGCAACCTCAATGGCAGTGGAGCCATTGTCAGAGAAGAAAAGCTTTTTCATAGCGCCGGGAAGTTTTGGCAGAAGCTTTTCAGAAAAATCAATCGCGGGAGAATGGGTAAAGCCGGCAAACATTACATGGTCCCATTTTTCGAGAGCCTTGTGAACTGCGTTGACAATGTGCGGGTGCGAATGTCCGTGCAAATTGACCCACCACGAAGAAATTGCGTCTATGTAACTTTTGCCCTGGTCGTCAAACAGCAGAGTGCCATGGGCCCGCACTATGGGTATGGGAGGCGCACTCCCGGCGTTTGTAAAAGGATGCCAGTTGACGACATCCCGTTTCTGTAATTCTGTTAAATGTGTGTTCATTGTTTTAGCCAGGCAGTCCCAGGTTTAACTTCCAGTACTTTAAGACTTTTATATTGGGGATGCTCAATAATTCTATCCACGAGAACAAAGGAAGTTCCCTGAAACTGCACTTCCAGAACGACAGCTTCGCCAGAGGTGCCTTTGGGATTCACGGCATCAACTCCGCGCAGTTCCGTTAAAGAGCTTCTGAAATCGCGCGCGGCTGTGTAGTCCATTCCCGTAATGAGCAGGCGAATCGTTTGCGCACGGTTGGGATCCCATTTTTTTACGATCACGGGAATCATTTGATCCGAAACCTGTGCGGCTGCCTTTTGCAACGCTATCTGGGTTCCCGTAACAGCGTTAATATGGGGAGCGGCAGCGTTGGCTTGGCCCGTTGCAAGCACCTCTCCGGTATTGACATCAATGGCGCGAACAGCTAACACGGACTGGTAAGACTTCATGCTGGTATTTAAGTGGGCGGGCATGTCCGTAACGGTAACGGTAGCCGTACCCGTTAAAATCACTTCTGCCCCGGCATCTACACCTAAGGAGCGTGCCAGGTTGGCATCACCTTGAACAGCAGCGCGAATTTTTTTGGCGTTGGAAGCAAGAATTTTGTCTACCGTGGCGGAGTCGACAAAAGGAAATCCTTTAGAGACATATATTTTTTCTGTTTCGACAGCGGCAACAGATGGATTCTGTGAACGAGTATTCACCACCTCTTCGACAATGACCATCATGCGGGGTCTGCCCTGGATATCGACGGCCTGCTCGATGGCGTTTTCTATTTTAGCCTTATTTACTTTGGCTTTTATTTTGACAATATATTCATATTGGGAAACAGCCTTTTGCTCCAAAACGGCGTACTCTTCTATGAAGCCTTCGGACTTGCCGACAATGGTGGAGTTTACAAATTCCCCGGACTGCGAGGTAGAGCTGGCAGAAACCATCGTTCCAAGTACCTGCTTAACTGCATTTTTTTTGGCATCGAGCAGGGCGTCGTCTTTTGCCTTGCCGATGCGCCCGTCTACAATGGCGCCAACGCCTTCCGAGGTAGTCCAGCCGTCGCCCTGCACCTGTTTCGCATCTTTTTTATTACTCGATGCGCAGCCGATAAAGAAAAACGAGAGAAAAAATAAGGCAATAGTTTTATTCATAAAGGGACTCCTGTTGCAACCCTGCAGCAGCCCTTTGTTTTGTTAAGAATTTTTTTCGGAATACGTGGACAAGAATCGAACGAGCCGTGTTCAGGGTAAGCCTAACAAAGTTTTTATATTTTCGCCACGGGGAATGAGGGAAATAAGCCACCCAGCGCCAAAGGCTGCCGCAACTCCGAGAGGAAATAGAAGGAGGAAATTGTCCGTAAAGGGCGCAAATAAGCGCACAAATACCATGTGATAAATATAGACAAAAAAAGTAACGGATGAGAGAGTCGAAAGATTTTTTGAATATTTGAGAGGGATGTTAAAGGATCCAGAATTCCAATAGAGCAGAAGCATAATACTGCTGAGGTACAAGACTATTGTCATGCGATGAAAGTGGTTGTACATTCCCGGATCGTTCATTTTGTACGAGGAATAAACGTATTCCATCATTACACCAGAGAAAGCAAGCGCAGGAAGAATGTACAACAGAGCAAAGCTTTTATTTTCGGGGCGCCTTACGGCGGGATGGGAGGAAATCCAAATTCCGGCATAAAAGTAAAATATCTAGAAAATAAAAAAAGTGGAGGGAAAAACTGGTTTGTGTATGCCCCACTGCATTAATATTTCCGTAGATGGGTAAGTCCAAAGAAACTGATTTATAAACAGCAGCGCCAGCAGCACAGTGCCAGCTTTTTTTCGGGAAACAATGTACAGGAAAGGAAAGAGAACATAGAGCTCCAGAATAATCACAAAAAAATAAAAATGAAAATCGGCATTTCCTCTCAGCAATGCCTTGGCATAGATTCCAAAATTTTGGATCAAAAAACCGGTAAACGTTCCATCTGCCAACGTATAGGAATTTCCTCGAAAAAATAAAAATATAAAAGTAAGAAAAAAATAGGGTAATGCAATTTTAGAAAATCGTTTTGAAACAAAATCTGCCAAATCCGCAAAAGATAAAAAAGTCCTGTTTCTGGAGAGACTGCTCTGCGCAAGACCATAGCCAGATAGAAAAATAAAAAGAGGAACACTAAATCGCCCCATCTGGTTAAGAACCACACCGAAAAAATCTATGGAAAAAAATTGATGATGTATGGCAAAGGTATGCTCTTCTGCTGATGTAGTATGAATCAGCACGACAAAGACGATGGCAATAATTCTCAACAAATCCGTAAACGATCGGCTCATGATTTTTTCCATACTCCCTTTTTTACAGCGCAAAGGCGACACAGCCTGGTTGCAGACAGTTCGCCGCATTCTTCGCAGGGTTGCAGAGTGACTTCTTCCTGGGGGAGGCTTTGCAATATTGCAGCGCTACCCAGAAAACTGCGATAGTAGGTTTCGGTAAAATCGGGAAAACGCTCATCTGAAAATTCTAAAATTTCGTCGTACTTGCGGCGGCTCTTTCCCGTCGAAAAGGGGCAGCTTTCCGATACCACCGGCAGAGAAAGATATCGAGTGTAAAGTTTTGTCTCGTCTTCGCGGACATAGCAGAGTGGCTTTGCTCTTTTCACAAAGCCTGACTTGCCATGCAACACCGGAAGACTTTTACGCAGGTACGAGAAGTCCCAGTTGCGGTTGTTGCCAAACAGCATGGCCGCCTCGTCGTCCAGGTTGTGGGCCACCAGGAGAACGTCGAATCCGTTCTCCAGAGCAAAGCGGTTAAAGAGCTGGCGTTTGAGAGTGCCGCAAACATTACATTCTTTGCCGGGATAATCCTGTGTGACATTCTGCACGCTGATCCGTTTTTCCTGTTCGGCGCGAACTATGTGCAGTGGAATATCTTCGCGTTCGCAGATTTCGCGAACAGCCTTTTCTGAAATTTCTGAAAAGGATGGAACGCCCAGATCAATGTACAGAGCTTCAAAAGTGTAATTGAGTTCCCGCAGAACGAGAAGCAGAGTTACGCTGTCTTTTCCCCCCGAAAGCGCGAGCAGCAGTTTGTCTTTGCGCGCGAACATTTCAAAATCGCGGATGGCACGACTCACTTTGCGGCGCACTTTTTCGCGTATAGATGGCATGGCCAAGCCTTTTCCAGGCAGTTATTTCGTCTTCTAAAAATTATTGACAGACACGGCGAACGGAATGGCTGCATGTGCGTCGAAATGTTTATGAGACGACAAAATAAAATCATGGCGGCTGCCGCTCTGGCGGTTACGCTCTCCACAGTTTTGCCAGGTTGCAGTGGGCCCTCTGGCAAAGAAACACAACCTTCCCCTTACGTAACCGCAGAAAGGCATAAGGCTGCAAAAATGGACATGTCTACGGGGGCAGCCTACGAGCCAGAAGAGATATTGCCGCCGGGCGAGTCCTACCGCGATCCATCTGCAGAATTTAATAGAGATTCGTATAATCAAATTAACGAAAATTCCTTTCGCGATGTAAAATCCGCGCCGCTGTCCACATTTTCTATAGACGTTGATACTGCCTCATATTCCAATGTGCGCCGGTACGTGCAGGAGGGCAACCTGCCACCTGTCGATGCTGTCCGCACAGAGGAATTGATCAACTACTTTAACTATTCTTATGAACCTCCCGCGAAAGGAGATACACATCCTTTTGCCGTGCACACGGAGCTTGCCCGTTCACCGTGGAGTAATGAAAATTATCTTCTTAGGATAGGGATTAAAGCGCGCAATGTTGACATTGTTAAAATGCCGCCGCGCAATTTAGTCTTTCTGCTCGATGTTTCCGGATCCATGATGGGCGAGGATCGTCTTGGTCTCGTCAAGAAAGCGATGAAGATGCTCGTGGAGCAGCTTGGCGATAATGATCGCGTTGCCATTGTCGTATATGCCGGGGCCGATGGCGTTGTGCTTGAGCCTACGCCTGGAAGCAACAAACAGAAAATTATGGAGGCACTGGATAATCTTTCTGCCGGCGGTTCTACGAATGGAGGGGCCGGCATTGAGCGCGCTTACAAGCTGGCACAGCAAAATTTTCGCAAAGAGGGTGTCAACCGTGTGATTCTTGCCACCGATGGTGACTTTAATGTTGGCGTAAGCGACGAGGGTTCTCTCGTTCGGCTTATCGAAAAGAAGCGGCAGAGTGGCGTATTCCTTACCGTGCTTGGTTTTGGGCGCGGCAATCTTCAGGATGATAAAATGGAGCAGCTTGCCAATAAGGGCAACGGCAATTTTGCCTACATAGATTCCATTTCAGAGGCTAAAAAAGTTCTCGTTCACGAGTCTGCTTCTACGCTGGTTTCTGTTGCCAAAGACGTAAAGATTCAGGTTGAGTTTAATCCCGGAGAAGTTGCCAGCTACCGCCTGATTGGTTACGAAAACCGGCTTCTAAACGACGAAGATTTTAATGACGACACAAAAGACGCGGGAGAGATAGGTGCCGGCCACACGGTTACGGCTCTCTATGAAATCGTTCCTGCAGGGCAGCCTGGCACCGGTGGTTCTGTCGATCCATTAAAATACCAGGCAGATCCAAAGCTGACGGTTGCAGCTTCGAAAGGCGAACTAGCCACCGTAAAAATTCGCTATAAACAACCCGATGCGGATAAAAGTATTCTGCTGAGCCACACTGTTTACGCCAGGCCCGTTGAATTTGCTGCGGCCTCGGAAGATCTACGCTTTGCGTCTTCTGTGGCCATGTATGCTCTCGTTGTTCGCGATTCAAAATATAAGGGCAATGCCAGCTTTGACAAGGCGTATGAGACTGCCCGCGCCGCGTTAGGAAAGGATCCCCATGCACACCGCGCCGAGTTCCTGACCATTATCCGCAACACCCAGGATATAAAGCCCGGAACAACCTCTGAATAAAGTGCCTCGGGCGGGACATTCTCTGTGGCTTCCCGCCTTTTTTTGGAAAAAGGTTTGCCATGCTGAATTAATCCGCAATGGTATGCTGTGAACGACGCCGTTTTACTGCCACTCCTGACGCTTATCGTCCAGGTGTTTGTGATTGGAACGCTAACGTCCTTCCGCCTTAAAACTCCAAGCCTTGCCGCCTTTCGCTGGTATCTGGTAGCCGTCACTATCTGGATGCTGGCATCCCTTGTAAACTTCATGAAATTATCGCCTGTGCTGACCGAAATAAACGGGCGCTTTGCAGGCTTTGGCTGGATTACCTACGGTGTTCTTTTTTTTATTTTCATCTACCGTTTTCTCGAAAAAAGAATCCCGCTATTCCTGTACCTGTTTGCATTTCTTGCAGCAATAGCCGTTTATTTAACTTTATTTACCGATCTCATTATTTCTGGCTATGTGGAAAGGCCCTGGGGCAATGAAACCACTAAGGGTCCGCTGTTTGTTCTGGTTACCCTGGCCATTGTATTGCTGCCCCAGATAATCTCTTATTTTGTACTGTTTTACGCCATACGTAAGTCGACGTATCCACCGCAAAAGAACCAGCTTCGGCTTATTTTAACCGGATCATTTTTAGGTTTGTTTATTGCGTTTACATCTGACGTAATTCTTCCGTACATGGTGAATTTTCCGCGTGGCTGGCAAATTGGTGCTGGGGCCACTCTTATTCCCACCATTTTTACCGTATTTGCTCTCAAGAAATACCGCGAGATCACCATTGATATTCTGGACGCATCGCAAAAATTGTTTCATGAGCTTTCGGACGGGGTGATTATAACAGGCCGTAACGGTCTTATAAGTCAGGCCAACGAGACGGCTCTTTCTCTGCTCGGTGCAGACAAGGACGAAATGTTGCGAAAGACTCTCAACGATTGTTTCCGGGATTACCATCCGCAGCGCAGTTACCACGGCACCATCCTGAAAACAAGGACGGGAATGGATACCGAGGTAACGATAACTCCCATCGTCTCGCAAAGCACGACGATTGGCAACCTGATTATCGTGAAGGATTTAAGAGATAAAAGAGCTCTCGAAAGAGATCTTCTGGAAACGCTGCGCATTGCCAATAATGCCATTGATGCCAAAAACCGCTTTATGTGGAATGTGAGCCATGAACTGCGAACTCCACTCAATGTATTGTTAGGCGTTCTCGAAGAATTTCGCGACGAAGAGTTAAGGGAAGAAAAACGCGATATGTTCACGCGTGCATTGCACGCCGGAAACAGCCTGCGATCCATGATAGATGATCTACTTGACATTACCCAGATTGAAAAGAAAGAAATGGCTCTCGACAAAAAAGCAATTCCGCTGCGCGAAATTCTTTTGTCGGCCACAGAGCTGCATTCCATATCTGCTAAACGAAAGGGGCTCGCCTACCAGATCGATATTTCCGACGATATTCCAGAGCGTATAGAGGCAGACGCCAATCGCATTTTTCAGATTATCAATAATCTTCTTTCCAATGCCGTAAAATTTACAAAGCAGGGGCATGTCACCTTTACGGCCCGCACAAGACAGGAAAAGAGCGTTCTTTTCCTTGAGATGGAAATTACAGATACGGGCATTGGAATCGAAAAAGAGCAGCTTCATGAGCTCATGCTCAGTTTTTCAACGGTGGATGACAGCACAACGAAAAGTCACTCGGGTCTTGGCCTTGGCCTCTATATTGTTCGCAGCATTGTAGAACTCATGAATGGTCTCGTGAGCGTGCAGAGTGAGCCTGGTCAGGGAACCCGCGTCAATGTTCGTCTGCCCATTTTGTATGAGAAGCGGCACGAGAATCCCGAATACAGAGAATTGATAAAGCGCAAAACCGGCAAAATTTTGTTGGTGGATGATTCAGAGGACAACCGGTTACTCATGCGCTCTTTCCTGAAAAAATATCCCGTCGAGGTTGTAGAAGCTGTCGATGGCAAGGATGCAGTAGAGAAATTCACTGCGAATCCCGCTTCGTATTCTCTGGTTCTCATGGATATGCAGATGCCTGTGATGGATGGTTACACGGCCACTGCGGAGATTCGGTCCTTTGAAAAGCAGAATTCCCTTTCTGAAATGCCCATTGTTGCTCTTACAGCTTATGCCATGGATGCGGATCGAAAGCGTGCCCTTGAGGTTGGTTGTAACGAGCATATAACCAAGCCTGTTCGCAAGGCCGATATTTTATCTCGAATTGATTATTATACCGGGATGATTGCTCGTGCATCGATTGAGTCGTAGGAGCCCACTGCGTGCGCTTGCGTCTATTCGCCCCAACCCCATCGAGAGCAGCCGAATGCGGTTAACTGCGAGCCAGCCGAGAGCAGCTGTAGCCGCATGTGAATTGATGTAGACAGGGCGTTTCTGCGTGTAAAAT
>DYKF01000353.1 GCA_020722745.1 Caldithrix sp.
GATTAAAATAAGCACCTTAATTTTATCCTATTAATAAAGATTTAATAGAACGGTTACCCTTCCGGGTTTTTGCTTTGTCTTTCGGCAATCCATATCCGCCCGAAGGGCTCCTTGTCTGCCTGACGACCTTCTCACTATAAAAGGTTTTCTGCCGCACAGCTCCACCCGGGAGGGACTTTTTGCCTGCAGCTCGTTGCACGTTCAGAGATTCCCTAAGGAACCTTGAGCAGCCCCACCCGACCGTACACCGGGTGGCGAACGTATTCTTTCATATCCGGAACAGCAAGGGGAACGCCGTCTACTCGCAGAATGTAATGGTGCTCGCCTGGAGGAAGGCTCTTGCGCAGCTCGTACAGGCCATTGCCCTTCTCCCGCATAATGTCCATGTTTCCGTTCCAGTGGTTAAACGTTCCGGCGATCTCTACGCGCGAAGCCTCTGGCAGATAAAAACGAAACAAGACTTCGCGAGAATGCGTTCCCCTGGATTTCTTTGCCAGTACAACGCCTGCAGCGGGACGAATAGATTCATCGTCAAACATGAACAAAGAAAACATCCCCCTGGCTCCATCTTCCTTTTGCAGAGTGTTGGCTGGATCTGCCACAAAAAATCCATCGGCAATGTATTTATAACGTAAATCGCCCGTTTCATTTCCTTGCGGCACGTAGACATAAAACCAGACGCCATGGCGCGAACGCTCCATGCTGTGTCTGCTGAATCGATTTCCATTAAAAAACTGGACCATGCGGGCAGCAGGCTCTCGATAGGTGAATAAAATGCCCGGTACAGCCATTTTTCCGTACAAACGCACATTGTCCGCATGAACATATTCAATCTCACGGGGAGGCTCCGCGAGTCGAAGCTCCGAGAGTTCTCCCTGAAAAACCGTTTTAATTCGTTGCGAACGCGGTTGTTCCAGCATGGAAGAATCGTAAGCCAGCGTGGCCGTTAAAAATGAGACATAAAAAAGGAGTTGACGCATTCCTCTTTTCTCCTTATTAGTGTAATCTGTGCGCGTTTCCGTAAAATGAGGAAACAGCTATTCCCACCGGAAATAATATCCGATGAATGTACTATCGAACAGACAGGGCCAAGGCAATAATCTTTTATGGCAGAAGAGCAGAAAAAGTCGGAAATAACATACGACGAAGAAGAGATTGCGACCATTCGCGATCTCGTTTCTTTTTTTAATGAAGCCCCGGGCCAGGTAAACGCCATCGACGATTCCGAAGAGGATGAAGATATCCCCATTGGTGGCAGCGCAACAACTCCTGCCGAGTCAACGGGAGAAGACTTTTCTTTTGACGACGATTTCCAGAAACCCGCTACACCTGCACCCGCCAGGCAAGCGGACATCGAAGACTCCATCCCCAATGTGTCCGACTTCAGCTTCGGTGACGATGTATCCACGCCGGCCATTTCCATGGACGACGATTTCTCTACTCCACCAGCCGATTCATCCGCTCCCGCTGATGACTTCTCTTTCGGAGATGATTTCTCTACTCCACAAGCCGATTCATCCGCTCC
>DYKF01000354.1 GCA_020722745.1 Caldithrix sp.
GCTTTCTCGTTTTCTCCCTGCTCTTTTCATCCAAAGCGTTCATTTCTAAAGGTTACGTGTTCGAGCTTTTAAAATCGAGTAGGGAACCCGAGCAGTTTTTTGCATTCGCAAAAAAATTCGTCCATTTTATCCCGCTTGGTGGAGCCTTCTTTTCCGTTTTTTGGTCTCAAGGTTCCATTCTCCTGGGCGAAAAATGAAAATTTTGCGCACCTATTAGCACTTACGTGCAGGTGCGCACCGCCCCCATAGGGGGCTAAATTTTCATTTTTCGCTGTGCACAGGGTGCATTCCAAATGTAATAAATGAAGCCGTTTGGGATGAGAATAAGCCCCAAACGGCTGAGGAGGGCAAAAATGAGGAAAATGAAGGATATGAAACCTGAAGAAGTTTACGAACTTCTTTGGGGCATGGAAAAGAAAGAGACAAGGAAGGGAGATATACAGGAACAAGAAAGTGATTACAGCAATCTCCCTAAAGATGTTGAGGTGAAGGAGTATGGAAGAGAACACGAGGTCAGGGACTATATACGAAAGAATTGGGAAGAAGTAAGCAGCGGGGAGTGCCCCCGCTGCGGTGGAAGTGTATATCAAAGCGCAAACGGTATATATCGCTGTGGTGAATGCCTCATATCGCTATGGTATTGTGAGGACTGCGGAAGATTCCATCCACTCACACAGAAAACCTGCGACCTTCCTTGCGTTGGACTGACCCTTAAAGGGAGAGATAGGGCAGTAGTAAAGATAAGAGAGGAAGACGAGTGGGATAAGGTTTGGGGATTTTTCGACCCTAATTTCGACCCATACTTCCTGGGTGAAGAAGTGATACAAAGCGACCCGATATACAAAGCGCTATACAACGAACTTTTGCGGAATGGAGGGGAGACACTATTCAAGTATGACCATACTCGCTTAAATCAATGGCTGAGAGAAGCAGAGAGAGTATGGCAAAGAAAAACAGGGCTAAAGACACTTGACATCCACAATTACGCAAATTCGCCGCAAAGAGACCACGAAATGACCAAGTTAGAGCGAGAAATATTTAAATACGAGATAAACAGGTTCCGACTATCTCGGGGAGAGTATCAGACAGGGAGCAAGGTATATATAAGCAGCGCACCGCTGATTATCAAGCACTTTATACCTGACGAGAACGGGGAGAGGGTAATAACCGACAAAAACGGCAACATCTCCAGGTATCGTGTTGTCATACAGCGCATAGAAAGGGGATGGGTTTTTTGTCGAGGAGGATACCAGGTTCGTGAAGTGGAAAAGCCCAATATTGAAGCACTGGTGGAAACCAGTGCTTAAATTTTTTCCATCGTGGTTTTATATGACATCGGCGCTGCTACCGTAAACTACGAATCCCAACATCTGACAAATCCATTTTATTTTTCCCTTACTCGCTTCGCTCGCCCAACCTAGTTATATGTGGATTTATAGTTTGTTCCCACCTCCCCTAAGACAACCTTGCAGGTTTTCTATCTGACTTTCCGCGTAGCGGTATTAGTAGTGTGA
>DYKF01000094.1 GCA_020722745.1 Caldithrix sp.
AGATATTTACTTTTAACGCGTCCATTTTTGCAATCACCGGCACCAGCCAGAATTGACCGGAGAATGTTGTTCTACTTGACGTTCCGAGGCATTCTGACGCGTCCATTTTTGCAATCAGGGCTCCCTTCATACCCGGCGGGTTACTCCGGCTTTTGCTGCGGCGTTTTATATTTCGTATTCTCTGGAGGTCCTGATTGCGTTTTGCCTGATCAGGATGTTTCTGCCGGTATGCTTTCCAGTAATCGGGATGAACCTTGCACCAGTCCTGCCAGCATCGCTTCTGGTTGGCCCGGTAATCCGGATCGCCGCGAATCTTCTCCCTTTGCCACGCCGCCTTCCGGGCGCGCTGACAAACCAATTTTCCACAATACCGGGGATGCTTCTGCCGCGGATCGGGGATAAAATACCCCCCGCAATGACAACATGACACCTCTTCCATAATTCCACCGCCATCATCCTTGATGGCTGCTGTATATACCTGGAATCAGAAGAATGAAATGGAATGAGAAGAATGATATGATCCTTAAAAAGCTCAGAATGTAATGAGTGGACCTAAATGGACCGGCGATAATGGTATCAATTTACTCCGGTGATTCTGGTATGAAATTAAACCGGTGATGATAATGGTGTAGCCGGTTTTGTTGTACTGCTTGATGGAGTTGCCACGGAACCAGTGTTTAATGCAGGCGTTATTGTCGTAGAGTCTCCAGAAGGTTTTGGATTTTGTTTCCCTGTGGGGACGGCTGCTAAAAACCTGGGCAATGCTCTTAAGGCAATCGGCGTTGGAATTTATCCAGAAGCCGTTCGAAGAGACTGGTGCTGAAACGCGCTGATCGAAACACGATATTGGAGGATATTTCCACCTGGGAGAGATACCATTCATGCTGGAGATACTTGGAACACGTAGAATATTTGCCTTTGTCGAACTTGAAGAAGAGGTTCATCCAGTAGTTGACCCTGTTGAGCACATCTCTGCCGAGGAGTGATTCCGCAGCTTTCTTGATCTCTTCGGGCTCGGCTACATCGACGAAAGCGTTTTCATGACGTCGGTAACGAATGCCTTTTTTGTCTAATTGAACCTGGATGGCGTTGTGGCCGTTGAAATAAAATTCGCACTTATCACCCCCCCCAGAAGCTGGTCGTGGAAATAGATGTAGTACTGCTTCACCGGTTTGCGGCAATCGTAGAGCTTCTCGTATTTCCTGCCTTTTGGGGAAGTAAGCTCACGAGATGCAAAGGTTTTGACAGGTTCTTTGTCGGTCAGGATACAATACAGGCGGTCGCCTTTGCCGGAGTCATGCCGGGCGTATTTCTCTTGGACGAACCTTTGCTTGGCCCCATCCTTCCCACCATCCACGGAAGGCCACCAGTGAATGGGTATTTCTTTTTCCTGTGCAATCTTAAGGATATGGGAGTTTAACTGGTCGGTGAGGATGCGCATGACGCCGTTGGAAATCTTCCGAAAGCCCATTAATTTGAGGAATGTGATAACGCCAGCGGGGAAAAACATGCAGCGGATGTATCCCCTGAGGATGACGCGGTCAAAGCAGACGTATTTGAAGTTGATATTTTGGGCGAATTGTTGCACAAAGGAGTTCTTCACGGGCAGGGTCCTTTCCTGTAGGGTTTTTCGTGGTGGAACATCCCATACAGAACTGCCCGTGAAAAATCAATAACCAGCATGTGGCGCAAAGAAGCGGACAGAGGTGCATTATGATGGCAAATGAAAGGCACGACCCTTCTAATTTATATCCGGGATTTGCCCCGGCCATACCTAACCATCGCACCTCTGCCCCCTTGTCCCGCGCAGCTTTCGAACTTTCGTTCGCTAAAATTATAATAATGAGCGGTGCGATTGTCGAAAACAAAAGATGTTCAAAACTATAAATTTGAATAAGTTCAGCTTGGCAACAGGTATAATTTGCCGAAGATGCAGGGATACTCCTTAAGATAATTCTACTTTACATATCTGTAAAATCAAATACTTAAAGAATAATAAATATTTGTTAAAAAATTGGAATAAAACCGATAAGGAATTCGTTTATCTATCTAAAGCATCTGAAAATAAAATTCACATTTTATAAGAAATTTATCAATTCAATGATAGATAATATAAATATTATCAACTATTTATCTGCAAAGCTATGAGGGTGTAATGAGTGAACAAAAAGATAGATACGGCTTATCTCATAGGTTCATAAAGGGCATAACAGGGTCTTCTATTTGGAAATCTGTTTTCAGGCACGGTTATGCAAATACCGATAAAAATCGTGCCTTGCAGATTACCTCCAACTTTTTTTTACATGTTCATCCGATACGGCTAAAAAAGCATGCGTTTCGAATACGATTTACCTGGTGTCTGGGGGGAATCACATTTTTTGTATTTATTGTTGAATTTGTGACAGGTATTTTGCTGATGTTTTATTACCGACCTGTTGTTGAATTCGCCTATATGGACATCAAATCACTGATGATTGACATCCCCTTCGGGGCCATTCTCAGAAACATGCATCGCTGGGGGGCTCATCTTATGGTTATCACCGTCATATTTCACATGCTCAGGGTTTTTCTTACCGGCTCATATAAGCCGCCCAGAGAATTCAACTGGGTGATCGGGGTGCTTTTGCTGATCAATACGCTGTTGCTGAGCTTTAGCGGCTATCTGCTTCCCTGGGATCAGTTGGCCTATGGGGGCATATCTATCGGAACAAATATGGCCCGGGCCGTGCCTTTCCTCGGTCATGAAGGCCCTTTCGCCGTAGTGGATAAATATCATGATGTGCGTTTTGTGCTGTTGGGTGGGACTGAAGTCGGGCCTGTCGCACTGCTTCGCTTTTATGTTTTGCATGTAATTTTGCTTCCCATGGTTGTCCTGATTCTTGCCGGGGTGCATTTCTGGCGTATCAGAAAGGACAACATCAGTGGGCCGCTGTAACCGCCGGCATGTGAATCTCATATCTCGAAAGTCAGGAAAAAGAATATGGAGAACGATAATAAAGTTGTTGAAAAGGGTAAGTCCGCAACGGACAAAGAATTCGTATGGCCGGATCTGGTTTTCAAGGAACTCCTGGCATCCGTTGGCGTTGTGGTTCTTTTAGTTGTGTGGTCCCTCCTGGTGGATGCGCCCTTACGTCCCGAAGCTGACCCTGCCTGGACGGAAAATCCGGCCAAGGCGCCCTGGTATTTTCTCGGATTACAGGAAATGCTCGTCTATTTTGATCCCTGGCTTGCTGGTGTGGTCGTACCCGGTTTGATTGTTGCAGGGCTCATTTTCATTCCTTACCTGGATATCAATAATCCGATCTCCGGAGAATACCGCCTTGGGAAAAGAAAAATGGCCACCCTCTTGTTTCTGTTCGGTTTTATCATGTGGTTTGTTCTGATTTTCGTCGGCGCTTTTTTACGCGGTCCCTCCTGGTATTTTTATTGGCCCTGGGAATCGTGGGCGGTCGTGAAACACTCTAATGAGGTATTGTGGTCTTTCCACTGGTTGGCTGGTGTAGTTTTTCTGGGACTTTTTTTCATAGGAGGAACCTTTCTGTCGATAGTGATTGGCAAAGGTTTTGTGCAGCGCCTGGGGAGAACCAGATCCCTGATCATAATTTTTCTGGCGCTTTCCATGTTTTTCATACCGGTCAAAATCGCACTACGCCTTCTCTTTAATGTCAAGTATGTTCTGAGGACGCCATTTTTCAACATATAAAAGATAGAAGAAAAGCACATAAATGAAACTTAAATTCACTCAAAAAATCTTACTGGTTCTTTTCGGTCTGATCCTGCTTGCGACAACCGGATGGGTCGTTATTGCTGAGGTCTCCCGTCCATGGAAGGTGTTTCAGGAAAAGTTCAAGGAGACTGAAAAAACACTGCTTCTTGAAGAAAAAAAACTCCTTGAAACTAAAAAAATTGACGCCACAGGCGATGAATTAAGGAAACTGGAAGCTCAGGAACTGCAACTGAGTAAGCGGCTTGCGTTGAATAGCCGCCGCCCGTCGACAATCGATCAAATCTGGATTCCCGAATTGAAGCGAGCTGATCGTTGTGCAACCTGCCACGCCGGTGTGGAGAAGGCAACGTTTGCGCAAGTTCATGGCCCCTTTGGCCAGCATCCGGGAGATTTTTTCAATCGCCATCCGCCCAGGACTTTTGGTTGTACTCTTTGTCATGACGGTGATGGCATGGGGTTATCGGTTGAAGAGGGTCACGGAGAAACAAAAGAGTGGAATCGACCTCTTCTGCGGGGGAAAATGGTCGAGTCCTCCTGCACCAGATGTCATCCGTACAATGAGCATGTCCCTGAGCATGTGGACTTTCCTGACGCGCCGGCCTTAACCCATGGAAAGAAACTTTACATTGCCAAGGGGTGCCTCGGTTGCCATGTGCTGCAAGGCTTTGAGCGGCCCCGCCGTATCGCCCCGGTTCTGAGCCATGTCGGGAATAAAGTGGACAGGGGCTGGCTTGAGAGGTGGCTTAAAAAACCCAAAGACTATCTCCCTGAAACAGACATGCCCTCATTTGACCTTCTGTCTGAAGAGATCGGGGCTCTTTCCGCCTTTCTGCTGACCAGAAAAGAAAAAAACTCTGGAATCCTGGCCGTTGGCTCCGGTGATATCCAGAGAGGTAAAAAGCTGGTCGATGATGTTGGTTGCCTTGGCTGTCACACGGTCAATGAGAAAGGGGGCGCTTTTGGGCCCGACCTCTCGCGGATAGCAGAAAAAGTGGATTTTCGGTGGGCAGTTTCATGGATCAAAAATCCCCTTGCCTATGATCCGGAAACGGTCATGCCGGATTTTCGTCTACCCGACAGTCAAATTGCCGATATTGCAAGTTATCTGCTTACCTTGGGTAAAAAAGGAAAAATGAGAACCCCCGGGAATTCCCCCACTAAAAAAACACAGCTTGTCGAAGATGGCAAAAAACTGTTTGCCCAAAAGGGGTGCACCGGATGTCACACAATGGAGGGTTTTGAGCCGGGATTTAAAAAAGCGCCGGAGCACACGGGTTTTGGCGATAAGCGGGTTGATGAACTCGATTTCGGCAATGTCAATGATATTCCCAGAACCCGTGCAGCATGGGTTCTGGCTAAAGAAAAGTCTCCACGGGTTTTTTCAACGGATACCATCAAGCTGATTATGCCGAATTTTGAGCTCAGTGATGATGAAGCTCAAGCCTTGCGGGTCTTTGTTCTGGGGTTCACAAAACAGAACCTCCCCTCCCAATACAACCATCCCTTATGGGATACCGGTGATCCGTTTTTCTCCGGCATGAGGGTGATCGAAAAATTTAATTGCGTCGGCTGCCATAAAATCGGCCTTACCAAAAAAGCAGTAAAACTGACTAAAGATATCACAAACAACTATTATTGGTCAGCCGACAATTTGCTCCTGAAGAAAATCTCGGACAAAAAGGGTACTCTCTATGAAAAAGGCTGTAAATTAACCGATAGCCAGGTCAAGTCCCTTATCAAGGAAAAACCTGAAGTCGAAGATTTATTGTTCCGTAATCGCTGGTTTTTCGACATTGATTCGGTCGAATATTTGAACAAGGAAATGGGCTTCGAAACCGTTAACTCTTCCGGCATTGACGAAGGACTCATACTTGCCAACTACAAGGATCTGAATTTTGCCCCTCCCATTCTCAACTACGAGGGCATCAAAGTCGCTCCCAACTGGTTGTTCCAGTTTATAAAATCTCCTTACCTTATCAGGCCGCTCGCCAAAGCGACGATGCCGACCTTCAACCTTGAGGAAAGTGAGGTAAAGGATCTGGTGGAATTTTTCCTGGCTCGGGACGAAGTAGCCCATAACCCGTTTTTTACGACTCCAGAGCTTGAAATTACCGAGGTTCAGACCGCTGAAAAAATATTCAAGGTCTGTCTTCAGTGCCACTACTTTGACCAGATCAGAACTGAAGATAGAAGTCGGTTCGGGGATTTGAAAGGTCCTAACCTGGCCGAGGTCAAGCGGAGACTCAGGCCGGAATACATAAGAAACTGGCTTAAATATCCCGAGTTGATCATCCCCGGAACCCAGATGAAAAACTTTTTCTACTATTTTGATTTTTATGAACGCTTTGAAAATTTAGAGACGGATGAAACCGGGTTTCCTGAGATTTCACCTGATGAAAAAATAGATCTGATGACAAGGTTTCTGATGAATCCCTTTAAGGATAAAAAGATAGGGCGTTGATATTTCAGACGGCATAACCGGCAAATCACTATCAAGGAGGCGTGTTATATGTGGTTGATAATACATAAAAATCTAATCAGTTTGCTGTTGGCTCTGACATTCTCTCTTCTCTTTTTCATTCAACCCGTCCGGGCTGACATAAAAAAAGGCGAGGCTTTCTATAAACAGAACTGTTTGTCCTGTCATTCGCTTTCCCGGACCACAAAAGTTTCCCTTGAAGAGGCAAAAGCTCTCAAGGGGATGCCGCTATGGTTCGCCGGAAGCAAATTCAAAAAAGGCTGGCTGGAAAAATGGCTGGCCGCACCAAAGCCTATATTGGGGGTGAAGTGGGGGACCCTCACAAAGGGCGCCAATGATCACCCCGCCGTTGATGCCTCAAAAATACCCGATCTGGTCAGTTACCTCATGACCCTTGTGGATGCAGAAATCAAGAAGGGAGCAACTGAACCCCTGCCGGAATCGAGAGGAAAGCGTAAGTCAATGCTTGGTAAAACAAGGCAGTTATTTGAAAAGCACCAGGGCTGCTATGCCTGTCATCAATATATAAATCGCCTGGATAAAACGATCGGAGGGTTCAGCGGTCCGTCCCTGGTCGGTGCGGATAAAAGACTCAATCCTGATTGGGTGTACGCATTTCTCAAAAGTCCCAGACGCTATTACCCGAACGGAGGCTGCCCCATCCCTGGAGAAAGTGCTTTTAACAAGTTTACCGATGAAAACAGGGCTGCTCTGGCGACATACATCACAAATATGGGGGTAAAATGATGACAAAGCATCTGACTTTATCTAACTATATTAAATTACAATTGATATTATCTGTTGCCTGTTTTTGTCTGGTGATTACGTTTTTACCTGCAAGTGCCGCCCAGGACAATGGTGATGCATTGTACCAGTACTATTGTGCTCAGTGCCATGGAGAAAAAGGGGATGGCAAAGGTATCAATGCCACTGAGGATCTTCCAACTCAACCTAAAGATTTTACTTCTCCCAAAAACTTGCCGGTTTTTACCGACGAACAGATTGTCAACACCATCAAGCAGGGGGGGCCAAAGGAGCAGTTGTCCTTTATTATGCCCCCTTGGGGAGACATTTTGTCGGACGAGCAAATCGATGTGTTGAAGAAACTGCTGAGAAAGATATGTAAATGCCAATATGACCCTGCCGCTGCCGCTGCCGCTGCAGCGGAAGCCGCGAAGCAGAAGCAATAAACCATTCCACTCATAGAAAGGAGGCGATCTGGACGACTGCTTGGTAAAAATCTTTTTTAATTCATTTTATTAACAAGGAGGTTGGCTCATGAAAAGGAAACGTCGTTATTTTCAAATTAGTCTACTGGTTGTATTTTTCATCATCGGGGTGGGCACAGGGGCGACCCTGGCCGCTGATCGCGAGGTCGTAATCGAGGTTCCTCTGGGGCTGCCGGAACTTGTTTCTCCTGCAGATAATCCTTTAACCCTGGCTAAAATTGAACTGGGGAAAATGCTTTATTTCGACCCCAGACTTTCAAAGTCTTGCGGAATTTCCTGCGCAACGTGCCATGACCCGCAATTGGGCTATTCCAATGCCGCGCCTGTAGCTGTTGGACATCAGCATGCTGTGGGCGTGATGAATACTCCAACGGTTCTCAACAGCGCCTATTCAACAACCTTGTTCTGGGATGGTCGGGCGCCATCATTAGAAGATCAGGCCGGCGGCCCCATGACCGCATCAGTGGAAATGGCCGGTTGCCCCAATGAAATTGCTCAGAATCTTAATAAATTCGCTGAATATAGAAAACTTTCCATGATCGCTTTCGGTGAATATTTAAGTTTCGCCAATATCAAGAAGGCGATTGGCGCTTTTGAAAGAACGATCTTGTCGGGCAATTCAGCATTTGACAAGTATTATTATGGAAACCAAAAAGCCGCCATGTCAGAGGCGGCAATCCGCGGGAAAAAACTTTTTGATGATCCCGAAAGAGGCAATTGTAAAAAGTGTCACACTTATACTAAAACCGACGGTTACTTTTCCGACAACATGTTTCATAATGTCGGTATCGGTTTTGACGTCAAGTTGAAAAAAGGTGAAGAATATCCTCCCGGACGTTATGCGGTTACAAAAAATCCGGCGGATAAAGGCAGATTTAAGACACCAACCCTGCGCAATGTTGCCCAGACTGCACCCTATTTCCATGATGGACGTACCTATAGCCTTAAAGAGGCCACAATTATCTGTCTCAATGGAATCCCCAATAATAATCTGGATCCGGAATACAAGACCAAACGTAAGCTCACCGACAGAGAACTTGAGGATGTCGTTGAATTCATGAAGGCTCTCACCGGAGAAATGCCTATGTTCGCCATCCCGGCAATCCCGGGATATAAGCAGGTCAGCAATTAATTAAGGGCGGACAAAGGCGGAGTCTTGACTCCGCCTTTGTCCCTCAAAAAACCTCTTCAAGGGCCGGTTACCCGAAAGCAAAGGCGTAATTCGTGGCAATATGGTGTTGACAGGTTTCATAAGTTGACTGTATGTTCAGATTTGTTCCGGAATTCCCCTGGCAGTCAAATGCAGGGCATTAAATACTCTCTCAAATATCAGGCAGCTACGTCAAATTTCCCCACCAAGTGGCTGATTTGTCAGGAAAAATATTCACTGAAATACATATTTTTAAAAAACATAACCGTGATTAACCAAAATTCTTATACCCTTATCCAAAATCCTGACTGGACATTACTGATGAATTTTTAAAGTATTTGGGAATAAAATGGATGCAATCAACGTTTACACAAGATAGGAACAAAAAATATAAGGACATGAACTAATCTGATGGTCTTGAAAAGCAAAAGATTTCAATCGGTGTCCCTTTCCCATTTCAGCGCGCTTTACACCTTTGCTTTAAAGCTGACTGGCAGTATCAGGGATGCTGAAGATCTGGTTCAGGAAACTTATCTGAGAGCCTATGCAAAATTTGATCAATTTGATTTCGGAACCAATTGCAAGACCTGGATGTTTAAAATAATGAAAAATATTTTCTTGGATCAACTAAGAGAAAAAGATCCGCTTCTGGCAAAAGACATGGTTGAGCTGGATGAAGTATCCAATTTAGAAAGTTTGTCAAACTGTTCGTTCTTGAATTCAATAGATATAAAAACCGCATTTGAAAATTTACCGAAAAAATATCAGATTCCGGTGTTTTTAAAGGATGTCGAAGGCTTCTCTTACGGTGAAATATCAGAGATATTGAATCTTCCGATTGGTACCGTAATGTCGAGATTGTTCAGGGGGAGAAAAGAGATGAAATTATACTTTACCGCTGGAAAATCGGCGAAAATCGATAAACCCCCATACCCGGCGCGGGCACAACGAATGATGAAAATAGGTTAGTTGCAATTAAAGTTGAGTCACGGTAATCCACTGATAAGCAGTTTACCAAAAAACTTAATCAGGAGGAAGGCCATGACTCAGAGCGATGGTAGCAGAATAATCAGGATAGTGCACCCAATTTGTTGCGGGATGGATGTTCACAAGAAGAGTATTTCGGCCTGTGTTATTTTTTCCGACAATAACGGGGAGGAGAAGCACGAGATCAAAGTTTTCGGCACATTTACGGATGACCTGATGAGATTGAAGGAATGGTTGATAGAGCATGACTGTACGGTGGTGGCGATGGAGAGCACGGGGATTTACTGGCGACCGGTGCATAACGTTCTCGAAGAAGCTTTCCATGTGGTACTGGCAAATGCACGAGACATGAAGAACGTGTCCGGTCGGAAGACGGACATAGGCGACAGTCGTTGGATTGCCGGATTGCTTCGTCATGGTCTTTTGAAGAGCAGCTTCATTCCACCGCAAGAAGTTAGACAATGGC
>DYKF01000095.1 GCA_020722745.1 Caldithrix sp.
CCCTTGTAACGGCACGCGACCCGCAGGGTCTGCAAAAAAAATCCGCACGAAGTGCACCCCGCCATGGAGCCACGATTGCCTGCCCGCATCGAAGGATTTATTGTACTCTAAACGCGAAGTATCTTCTGAAAACGCTTCCCCCTCGCTTGTCAGGTATGTCTCTGGGTTTTACATTTCTGCCAGAGATTAACAGACCTATTTACCCGGAATGGAGTTCCAGTCAATGCGCTGGCCAATTTTTTGAGCAAGCTCTTCCAGTTGCTCATCGGTGTGGTTGAGCAGAGTAGACGGCGATATATTTACAGCGCCATCTTTGTTATGAAAAAGAAGTGCTTTGTGGTGTGAAGCCTGGAGCAATTGCTTTCCCTCCCCGTTTTTTCCTTCGACTTCAATAACACCATTGCAGTCGCAAAAATACGTGCGATCCTGGTCCAGTACTTCTGTGAACAGCGACGTCCCCCGGACAGCAGCGGCGGTTACCGGTGTTTGAATATGGAAGGTGGATTCCTGGTTCGCTTTTAGTCCCTTTAAAACGGCTGCGAAAGAACCTTTCTGGATGGTAGCTTTATTGTTTAGAAAATCGAGGGTAACCAGAGAATCAGCGCCTATACGCACAATGTTCTTTTCCTGAAAGACAATATCGATTTTGGAATTTGGTCCGGTTGTTAATAGATCCCCGGTGGAAACAATGTTCTCTGTTTTTGCAGGAACTCCGTTTATGGTTGCGGTACCCACCATGAAAATTATTCTCCCCTGGACCGCTTCTGTTCGTTTATTGCAGCTTACAAAAGCTGCGGATAACAAAACAAGCGATATCAAAAAATCCTGGTCGCATTCATTATAGTACTCCTTGTTCATTTAGAAACTTGCCAAGTTTTTTGTCGTGTCCCATGATATGTTCTATAAGCCAGTGGGCTAAAAAGTGAAAGATTTTTTGTGAGGGGATAACACGATTTTCCATATAGTCTTTTAGATGGTTCATTACCTCGGCGACAAAACGGTCATGGTCTTCTTTATGAATGGAAAAATCAGAATATCTGTAATGAAGCATCAGCTTTTCTTCTGTTACAAAGTGGGTACGCGTGTAATTGAGCAAACCTTGAAAAACGTCGGTAATGACGGAGCGGCTGTGTCCACTCAGGATGGCTTCGTTGAGTTCTGCAAAGATCCGAATAAGTTCTTTATGTTCTTCGTCTATCCTTTGCACATTTGTTTTTAATTTGTCTACCCATCGTATACTGCTCATGTCCTTCCTCCAAAAAATACACGCTGTGGAAACAGTATGACTGACAAGCTTCTGACAGTCAATCAGAAAAGACAATATAATGGGAGTCTCTATTTTTTTCAAAATTTTGAAAAAAATTTAAATTTTTATACTTATATATTGCGCAAGGAAAGCTAAAAAAACTATAGGTTCCCTTATTATACAAGAAGGATATTTGAGCTGCGAAGGCCTGATAAAAAATGTTGGCAGGATAATTCGGTAAGAAATACTGCTTCATGCGTAAACTATGGATAGCCGTTCTGGCAAGCCTTACACTCAGCAATTGCGGGTACAACCGCATAGTAGAACTCGATGAAAACGTGAAAGCCAGCTGGGCTCAGGTGATCAATGTATACCAGCGTCGCGCAGATCTCATTCCCAATCTCGTAGAAGTGGTCAAGGGATATGCCGCCCACGAAAAAGATACGCTTACGGCGATTACAGATGCGCGTTCGCGTATTGGTTCTGTTCAACTGACACCAGAGATGATCAATAATCCGGCGGCCATGCAGAAATTTTCCGAAGCCCAGGGAGCCATGACGTCTGCGCTTTCCCGCCTGATGGTTGTTGTGGAAAAGTATCCCGATCTCAAGGCGAGTGAAAATTTTCGCGATTTGTCTGCGCAGTTAGAAGGCACGGAAAATAGAATAGCCGTAGAGAGAAAACGCTTTATAGAAGCGGTAGCAGCTTACAATTCTTATACGCGCAAATTTCCACAGGTTTTTACGGCTAAAGTATTTGGCTTTAAGGAAAAGCCAAGTTTTACCGTCGATAATGAAAAAGCGATAGATACTGCTCCTGCCGTAAAATTTTAGTTAGGAAGCCTCTAATTTTTCAATCTCCTCATATAGTGCGTGAGGAAAGCCTGAAAATTAATTTTTAGAGGTTGCCTTTAATTGCTCATTGAGGTCGCAATCAGGCCGGAGAAATCCGGCTGCTGCGTCCACTGCCCCTATTCTCGCTTCGCGTTTACCCTGCGGGCACAGCCGCAAAACCAAGGGGCGAAAACGTGCGTTTTCTTCGCAAAATGCCGGTGAATTTACCCTGAGCGCAGTCGAAGGGTCCATGTGCCGGAAGTTTGCTCTGATAAAGAATCAGATCTAACTTTTTTATAAAAAACAGAAACAATTGAAATTCTAAACACATTATATAATATATGGAGATTACAATCAGTACGTGCACGGCGGTAGCCATGCTGAGAGATTTTGGAACGGACAAAGAAAAATGGCAGAATGCCTTCTCGGAAATATTGGGCTGTCCCATAGAGCTGCCCTATTTTTTCTGGGAGGTAGAACTGGCCGCGTATTCCGGCCATCTTCCGCTTTCGATAACGCTACACACGGGATTAGAGCGAAGCTGGCTTTCTGTTTTTTACCACGGCAATTTATGGAATGCGCTAAAGAAAAACGCGCGAGCGGATTTGTTGCGCAAATACCATTTGGTTTCTATTGGTAATAATAATCGAGAAGATACGCGTAGCGGTCATATTCCCTGCGGACTACCTTCACATAATGATGAGTCTGCTGAAATGGAATCTGCTCAATAAAGTAAAAAATATCGCCCGAATAAACGCGGTTCCAGTCACGGAGCCGACCCGGTCCTGCGTTATATGCAATAGCCATTTTTTCGGGCAGTGCCGAATAATGAGTAATTAGATCGGCAATAAATTTGGAACCGAGTAGAATATTGTCGCGGGGGCGGTACAGATTTAGTCCGGGTATTTTTTCCCGCCGATTGAGAGCTTTTGCCGTGGAGGGCAGCAACTGCATGAGGCCTCTCGCATCGGCATAGCTGCGGGCCCGTGGATTAAACATGGACTCCTGTTTCATGATCGCGTACACAAGAGCTTCATCTACTTTGTATTTTTGATGGGCTTCCTTAACGTGTTCGCGATAGGGAACGGGATAAAAAGATTCAATGGCTTCCTGGCTCATGAAAAATATGTCCGGCTGAAATTTTTTTGCCTTTAGATACTCCCGCAAATAGTAATGTTTGCGCAGGATGCTGTTCTGCCATTTGCCAACCTGGTACAGCATGAGATATTTTCTATCTGCCGGTGTGTGGCGAAGCATGGCCATTCCTTCGTTGTACTGGTCTGCGGCAATAAAAAGGGCTGCGAGTTTTTCTTCTTCTGTCGCGTTCTCAAAGACATGGGACAAATCCTTTT
Source organism: Caldithrix sp. (assembly GCA_020722745.1). Taxonomy (GTDB): domain Bacteria; phylum Spirochaetota; class Leptospiria; order Turneriellales; family Turneriellaceae; genus DYKF01. Next base: position 3,432 of record DYKF01000095.1, read on the forward strand.
CCCATTGTTTCCAGAATGAGTCCACGGCAAAGCCTGCGTCCTTTCGTTTGAGGGAAAAGAAGTCTTTTAAGAACTGTTCATTGCCGCCAGAGCGTGCAATGGCAGGGCGCAGTGTTTCTACAGAATCGTTTGCCTTGAACGAAGCATATTCTTTTGAGGCTTTTGAGAAAGATTCTTTAACCCAGTAGCTTCCCGGAGAATTGAGATAGACTTCCCTGTAAAAAATTTCCGCCGCTTTTGCATCTCCCTTTTCTTCTGCCAGCCGCGCTAAATGAAATCTTGCCTTTCCACCGCTGCAGCTTCCCCGCGTTGCTTCCCTCAAGGATAGCAGACACGCTGTTGCCTTTGGGGTATCTTTCGCGAGAAGATAATCCAGACACTCGGAGAAGTATGTTTTGTCTGCGTAGTAAGAATCTTTATCGAAGGAGGTTAAAAAGTAGTGTGCTTCTGCGGCGCGCGATGGAGCGTTCTCTTTATATAGTGCAATGATGCGATTGTACATGGCTTCCCGGCCAGAATATTTTTCGGGGACGATGGAAAGTATATCCGCGTAGCGGTCTGGTTTGATAAATCTTTCGGAGGCATCGGATAGTAATGCGCTGCGGTCGGAGTCATCCAGGGCGGCTCCCCACTGGCGAACGATCTTTACGGCATCGCTGTAGCGACGCGTATCTATGAGCAGACGTGCATAGTTCTTGACGTAGTAATACAGCAGATTCTGCCCGAGCTGCTCTGGCTGTACTTTCAGCATCTCCCCTTCTGCTTTTGCGTACTGTTTTTCTATTCTATAAAATTCGGCCAAACGAATATGTCTTTCTCCTGATGTTTCCCTTTCTATTGCGGGAAGATTGAGCAGCGCGCGTGCGGCCTGGAGATACGTGGAGTCATTTTGCGGATAGGACAAAACCTTGAGATAGAATTGCACTGCTTCGGTTCTATCGCCCTTTCTCTCGGAGAGTATGGCCCGCCTTAACCATATTTCCGGATTTTCGGATTCATGCGACAGTTTTTCGCAGAGACTCTCCGCCGCTGCAGGATTTGTCTTGGTGAGAGCATCTATGCGCAGCAGTTGAGATGGCATATAAAAATAGCTTTTATTGTCTAATTGTAATTTGTCTAAAATAGATATGGCAATATCTGGCTTTCCCTGATAGAGCGCTATTCTGGCTGCTTTCAGCAGCGCTGCATTAAACAGAGAGGATTGTTTGCGTGGAATTGCCTTCAGGAAAGCTTCTGTGGATTCCGGTTTTTGGGAGCTTCCTGCCGCGCGTGCATACCACGAAAGTGCAGCCTTTTTATTGCCTGCTCTGTCTGCCTCCATGCCGCGCAGATATGCCTGCAGTGCTGGCTGGCTCTGGCTGCCTCGCATGGCTACACTGCGAATCTGTTGCTCGCTGGTACCGGCACTGGAAAACGCAGGGACCAGCAGGAGCGGAAAAAGAAGGAAGGCCGGAAGAATTTTTTTGATCATACAATTGAACGGGGTTTGTTGTTGGAGTAGAGCAATCCTATCACACACTGCAGAGTGCGATCTATCGTCGTTTCAGTATTGAAAAATTGGTTACGTGTCGTCAAGACAGTTAAGGATAATCCATGCGTCGATTTTTTTTAATTTTGGGAGTGCTGGGTTTAGCTGGTTTCCTTTCACTCTATTTTCTATTCCAGGTCAAAACTGCTCCTGCCGGTACGGGGGATCATTCCGTTGACTTTATGGTAAAGAGTGGCTGGGGGCCTTCTGCTGTTACCTCTTCTCTGTCAGATGCTAAACTCATTCGCAGTCGTACTTTTTTTCGATACCAGCTGCTGCTCATGGGAAAAGAGCGTTCCATCAAAAAGGGTATTTATTCTCTGAACGATGGCATGAGCGCAGAGAAAATTATTTCTGTTATTACGAGCGGACAAACCAAAACGCGGCGCGTTACCATTCCCGAAGGATACAACAACCGACAGATTGGGGACGTACTCACCGAAAAAGGATTTTTTGCTTCGCGTGCAGAATTTCTGGAATATGCCTCACGAAAAGATATTTTGAGCAAATACTCTATACCGACTGCTTCCACCGAAGGTTATCTGTTTCCCGAAACTTACGAGATTCCCATAGGCTATCCTAAGGAGAAGATTATAGAAACTATGATACAGCTTTTTCTTGCGAAAACAAAAGAGCTCAAAGAATTTCCAACGGATCCCCAAAAAAGGCATGAGCTGGTTATTCTTGCAAGCATTGTAGAGCGCGAGGCCGTGCTTCCGGAAGAGAGGGCTCTCGTTGCCGGCGTTTTTGCCAACCGAATGAGACAAAACTATCCACTGGAATCGTGTGCGACAATTCAGTACACATTTGAAAAGCAGAAAAAACGTATCTATTTTAAGGATCTCGAAGTAGATTCGCCCTATAATACCTACAAGGTGAGAGGTCTTCCGCCTGGGCCGATTGCCAATCCGGGGCTTCCCGCTATAGAAGCTGCCCTGCATCCCATTGAAACAGACTACATGTTTTTTGTGGTAAAGGGCGACGGTTCTCATCAGTTTTCAAAATCTTACGGAGACCATGTTCGGGCCAAAAAAAAGTATCTTGGTTCATGAACATACGGAGACAGCATGCAGGTACTCAGTTCAATATATTTGGTTTTATCGCTTTCTGGTTTTGCGCTGGCCATTTTCTATTACGTTAGTTACCGCAGTAGAAAGCATTTGATTTCCTCGGAAGGATTGCGTTCCATTCTCGAAACGATTGGCGAAGGACTATATGTCGTAAACAAAAGGGGTAGAATAACGCATATTAATAATGCGGCTTTAAAATTGCTGGGTTTTTCTGAAAAGGAAGCTCTTGGAAAATCAGCGCATTATCTGTTTCATGCTCACTCTTTCAATAATCTAATGCCCCAGACCGAATGTCTTGTTATTAAATCAGTCATTATGGGCCAGGCAGAATTAAAAACGACGGAAACATTTCGCAGAAAAGACGGCACTATTTTTTCGGTGCGGCTGCACGCGAGACCCCTGTACGAAAAAGATGATCTGCTTGGTTCTGTAGTAACGTTTGAAGATATTACAACCGAGGTTACTACGCAGCAGAGTTTGCGGGAAACCAAAGAGAGGCTGGAGCTTGTTCTTTCTGCCAGTGAAACCGGCCTGTGGGATTTTGACGCAGGCAGCCAGAAGATTATTGTAGATTTTTCCAGCCTTACCATGCTGGGCTACACGGGAGACAAAAAAGAGGTGCCTTTTAACTTATGGGTGCAGCTGGTGCATCCAGATGATCGCGAGAGAATGCGCCAGCACTTTTTCGCCATGAATTCGCAGCGCAATGATATAAAAGACCAGTACCGCTTTCGTAAAGCAGCCGGTGGCTGGCTCTGGCTGGAGGTGCGCGGGAAAGTTCTCGTCCGCGACTATAATGGAAAAGCTGTCCGCATGCTCGGAACCGTGCAGAATATTGACGAGCGCAAAAAAAACGAGCTTCTTATTAAAGAGCAGGAAAAACTTCTGCGCAGCGTGTACGATGTTTTGCCTGTTGGAATTACGGTGACAGACAAAGAAGGTTGGATTATTGATGCCAACAAAGCTTCCGAGAAACTGTTAGAAATCACCAAAGAGAAACATCTTGCACTCAATTATGCCTGCAAAGAGTGGAATATTATTCGGTCCGATGGTTCTCCCATGCCTGAAGATGAATACGCCAGCGTTATTGCCCTTAAGGAAAAGCGTGCTGTTCGCAATGTTGTCATGGGAATTGTAAAGCCAGATGGAGTCAGCTGGATTTCTGTGAGCGCCATGCCGATAGAACTTCCCGGGTACGGAGTAGTCATCGCTTACGTGGATATTTCGGAACAGGTGCAGGCCCAGAATTCGCTGCGAAAAACGAACAGCAACCTTGCTGAACAGATTGAGCACGAGGTGGTCGCCCGCATCCAGAGCGACGAAAAGTTTCGGGTTTTGTTTAATTCTGTGCCGGATGCCATTTTTGTGCACGGATTTGACAAGAATGGTCGCCCGGGAAATTTTCTGGAGATGAACGATGCAGCCTGTCAGTTTTTGGGCGTTACCCATTTGGAAGCACGCTCCATGAATCCGGATTCCATGAATATTCATCGTTCACCCGAAGAAACTATGAAGCTTGCGGAAATATTGCGCACGACGGGTAAGCTCGATATTGAAGAAAAAGTCGTAACTGTGGATGGAAAAGAAAAGCATACTCTCATCCGTTCTCGAATGATCCGAGTGGGAAACGAGCCAATCATCATGACTGTGGTTCACGATATGACAGAAGTCAAAAAGCTCCAGCAGGATAAAGAAAGCCAGCAGGCTCTCTTTATTCAGCAATCCAAAATGGCAGAAATGGGAACCATGATTGGCGCTATCGCTCACCAGTGGAAACAGCCGCTCAATTCAATTTCTATCATTGCACAGGATCTACCGGAATCCATGGAATTTGGAGAGCTCAACGAAGAGCGTCTTAATGACTCGGTAGAGCGCATTGTGCGACAGGTTCGCTTTTTATCGGAAACGATTGAAAGCTTTCGCAGCTTTTTTAAGCCGAGTAAAGACCGCGTAATATTTTCTGTGGCAGAGGCCATTAAAGATGTTGTGAAAATCTTTGAAGTACAGTTGCAGCAGGATGGAGTGAAACTGGACTATACACCATCCGGAGAATGCCGCGTCTCCGGATATCCCAACGAATTTAAACAGGTGATACTCAACATTATAAGCAATGCCCGTGACGTGTTCCGCGAAAAAAATATTTCTGCCCCCCGAATTCACATCCAGCAGGGAATCTCTGGCGAAAATGTTGTTCTTGAATTGCGCGACAATGGAGGTGGTATTCCTCAGGAGTTTTTGCCCGGCAAGCTTTTTGAAATTTTTTCTACATCCAAAAGGGAGAGTGGAACGGGCATTGGATTATACCTTGCGCGCGAAATTATTAGAAAAATTAACGGCAGCATAGTAGCATTTAACGAGGCAGACGGAGCCGTTTTCCGCATTGTAGTGCCGCTTGCGAAAGAAAATATGCCCGCATGATTATGGAGAGAAAACTGACAGAAGAGCCAGTGCATTAAGAAAACATCTTTTTATTCAAAAGTTTGAAAAAATTAAATTCCTTTTTTGCATAATTCGCAAGGAAAGCCTAAAAAATTAATTCCTATATGTTCCCGTAAATAAGCTGCTTGTCTGGTGTGTAACCAAAGGCCCGCCGGCGGGCCTCGCGATTGTGGTTATTCTGCGGCTTCTTCGTCGTCTGGCGATGCTGCAAACCTGTCGGCAGCAACTCCCTTCGCTTTTGCCTCTGCTAGTTCCGGATCTGGCTCTGTGCCCGGTGCTCCCGGCTCAACGGGAAGATTGTGGAACATGCGAACCTTGTTTTCGAGAATATTGCCCAGCTCCGGATTGTCCAGAAGGTACTGTCTCGCATTTTCTTTGCCCTGGCCCAGGCGGGTTTCTCCATAAGAATACCATGTTCCGGATTTTTTCACAATCCCGATTTCAGATGCTTCGTCGATAATGGCTGCCTCGCGCGAAATGCCCTGATTGAACATGATGTCAAATTCGGCCTTCCGGAAGGGTGGGGCTACCTTGTTTTTGACAACTTTTACGCGAACGCGGTTTCCGATTGGTTCGTCCCCTTTGCTCAGGGTCTCCACTCGGCGTATGTCCATGCGCACAGATGCATAAAATTTGAGAGCATTTCCACCACTCGTAGTTTCCGGAGAGCCAAACATAACGCCAATTTTCATGCGGATCTGGTTAATGAAAATGACGATAGTATTTGTTTTGTGGATAGCAGAGGTGAGCTTTCTCAGTGCCTGGCTCATGAGCCTTGCCTGAAGCCCAACGTGGGCATCCCCCATGTCTCCCTCTATTTCTGCGCGTGGTACCAGAGCGGCCACGGAATCTATCACGATTACATCGAGAGCGTTGGAACGAACGAGTGCCTCCGTAATTTCCAGGGCCTGCTCTCCGGAGTCTGGCTGAGAAACGAGCAGCTCGTCTACATCTACGCCCAGGCGGCGGGCATAGGAAGGATCTAAAGCGTGCTCGGCGTCTATAAAGGCCGCCATGCCGCCCATTTTTTGAGCCTGCGCAACAATGTGCAGAGTGAGAGTTGTTTTCCCGGAAGATTCGGGGCCGTAAATTTCTACAATGCGCCCTCGAGGCACGCCGCCAATTCCCAGAGCAATATCGAGAGGAAGAGAGCCTGTAGAAATGGCAGGTACTTGAGCAACGGTCTCGCCATTGAGTTTCATGATGGCTCCTTTTCCGAATTGTTTTTCAATCTGGAGCAGGGTTGCATCGAGTGCTTTTTCTTTTTCTTTGCTGATGTCTGGGCTGTTTTTAGCGGCTTTTGTCATAGTGCTGTCTTTCATGAGTTGTCTCCTTGTCAAGCATTCATTTGTGGAGTAAAAACCTTGGGCATTGCCCGGAGAGGGAAGTGTGGAGCAGCGGCTACTCCTACCGCTTAAGTCCTAGGTATCCTCTGAAAAAGTCCCTCCGTGGACTTTTTGCCTGCGGCTTGCTACGCATTTACCCTACGGGCACAGGCAGACCGCAAAACCCAGGGGCGAAAACTACGACATCCTTGTCGTTTTCGCCATTC
>DYKF01000096.1 GCA_020722745.1 Caldithrix sp.
CATGATACAAAAATCCTTAAAATCCGGACAATTTTGGTTGTTCTGGTGCACAGCCATAGAAAAGTCATTCTGCTTGTCAGCCTGAATCGTCGGTCTACTGCGGCGCATGCACCAACATGAGCAAAATGAAGAGGGAGCTACTCGCGAAGAGCTCGAACAAATTTACGGAACGTTGCGGGAGAAAACTCCGGAAGAACTCGCCCGGGAAAAAGAGTTTGATCCCTATGAGCCCATGAATTTTGAGCAAATCCGCGATCTCGATAAAAAATACATTCTGGGAACCTATGCGCGTATGCCGGTTGCCTTTGTATATGGAACCGCAGAATTTTTGTACGATACGACAGGAAAAGAATATATTGATTTTTTAAGTGGCATTGCTGTAACATCTCTGGGGCATGCCAACTCGGATCTCATTGAAGCACTTCGCTCCCAGGCAGACAGGCTATGGCATGTATCCAATCTTTTTTACAACCAGCCATCGGTTATGCTTGCCCGGGCTCTCGTAGAGGTCACGTTCCCTGGAAAGGTTTTTTTCGCGAACTCCGGAACAGAAGCCAACGAGGCGGCGCTCAAGCTCATGCGCGCTTACGGCCAGGCGCATGCCAAAAAGAAAACGAAAATTGTTTCCCTGAAGGGAAGTTTTCACGGCAGAACGTTTGGCGCAATGTCTTTAACTGGACAGGAAAAAATTCACAACGGTTTTGGTCCTCTGGTTTCGGACATAGAGTTTGTGCTCGTAGACGACACAGCGTCCATTGTGTTGGCCATAGACGAAAACACGGCGGGTGTTATCTTAGAACCGATACAGGGCGAGGGTGGCGTGCTTCCTCTGGACGAGGAGTTTATCGCAACGGTCCGCGAACGCTGCAACGAAGAAGAAGCTCTGCTTGTGTTTGACGAAGTCCAGACCGGCGTGGGCAGAACCGGCCAATATTTTGCGTACCAGGCCTATAAAACCGAGCCCGATATTCTCACCATGGCAAAGGGGCTTGGCGGAGGTTTTCCCATCGGTGCCATGCTCGTCAAAGACAAATTGTCGGACGTTTTTTCCGCAGGCATGCACGGCTCCACGTTTGGCGGCAATCCGCTGGCTACGGCGGTGGGATACGAAGTCCTTCGCACCATTGAATCGCAGGGGTTGTTAGAGCATGCGCGCGAAATGGGCGATTATCTCTACACCGGTCTTGAGGAACTTCGCGAAGAATTTCCGGATCTCATTGAAGAAATTCGCGGCCTTGGCCTTTTAGTTGGCGTCGTTCTCAAAAACAGTCGTGAGGCCCGTCCACTGGTAGAAAAAGCTTTGTCTCATGGACTTATTATTGGTCGCGCGGGCGACAATGTTATCCGCCTAGCACCCCCGCTCGTCGTGCGCGAAAGCTCCATCGATGCAGCTATCGAAAAGTTGCGCAAAATGTTTAAAGAGTTAAAGTAAAAGCCCTGCGCGGCTTGCCCTGACAGAGTTTACCCTGACACGCAGTGGACGAAGTTGTGATGACGAAGTCATGTATCGAAGGGGGCAGCGATTTGTTGCCGGCAGAAAATAATTTTTTGCCGAAGGTGGCTACCCGTGAAGGCGAAAAAAGCTTACCACGGATCCAAGTTCCTCCGCTTGGGAAGACATTTCCTCCGAAGTAGCGGCGAGCTCCTCGGAGGTAGAAGCTGTTTCCTGTGCTACCTGGTTTAACTGCAGGATAGCCGTATTGACCTGGTTAATTTCTTCGAGATTGTTAATGGCGCGGGTTACTTCCTCTACAGCCTGTGTTTGACGGCGGGAAGCCTCGGCAATTTCTTCAATCAGTTTTGTCGTCTGCGCAATGGAGGGCAGCATAATGCGAAGCATGTTTCCGGCTTCTTCGGCAACCTCCACGCTTCCAGTTACCAGCTCTCGTATTTCCATGGCCGCCTCTTGAGAATGCTGTGCAAGTTTGCGAACCTCAGAGGCAACCACGGCAAAGCCTTTGCCATGCTCGCCCGCTCTGGCTGCTTCAATGGCAGCATTGAGAGCGAGAAGATTTGTCTGGTAGGCAATTTCTTCCACAATAATTATTTTTTCGCCAATTTTGCGCATTTCCTCAACCGTGCGGGAAACGGCTTGTCCGCCCTTGTCAGCCTCTTCTCTGGAATGTTCGGCTATTTCTCTCGTCTTTTGGGCATTTTCGCTGTTCTGCGTAATCATGGAACTGATTTCCCGCAATGTTCCTACAGTTTTCTGCACGCTCTCGCTGATGGTCTCTAAGGAAGCTGAGGTCTCTTCAAAGCTGGCTGCCTGTTCTGCCGCGCCCTGGGACAAAATCTGTGTGGATGCGCTAACCTGGGTTGCCGCAGTTTTCATGTTTTCTACGGTGGATAAAACTTCACCAATTACTTCTCGCAGTTTTGTCGTCATTTGTTCCATGGAAAGATGCACGCCAGAAAGAGCGGCTTTTATGGATTCATCGCGAACCAGATTTCCTTCGGCAACGTTTCTTGCAATCCGCTCTATTTCGCCTGGTTCTCCGCCAAGCTGGCTGAGTATTGTTTTTACAATGGATATGGCCAGAAAAACCGCAACACTGACAATTAATACCGTGCCGGCAAGATACACGGTAAACATGAGCCACGCTCGCTTTGCTTTGGATTCCGCTGTTTTAAGAATATCCGAGGATACAGTATCTTCCACTTTTTTTAGAAGATCAATTTTTTGCGTCTGGTAGGCAAACCAGTCCGACGGGTTAATTCCAAACCCACCCGTGAGAAATTTTTCCTCTGCAATAGCGCGCATTCTCTGGGTTTCGTCTATGGCTTTGCCGGTAACCGTTGTTGTGAAAAATTCTATCCAGGATGACGGGGCAAGTTTGCGGAAGAATGCAAGATGGGCGTCCTGTTCACTCACCAGAAGAATAAAACGGCGATACATTCCGGGCGAAAAAGAATTCTGCGCAAAGGTGGCGTTCAGCACAGCGCGTTCAATTCCTGCCCGTTCTTTGCTTTGCAGAAAATTAACATAGGCGGTGTCGAGAATAGAAATTTCTGCATTGCTGCTCACTTTGGCGCCCGCTGCTAAAACGTCCAGGTAGGCAGCGTGCATGCGGGTGTAGTGGCCAATGGCATCCGTGGCAGAAATTTTTAGTGAAAAAGTTAAATCGCGAATTTCGGCAGTTTTTTGTGATAGTTCCGCAGCAGCAGCAAGGGAGTTTTTCACCTCCTCTGAAAATGCATCCAGATTTAGAGAGGCCAGATATGAATCGAGAGTTTGTTTGTAGCTGTCGCTGCTTTTTAGCTGAGCAGTAAGTTCAGATGAAAACTCTTTGCCGCCAGATGCCAGATAGCCGGCAGTAAGACCGCGCTCTTTTTGGGTTTCGTGGATATATTCTCCAATTCGGACGGAAAGCCTGGTCAGTTTTTGCACTTTATCGAGTTCCCGCCCGTTTTGCAGGGCCTCTGCGGATACAAACAGAGATAGAAAGAGCAGGCCGGCCATGGGAAGGGCCAGTAGAATGATAAAGACGGTGCGCAGCTTTGTTCTTCCCAAAAAACCCGGTTGTTTGTTCATAGAGTATGATTACATATGGATTTACGCTGCAAACAAAAAAAACTCGATTTTTGGAGCTGCTTACATTCAGTGGTCTGTATGCAATTTTATATGCAATTTAAGGAACAAAAAGAGAAAAATAAAAGCCGTATAATACAGCGCGGGACAGGGCAATAATAATATGAAGAGCAATAGTTTTTGGCTCAGAACAGTATTTCTACATTTCCTCCTTGTTTTGAGCGTTTCCTGCTCAAATAAATTAGGGGATATTATTGAATCGGAAGAGACCAATGCCTACAATCCGGAAATAGTATCTATCTCTGCCTGGCCGGATAAAGCCTATAAAAACTCCGCCGTTACGGTTACCATCTCTGCAAAGGATGCCGATGGCGATACGGTTACCCTGTCTGTTACTTCCCCCAATGGCAGCGTCGTTTTTAAGGATAAGACAGACGAGGATACCTGGGTGTATACGTTCACAACAGATTCTTCTACCGGTCCTTATAAGGTGGAGGTTACTGCTACGGACAGCGGCGGGGTTTCTGCAACGGATACCCTTTCGATTCCTTTTACCCGCTGGCAGTTAGTCACTGAGTCGCTTACCGCCAAACCGAGATCGGGTGCTTTTATGGCGACGGATGATACGAATTTGTATGTGGTGGATGGGATTGTAGTAATAGACTACCAGGGCGTGTATAAAGACGCATACAGCTATAGTCTCGCCACCAGTACTTTGACCACAAAAGGTAAAACAAATCTCGATTACAGGTCTTATGGATTTGTCGATGCCGTTGGTGGCATGCTGTACGTTCTTGCAGGCTATAATTTTAACGGTTCTGCCGAGGTAAAAGACACGGTTCTAAAGTATAATATTACCGGAAACACCTGGAGCTCGGTCGCTGCCAATAATGGTTTTGTTGCACGCTACTACCATAGCGGGGCAAAGGACGGAACCGATATTTATGTTTTCGGTGGATACAATGGAAGTGTGTCTACGGGCGAGGGAAAAGAACTCTGGAAGTACGATACGACAACGGATACCTGGGCCAGTGTAACACTCAATCCTGTTCCTGCGAGTGAGCGCTATCTGCACGCATCTGCTATCGATTCCGGAAAATTTTATACGTTTGGAGGGTACGCCGGAGGGGCGCAAAACGATCTCACAACGATAGATCTTACTACGGGCAACACGGCCACCGTAGCCACCACGTTTCCGGGTGCAGGTCGTTATGGCCATTCCATGGTTTCCCATGACGGCAAACTTTATGTCTTTGGTGGCAAAGTGCTATCGCCCGCTGCCGGTTTCGTAAATGATTTTTATGAATATGATATTGCCAGCAACACGTGGACGCAGTTGGAATCCATGCCAGCGGTACGCTTTCTTCACAGCATGGTTGTCACCTCCACGGGTACAATGTACATCTACGGAGGCAGAAACGATACCACAAAGGTTCATTATGACGACCTCTGGGCGTACCACATAGACTAAGGAGCAAACCATGAAACGAATTCTTCTTACAGCTTTGTTTGCATTTAGCCTGCCCGCCGGAGCGCAACAAGCCCCCGACATTATTCCCGGAATTCGGCTATACTCCGGTATAACGCTGGGTCACTACGAGGACTATTTTGGCAATACACTGGGTCTGGCGTTTGATTTTACCGTACCGATGCCTCTGCTAACACTTGGTTTTTTAAACACGGAATTTCTATATTCCAGAACCAGCCTGGTCAGCAGCCATGCGTCGCATCTCGATTCCACGGCGTTTGGTTTTTCTTACCTGCCCGCGTGGTCGCCCGGGTTTAACGTGGATTTTTATGCCGGTCTGGGATTTCGCATGCATTATGCTGTATTAACGGCAGAGCGGCGGGATACAGTGGAGAGAGCATTTCTTCCGGCTGGCATACTAAAAACAGGACTGTTTACTTCCCTTTCTGCCGGGCTTGGCGCGCGCATGGAGCTGGAATATGAGTATACAGAGTTGTCACAGCAAATTCGCCACCAGATTAACACGTCGGTGGGAGTGACGTACAATTATGCCGGCCACATGCGACTGGTGGAAAACCGCGAGTCTCGTATGGAGCTGGAAAAAGGAACCGGGAATGCTCCCGCTGCTTCGCGCCTGGCAGAGCTCTATTCAAATGGCGAACATGCCTATAACAAAGGAGATCTCGATAAAGCGCAGTTTTCTTTTAATGAAGTGTTATCCCTGTCTCCGGGACATGAGGGAGCAAAGAACTATCTCTCCCTGATTTCCGCGCGAAAAATATACGATGCCGCGCGCAGCGATATTGCCAATAAAAACTATTTTTCTGCGATCGTTTCTCTGGAAAAAGCGTCTAAAGTGTATACGCCGGCAGAGTACGACTTAAAACAGTTGAGATGGAAAATGAGCAGTATGATACCCAGTCTGGAACAAGATGCAACAAAGGCTTATGAAAACCAGAACTATAAAAAGAGCATCGATGTATTCAGTCGCATTCGCCTTATCGATCCAGAAAACGAAACCGCCGCCCTTTATATACCCCGTGCCCAGCAGAGATTAAAAGCATTGTCCACCCTGGAATAATATGAAACTGCGCATAAAAATACTCCTTTCTTCTCTGCTCATTGTAGCTGTGACCATGGGGTTTTTTGCGTGGTTTATTTTGCAGCAGCAGCGAAACAGCCTCCTTGCCGATATGCAGATACAGGGAAATATTCATGCCAGAATAATCTCTCGCTCCGTGTTTAACTCTCTACTCATGAACGGCGGCGATCCAGAAGCTGCCAAAATTGACGCATCGGATTCTATCAAGATGATGAAGCCATTGGAAAAAAAGGGCCTTGTCTCTGTGGTATCTGCGCTCAACGCTGCTTCGTTCAAGGGTTTTGTGCTGGCAGAATATGCATCGGAGCAGTATGCAGACCTGGCCGCCAATCCGGGGCAGCGCTATATTTCAGAAGATCTTTTAAACTCGTGGCTTAAAACGGGAGAGTCCGTAGTGGCTTGCGGAATAGACGAGCTGTGCCACCGATTTACTGATGTGTTTGAGTACAAAGGAAAGCCTGTGATTGTAACTGCCGTTACGTTATCGCGCCGCCCCATGGAAGAAGCGATTCGCCGCACTACCCAGGGGATCTATTTTTTCCTTGGCATTGCCGTAATTCTCTCGTTTGGAATATCTTGGTTTTTGTCTTCTGCATTATCCCGCAATTTTGCAAAGCTGATTAGAGCGGTAAGACTGTTTGAAAGCAGGCCAGATGAAAACGTGGAGCTCGCTATTCGTTCCAAAGATGAAGCTGGAGAACTTGCTCATTCTTTTGAGCACATGGCAGAAGTTATTTCCCGTCAGGTAAAAGAACTCAAAGAAATGGATCGCCTTAAAGATCAGCTTTTGGCCAATACCACGCACGAGTTAAAAACACCTTTGAACGGAATTATTGGACTCAGCAGTGCCATGAAATCAGCCATGGCATCCGGAGAGCAGCCATCGGCAGAGTCTCTCGATCTTATCCATTACAGTGCGCGCAGGCTGAACCGCATGGTAGACGGTCTTTTGGATATGTCCAAAATTCGGCAGAAAGATATGTCTCTGGAAAAAGTTGAATTTCCGCTTTCCCTCCTTTGCCTACGGGCTGCTTCTTTACTTCGTCCGCTTGCTGTGCAAAAGGGAATTGAGCTGCGCACGTTTGTAGAACATGGCGTGTTTCTAACGGGAGATCCGGAAAAGCTGGAGCAGGTTATCATCAACCTCGTTTCTAACGCCGTTAAGTTTACCAGCGAGGGTTCCGTTTCGCTCTATTTAGAAAGCCGGGAAAATACGGCCATTCTTCGCGTTACAGATACGGGAATTGGAATTCCAGAAGCCGAACACGAGAAAATATTTGAATCGTTTTATCAGGTTTCGGGGGAGGCATCGCGTGCGTACGAAGGCACCGGCCTGGGCCTTGCTGTAACCAAATCTATCGTAGAAGGGCATGGCGGAACGATTCGCGTCTCTTCCAAAATAGAAGAGGGAAGCACATTTACCGTGGAGCTTCCCAATGCAAGGATGGACAAAGATATACAGAGTCAGGAATTCTTTGATACATGGGAAGCGCGCGAAAGTTCTGTTTTGCCCTCCCCACAGGCACCCATTGCCGAAGAAGGCATTTTTACCGTCCCCCCGGTCGATAGCTCTGCCATACACGGAACCATTCTCGTTGTGGACGACGATCCCATTAATCTGCGTGCTGTAACGGCCAACTTGAAACAGGCGGGCCACCATACGGTAACGGCAGAGTCAGCGTTTGCGGCCAAACAGCTCATGGATTCGGGTGCTGTAAAACCGGATCTCGTTTTGTTAGACGTGATGATGCCCAAATTAAACGGCTTTGAATTTACCAAAATATTGCGGGAGACCAAATCTCTGTACGAACTTCCTATTCTGCTGCTTACGGCAAAAATACGCTCTTCGGATATTGTTCAGGGATTGTCTGCCGGTGCTAACGATTATATCACAAAACCATTTGAGAGCAGTGAACTGTTTGCGCGCATTAAAACGCATCTCATGCTCAAAAAAGCGGTTGCAGACCACCATACATTAAATTCTATCCGAAGCGAATTGGAAATGGCTAAAAAAATCCAGAACTCTGTATTGCCACCTTTTTCTGTAAAGACTGCCGGGGCTGTTCTCGAAGCGTTGTATATTGCTTCTGCTGAGATTGGAGGAGATTTCTTTGACTATCGCATAGGGCAAAACGGCGCAGTGGGAGTTTTGATTGCCGATGTTTCTGGTCATGGAATTGCATCAGCTCTGATTTCGTCCATGACCAAGGTTGCTTTTAGTGTGGCTGCCGAGCATCTCGATGATCCGGCCACAATTTTGCGCAGTCTCAATCAGATTTTGCAGGATAAGCTCGATGGACATTTTATTACGGCACAGTATATTTACATAGATCCCGCAACGCGCAAAATTAAAACGGCCCGCGCCGGGCACAATCCTTCGCTGCTGTTTTCCAGTGCGCTTCAATCGGTTGTGGAACTGAATCCACGTGGTCCGGCTATTGGCTTTTT
Source organism: Caldithrix sp. (assembly GCA_020722745.1). Classification (GTDB taxonomy): domain Bacteria; phylum Spirochaetota; class Leptospiria; order Turneriellales; family Turneriellaceae; genus DYKF01. The sequence goes on from DYKF01000096.1 coordinate 8,548, forward strand.
TCCTGAGCCCGTGTTTGCTATTGAGGAGCATGCATACGAGGCAGCTGACCGCCTGTTGCTGTATACCGATGGAATCACAGAGACAGCCAATGCGACGGGAGAATTATTTGGTGAGGATCGGTTAGAGGCTCTTTTTCGGGAGAGCAAAATGTCGCCCAAAGAATTTCTTGCAACCATGCTCGACTCCGTAGAGCGTTTTAGTGGAATACCATCTAATGAAAATACATCTCCAGACGATGATCTCACCGCAGTCGTCATTGATTTGCTGTAATGTGTTCTGCGCCCTGCGGAAAAACGAAGGGAGTTTCCTGAATAGAATAGTCTTTGTTTAGTAGCTTCTCTGTACTCAAAATTGCATAGAAATTAAGAGCGAGTCTGCCATAATCATCTTTGGGTACACAGGACTCTGCCATCAAATGCTGAATAATCTGGTGGTCTATTTCGAGAGTTGTCAACGGAAAAGGCCGCCGGAGAAAATCCTCTACACTGAGTGATAACGTTCCGCCTCTGTCAACGGCTATTGGCTTGACGAAGTATGGAGTGGGACAAGAATGCAGCATGGACGAGCGCTATCTCTCATGGATAAAACAGGCTCTTAATGATTGCGACTGGGGGGAAGACAGTTTAACTTCTGGATATTTTTCGCAAAGCTGCTATATTGCCCAGCAGGTTGCGGAAAAAGCTCTCAAGGCTCTTGCGTATTTCCGGGGAGCGCGCGAGGTGCGCAGCCATTCCTGCACAGCGATTGCTCGTGAGCTAAAAATTAATGGTAACTTGTTAGATAAGCTAAAGCAATTGGACCAGTACTATATCAACGCGCGCTATCCAGATGCGCTGCCGGGTATTGCGCCCTTTGAGGCGTTTACAAAGGAACAGGCAGAAACAGCCATAGAGGCAGCTTGCGCAACCGTTGACCTTGTCCTCGCGGAATTACCACCATTCCAGGAATAGAATTATGCCCGTAATAGATTTTGGGGAAGATATCCTTAGGGGTAAAACACGCGAGGAATTTATGGAACATCTAAAGAGCCGGATAGAAGAAATGCAGGTAGCCGGGTTGCTTGAAGTCTGGCTGTTTGGATCTATTGTTCGAGAAAAAGATTTTAGTCCCGGATTGTCTGATATAGATATGGTTGTTGTAATGGAGACAGACGCCCCGTGGGCAGAGAGAACTCTTCCTTTTGACCGTCTTTACGAGGAGATTTCCCGATTAGATTTACTCGTATATACCCCGCAAGAATGGGCAATCTTTCTGCAGTCCGGCAATGGTTTCTGGGAAAAGCTGCGAGAAGAAAAAATTAGGCTGCTTTGACTATGTAAGCTCTGAAAAAGGTTTGCCTTCCCCTCGATGCTTCGACAGGCTCAGCACAAGTACGCCATTGCCTT
>DYKF01000355.1 GCA_020722745.1 Caldithrix sp.
ACCGGCATTTTGCGGAGAAAACGTATGTTTTCGCAGCAAAATGGAGATAGTCAAAATCTTGTTCAGATTTTGACTTCCCAGCCAGAAAATGCCTTCCGGTATTTTCTGGCTGGGAAAAACAGCTGGCGAGTGCTGCGCACGGATGCGCGAATGGCGAAAACGACAAGGATGTCGTAGTTTTCGCCCCAGGGTTTTGCGGTCTGAAAAAGTCCACGGAGGGACTTTTTCAGAGGTTACCTAAGATTATTTATATCTAACCATAAGTCTTCCCATTGTTCTGCCTTCCAAGAATAATCTCTCTGGTATAACGGGACAGAATATTTTTTTCCATTCCCGATAATTTCGCGGAAGGATACAGTTTTAGTCTCGAGTAAATTTGTTTTCATTGGAAATGAGATTCAGCGGCAGATTCTTTCGAAATCTGGGACTTTCTTCTGCATTGTCAATAATTAATTAGCGCGTAGGGGGCCAAGTGTATAAGCGGATGAGTTTTTTTCGGAAGCATTCGTTCTTATCCGTTAGAACTGTCCACAAAAAAATTGACGCGGCATCGCGAACCCAAAACATGGCCGCATGAAGCGCACACTCCAGAGAAACAACCTAAAGAGAAACCGTACCCATGGCTTCCGTGCGCGTATGGCAACCAAGAACGGTCGCATTGTACTCAAGCGCCGTCGCCAAAAAGGCCGCAAGCAGCTCACCGTATCCGATGAGCGCAGACGCTTTCACATCGTGAAATAAAGCCTTTTGCGCCAGCGCGAACTTTTCGTCAGCCTGAAAAAGCGCCGCGATATTTCCGAGTTGTTCAAAGACTCGGCTAAAATATCGGGGCCACATATTTTCTTTCGGTACAGAAGACATTCCGAGAACGCGGTGTTTGTCCTGTTTACGGTCCCCCGGGGAACCAGGCCAGCCGTGCTGAGAAATCGTTATAAGCGTATTCTGCGCGCCACATTGTTCGAAGCCATGCGCGAGATCACAAACAACAGGGGAGCCATCCTCTCCGGCTTTTCCATCGGTCTATTCCCCGCAGCTACCTTTTTTTCGCTGGACTTTTCGGCAAGGCTGTCAGAAATTCGCAGGATAGAAAAGCTATGGGACAAACAGATTCACCACCCGTAAAAACATCGTTGCAGCCGCGAAATGGCATCGTCCGTTCCAGTGCCATTTTTCTCATTCGTGCGTATCGCCGCGTTCTGTCCCCCGTGATGGGAGGCCAGTGCCGCTTTTATCCCACTTGTTCGCACTATGCGGAGTTATCCTTCAGGTATTTGCCGCTGCACGAGGCGGCGTGGAGATCTCTCGATCGCATTGGCCGCTGCCGACCGGGCAAGCCGGGGGGAATTGATTTTCCACCAGGACTCGAAGACGGTTCTCCTTTTGCCGGTCCATCCATGGACCGGAAGTAAGCTCTGAACGCGAAGCGAGCCAGCCTGCCCCGAGTGCCATTGCAAGACAATGGCGTACTTGTGCTGAGCCTGTCGA
>DYKF01000097.1 GCA_020722745.1 Caldithrix sp.
GGCTCTGGCAGGGGCCACTCCCGCCCGGTTACGCCTTTGTGCACTGGTAATCCCCCCGCCAATCATGCGGCAACACTAAATCGCGGTGACGCGACGGCAAGCTATTTATAATAGCGACGCCCTGCCTGGCGCCGCAATGGAGCTTTTGCAAAAATGCCAATTCTTTTGCCTGTAAAATTAGCTCTATCGCGGCCTGACAAAGCACTAAAAATTACCGTTTCCTCGTTCTCTGCATGAGCCGTGCCCAAAATTGCAACTGCTCTGCGAGAGTCTATTTAGAACCGGCACTTACATTTTGCGATCCTAATCGAGACAAATCTGCCAATCCTGGAACAATGTTGCATAGAGCGGTTTCCCTAATGGCGACAAAATAATTTCCTTCGGATATTCAGCCCCGCGCGGGTAGCGCCTCCCCTTTTTCACAGACCGGACTTTCTAAGTAAGAATGAATAGAGCATGGGTATTCTTTCAAGAAGTGATTTATTTTTTAAAATTTTGAATGGATAGAGGTTGACTATTATTACTTTACAGGGAAAACCACTCTGGCACATTGACGCAATAACTGTAAGGAGTATTACATGAGCAAAGTAGTATCAGTAAACAAAGACGATTGCACAAGCTGCGGCCTGTGCGCAGACACCCTCCCGAAATTCTTCCGCCTTGACGGCGATGATCTCGCTGAGTCACACAACGACGGTTCCAATGTGAACAAGGCCGTTGTAGATGGTGCAGACATTGACAAGGTCCAGGAAACCATTGACGATTGTCCGGGCGAGTGCATCCACTGGGTGTAAGTTTTCAGCAGGGGGTTATCCCCTGCGTTTTTTTGGGGGTAGCGGAAAGTCGTGTGTAGTTTAACCCTGCCCTGAGCCTGTCGAAGGGTGACTGCGTCGCTGACCTGTACTGAGCTTGTCGAAGTGTGCACAGAACGAAGGGGGCGGCATTACCAGAAGACCCTGCGGGTCGCTTATTTGTGATAAGGGGAATCGCAAGATTGCCATATCACAGCGCTTAGCCGTAATCGTTCTGATGAGGACCTCTAAAAATTAATTTTTTACGCTTTCCTCGCGCAGTATACAAGGAAATAAATTCAAAAATTTTTCAAAATTTTCAAGAATAAGAGGTTCCCTGATTCAATTCCCGAAATTCAGCGAATCATTTCAGTGAGCTTGTAAATCGGCAAGATAACAGCCGACATAATTCCCGCAATAAGCCCCCCCATCACGACGAGCATGAGAGGCTCCAAGGCCGCCGTAAAACGCTTCACGGCAGAATCCACTTCGGAATCCATGATGGCGGCTACCTTCAACAGCAGCTCAGCAAGGCGGTCAGAAGACTCCCCCGCCGCAATCATCCCCAGAGTCATCTGGTCGAGCACGCGAGAGTCCCGCAAAGACGTCCGGATTTTTCCGCCTTCGCGAATTTCCCTGGCTGCCATCTTTAGCTCTTCGCGAAAGACGGCATTGCCAACAGTTCCAGCAAGGATTTCCAATGTCTGCAAGAGCGGAACATGCGACTCCTGCAATAAACCAAAATTTCGGGCAAAACGAGATATTTCTATTTTGCGCAAAAGATCCCCAATCAATGGCGTTTTTATCATGCGGGCATCTGTTTTTAGCTTTCCCTGGGGAGTCGCATAATAGCGCGAAAAGGCATATACACCACCGGCAGCCGCAAGCAGAGCAACATGCCAGAAAGACTGCATGAACGAAGAAATGGCAAGCACCAGCCGCGTCGGCCAGGGCAGCTTTCCTTCAAAACTCGAAAACAGCATTTCCATTTGCGGAACCACGGAAGTCAAAAGAAAAATAACGACAAAGACAGACAAAACGAGCATAATGGCGGGATAAATCAAGGCTGTAATGGCCTTACCCTTCAGCTCGTCGTTTTTCTCTTCCATTTCTGCGAGGCGCAGCAGAATGGCTTCGTAAGATCCGGTGGCCTCCCCTACTCTCACCATGTTCTCGTACACGGGAGGAAAAATAACCGGATGCATGCCAAAAGACTGCGAGAGAGTTTTTCCTTCTGTAACTGCCTGTTTCATCTCCAGAATCACTTTGCGGAATGTCGGGTTTTTGGTCTGCTCCAATACAGAAGACAGGGATTCATCTAAAGAAATCCCCGCACCTATCAATGTTGCAAGCTGCCTGCTGAAAATGCCTATTTCCTTGCGGGAAATCGTATTGAGCAGTTTCGATAATACGGGAAACAAATCGCGGTCGCGCCTGGCTGTATCGTTCTGAACAATTTTAGGATAAAGATTCTGGCTTTTCAGCCTGGCAATGGCGGCCTCGCGATTGGGAGCTTCTAAGACTCCCTTTACAGCGTCGCCCCGCTGGTTCATGGCCTCGTACTGAAAAATCATCAGGTAATCCGCAGAGCTTCTTCTAACGAGGTTTCGCCTGCGAGCACTTTTTCAAGCGCTGCTTCGCGAAGCGTCTGCATCCCCCTTTTTACGGCTTCCTCGCGCAGTTCATCAATGGATGGATTCTTTAATATAATCTCACGCATTTCGGGGCCCGTCACCATGAGCTCATATACCCCGGTTCTGCCGCGATAGCCCGTATTCATACATTTGTCGCAGCCTGCAGGTTCATAGATCTGAATTTTCTTTTTGGGCAAAGCAGCGCGATACCCCGCCGCTTTTAAATCCTCCGGAGACAAAAAAACAGGTCTTTTGCAATCGCAGAGTTTGCGCACCAAGCGCTGCGCCATAATCCCACGAGCCGTAGAAGTAATGAGATAAGGCTCTATACCCATGTCCAGTAGTCGCGTAAGAGCAGACGGTGCATCGTTCGTGTGCAACGTAGAAAAAACGAGGTGACCGGTAAGGGAAGCCTGTATGGCAACGCGCGCTGTTTCTTCGTCGCGGATTTCCCCCACCATAATCACATCTGGATCCTGGCGCAAAATGGAGCGCAGGCCCTCTGCAAACGTGAGGCCAATTTTGTGGCGCGCCTGCACCTGGCTAATCCCGGCAATCTGGTATTCAATAGGGTCTTCTACAGTAATGATATTGCGGGTATTGTCATTCAGGGAGTTAAGCGCCGCATACAAAGTTGTTGTTTTTCCGGAACCGGTTGGACCGGTAATCAGAATAATTCCATTGGGCAAGGCGAGAAGCTTTTTGAGATCCGTTAAAACAGACTCTGGAAAACCAATTTTTTCTATTTCGTAAGATCCGTCGGTGCGCCCTAAAAGGCGCATCACAATGCGCTCTCCAAAAGCAGTTGGCAGAGACGAAACGCGAATATCGAGCTCCCGCCCCGCAAAACGAATTTTAATTCTACCATCCTGCGGCAAACGGTTTTCGGCAATATTCATTCCCGCCATAATTTTAATGCGCGATATAATACCGCTCTGCACAGATTTAGGGGGAGACAAAACTTTGTACATCATTCCGTCGATGCGATAGCGAACGGTGATTTCTTTTTCCTGCGGCTCAATGTGAATATCAGACGCTCTCTCCGAAACGGCATTAGACAATATCACATTGACGAGTTTTATAATGGGAGCCTGGTTGGCCAGATCAGAAGATTCATCGAGATCTTCAATGTCGGCGAGAAGTTCAAAATCGCTCTCGCCGGAAATTTCATCCTCTCCCCTTTTGCGGCTGTCTTCGTCAAAGTGATTGTGAAGCGCGCGCAAGATTTCTGATTCCCTGGACAGCCCCACGCTGATCTCAAAAGCCGAAAGCATAATGCGGGCCTCGTCAATAGCGTGCAGAGCAGAAGGATCCGAGACGGCAAGGTACACATACCCCGACTCAAAGCGGTAGGGAACCAGACGAAACTTCTGTAAAAAGCGAAGCGGAATGAGTCCGCGAATTTCTTCTATGCCGGCAATCTCGAGTTTATCCAGATAGGGCATCCCATAAATTTCTGCAAGAACACGGAACAAATCTTCTTCTGTAATGGAGCCCTTTTTAAGTAGAAATTGTCCAGCTTTGAGCAGAGATCCCGATTGCTTTTTGAGCAACTTGACGTCTTCCGGGGAGACGAGATTTTTCTGCTCTAATACAAAAACAAACTGCTCAATAAGTGTCATTTTTTATCTCTGTCTTTAAACTGTCCGCTGTGTTTTCCAAGTGCTTCTTCGGTTACCTTGTCTGCAATATCGCGATTGGTAAGAATATGCGGTGTTATAAAAACAAGAAGATTTGTCTTCTGGGTGACATTGCTGGTTCTCTTGAATAAATAGCCAATCAATGGAATATCGCCGAGAATTGGAATTTTGCGAATGCTCTTTGTTCGCTCCGTTGCAATAAGTCCCCCGATTACAATGGTCTGGTGGTCCGCAACCTGAACCACCGTGCGAATATCTCTCTTGTTAAAAGTGGGGTTTGCATTTGAATCCTGGGTAGCTCCGGAAATAGATTTCACTTCCTGGTAAAGCTTCATCGTTATCATTTTGCTTTTATTGATGCGGGGCGTAAACTTGAGCTTAACCCCGGTGGGGCGGTACTCGTAAGAATACGTGGTAACTGCGTTGTCCCCGCCACCAGAAACCCGGTTACCGGTAATCACGGGTACGTCCTCTCCTACGTTAATCTCTGCCTCCTGGTTATCCATGGTCAAAACCTGGGGCGCCGACAAAATTGCAAAGTTGTCTTTTTTTACATTGGCATTGAGAAGAGCCATAATCCTCTGAGCACCGTCTTCAATAAAACCTACCGAAAAACCAAGCAGTGTGTTGACACCAGTAATATCTCCCGATTTACTCAACATGCCCGATTCGGCAAGCAATCCGGAATTAAACTGCGCACTGCCGTTTTTTCCAAACAGCCAGTCTACGCCAAAAGAATTCTGATCATCCGTATTGATTTCGACAATGAGAACCTCCAGCAGCACCTGGTCGAGAGGCAAATCCAGTTTGCGGATAATGGCTTCTATCTCCGCAAAGCGCTCCGGAGAACCAATAAAAATGAGAGAATTCGATTCTGCATGGGCAACCACTTCGATTTTTTCTGGCGGTTTGTTCTCGCCTGGCTGAGGTTGCGCCTGCATTTTTTTAAGCGTGGCTTCAATGTTGGCGGCCTCACTGTTCTCCAACCTGTAAATGGAAACATTGCCAAGGGTCTCTACCTGCGTTCCGTCCTGGTTTGTCTCTTTGTCGATCAACTGAACCACGCGCAGAAGGCGGTCTACTTCCAGGTACGTTCCCGTGATCAAAATCATCCGGGAATCGTCGTATTCTATAATATCTGTATTGGTGTTCGTGAGCCTCTTGAGAAGAGCTGCCAACTTACTGGCCGTTGTGCCGTACACCGGAACCACCTGCGTAATAATCTGGTCTTTGCTTTCTTCTTCCGTAAAAGCAATCTCCCGACCAAGGCTGATAACAGTGTTGCCTGCAAAAGCATCTTTCAAGGGAACCACGCGAATCAGATCCGCGCCCTCCTCTACAATACCAAACCCCCGCACGCCCAGTACACTTTTGAGATAATCGTAAGCGCGGGACGATGGAATTCGTCGGGGAGAGATCACTGTAATTTTTCCCTTGACTCTGTCGTCTGTCACAATGTTCTTATTGACAATCCCCGACATGGTTTTCAAAAAATCCTGAATCTCCACATCCCGAAAATCTGGGCGGAAAAACTTTTCCTGAGCCATTCCCGAGCCCGAAAAAAACAAAGCAAACGATAGAAAAATTGCCGCAACCAAACAGCGGTGGGAAAAATTCATTTTACTTAATCAATTCCTTGGCAATTTCAGAAGCAAGTTTGCCATCGTACTGGCCGTCGTGGTGTTCTTTAAGATACTTCATGGCCAGTCCCACATTGGCAGCGCCAGACTTTTGAACGGCAGCCCGGATTTCTTCTGCCGACATTTGCGTTGGCAGATAAGATTCCAGAATATTTTTTTCATTCTCAAAACTTTCTTTTTTGTCAGCAGAAATTTTACCCTGCTCCACCAGAGAAAGATTTTCGTTTACACCTTTTAAAAAAGAACGAATAACCTTAAGGACATCTTCATCGGAAACAGAGTCCCGTCTTCCCTCGTCAATAGCAGCAGTCTTCGCCTGTGCGAGAACCGTCGTCAGCAGGGAACCTTTCAGTCTATCGCGCTCTTTACGGGCAGTCAGTGAATCTTTCTGTATTTTTTCAAACAGCATGGGCTTGTCTTTCATTCACGGGGCGGGTGTCAAGATTTTCCTTGTCTATTACGGTTGGCGCTTGCGCGCGGCATTTTTTCGCCAGCAGGAATTACGATACCGCCAAAAGGGCAGCCGTTCTTTTGAAAACTCTCAATACTTTGAAATTCTTGACCTTATTATTAGCCGCGAAATATCTTAATCGCACACTATGTTCTCAAAGAAGCAAATTAAAATTTGCTCCTTAGCTTACCACAGATTTACCCTTAAATTAGAATATTATTTTAGGGAATCTCTAAAAATTATTTTTTACGCTCCCTTCCCGCAGCATATAAGGTTGTAATTTAGAATTTTTTCAAAATTATTAAAAATTAAGACTCCCTATAATAAAAAATTTACCAAAAAATAAAAAAATCTCTATTTCAAACACATTATATCTATTAAGATGCAAATGATAAACCAATACGAACACCACCGTACTTCCATAACAATTACGCCAAAATGTAAGAGACGCCTCAAGGCAGCGCTGCTAATCCTGCGGCGCAATGGTCGCGAGTATTCCGAATCCGAGCTCCTGCGTCAACTGGCCATGCTATACCTGCAATCCTGGCGAGGCAGCAAACTTAAGTCGGCAACCGCAAGGCGCTACAACATTACAATTAAGAACCTCAAATATGTTCGAGTTTCCTGGTACATAGACAAGGTGCTGTACTCCATTCTCTGGGAGCGGGGAGTGCATTCCGGGATGTCTGTTTCAAGGATGCTGGAATTTGCGCTGAAGCGTTATATGCCGAGGCTCATGGAGGACATTTTACGTAACCCGATAAAGGGCAATGCAACCTCGAAGCGGAATGCTGCTTACTGGCAAAAGCGCTATGAGCAGCGCGCCAGACCAAAACCCAAAATTGTTATTACCTATGCAGCAAAAACACACAGAAATTCTATAATACGGCTTAAATTTAGACTATACTACAGGATTTGGTTATTTAGTGATTTCTTAGACGGGAAAATTCCTCCGGGCTGGGCCATTTTATTCTGACAGCTCAATAAAAATCTGTAAGAAGCTGGAGACTGCACGAGCGGTGCGATGAGCTATTTATAACCCACTTTGGCCCGCCGAAAAACAGCCTTGAGAACGAGCAATAGATCAGTATCCACTCTATCCATTTAGTAATCTTTACCGGCTGCGGCGCCCTGCCCGGGTAGGGCTTCCATGACGTCTTATTCTACCAATCTGACGCGCAGTTTTCTTGCAGCGATTTCATCGCTACATAAGTCCATTTTACAAAGTAGATGGCCTGAATACGGGACGCGCCCCGGATGGCTTTTGTTCTTTTATGCCGATCAGAGAGATGGCCAGAGCAAACTGCTCCCCAAGAGACTGCGGCGATGTAGAACCCCTTCCCTGCCGCCTGCCTGGTGACTGCCGCAAATCGAGAATTTCGCGAGGCAGAGTAAATTTGCCCTGCCAGAGTTCCGCTATTTCGCCATCCGAAAGCGTGCCAAGAGTTTTGGCGTTTTCTTCGCAATAGCGAACGAGTCTGCCGCTTAGTTCGTGGGCTTCCCTGAAGGCGACCCCATGGGCAGACACCAGATAATCTGCAATGTCGGTAGCCTGCGCAAAACCCTTCTCCAGCGACTGGATCATTTTATCCGGAAAGAATGCAATATTGCGCAGAATTTCAGAGAGCCCGTCTATCCCCATGGCCACCTGGTCTACTGTGTCAAACAGGTAAACCTTGTCCTCCTGAAGATCGCGGTTATAGGTGGACGGCAGGCCCTTCAGATTCACGAGCAGTGACAGAAAATTACCAATCACGCGGGCAGATTTTCCACGCAGCAGTTCGGCTATGTCCGGATTTTTTTTCTGAGGCATAATAGAAGATCCCGTTGTTACCGCGTCAGACATGCGGATATAACCGGCCTCTGCCGTACTGTAAAAAATAAAGTCTTCGGAAATTCTGGAAATATGGATAAACAGGCGTGTCGCAAAAAAATGAAAAGACATCTGGTAATCCCGGTTGGCTACGGCGTCCATGGAATTTTCGTAGATTGCCTCAAAGCCAAGTCGCGTTTTGGTGTAATCGCGGTCTATGGGATAATTGGCTCCACCCATGGCAGCAGCCCCCAGAGGAGAACGCATAGATTCGCGGCGCGCAAAACGCAGTAATTCCAAATCTCTGTAAAAAGCCCAAAACCAGGACATTAAGTAATGTCCCAAAAGAACTGGCTGGGCAATCTGCAAATGCGTATAGCCGGCCCATATATCATCTTTGTGGCTTTGGGCAAGTTCAAGAATCTGGCGAAGCAGAGACAGCAATTTTTCTTCTGCCGCAGAGATCGCCTCGCGTACATATAAATGGGTATCGGTGGCTACCTGGTCGTTGCGCGAGCGCCCCGTGTGCAGCCTTTTGCCCGCATCGCCAATCACTTCTGTGAGACGTTTTTCTATGTGCATGTGGATATCTTCGAGTTCAGGGGAAAACTGCATCTGGCCTGATTCGATTTCTTTTTTGACCATTTTTAAGCCGTTTTCTATTGCATCGAAATCTTCTTGAGTAATAATATTCTGGCGAGCAAGCATTCGCGCATGTTCGGTAGAGGCCTGTATATCCACTTTGTACAGGCGATTGTCAAACGATATGGATTCTGAAATTTGTTCAGCGACGGAGGATGGCTTTCCGGAAAACCTTCCTCCCCACATGGAAGAAGACTGCATGCGGCAGAACGTTTTGGACAACTGCGTGGTCAAGCCGGAAACAAAGGTATTTTACCAACCCATGCTTACCTTTTCGATGGAATCAATACTCCTGCCCATAAACAGTTTTTCCATATCTGGAAGGTTATCCGTAATATCCGAAAAATACAAATCGATTTTTCCCTGATGGCCAGGGTTGCCGGAAAGCTGATTCGCTGCAAGAGATTCTTCTAATGTGCGCGCAATTTCGCGAGAAGAGTCAATAAGCTCAAAATGAGGATATAGTCTGCGAATAGCAGGTTTCAGCAGTGGATAATGCGTACAGCCAAGAATAACATGTCGTATTCCCTCGCGGTCAATTTCGTCAAGATATTCGCGCAGTACCATTTCTGTCACTTTTTTGTCCTTCATCCCCTCCTCTACAAGGGGCACCAGCAATGGGCACGCCCTCTCGACCAGAGAAAGCGAAGCACCGGTAGCAGAGAGAGTGCGGGAATATGAACCGCTGCGCACGGTAGATCTCGTTGCAATCACGGCGGCCTTCTCCTGCGTTCCGGCCTCTCGCAACAGCGCCTGTACTCCCGGTTCAACGACGCCAATCACAGGCACCGGGGATTTTTCGCGCAGTGCCGTTAAAGCATGGGAGCTTGCCGTATTACAGGCAACGACAATTGTTTTGACTTCTTTTAATAAAAGAAAATCGAGAATTTCAAGCGAGTATCGTATCACTGTTTCAGCAGATTTAGAACCATAGGGAACGCGGGCCGTATCTCCAAAATAGATAAGATTTTCCTGGGGAAGCTGCTCGGCAATGGCAGACAAAACGGTGAGGCCGCCAAGCCCGCTGTCAAATACTCCGATCGGTTTCTCGTTCATCCATTGAACAACGTGTTTATTGAAATGCGTTGTCAATTCTCTTTAGAAATAAATCCTTCGATGCATGCAGGCAATCCTGCCTGCATGGTGGGGGGGCACTTCGTGCGGATTTTTTTTGCAGACCCTGCGGGTCGCGT
>DYKF01000356.1 GCA_020722745.1 Caldithrix sp.
AATGTCAAGCATTATTTATCGCTGTTGGTCAGGCGATATGATCTTTATTTAAAACGCTGCCCTTTTTGCGGTTCTGACCACCTGATCCGCTGGGGCTACTACCAGCGCCGCGGGAAACCTGTTGCCAGTTGTATTCGGATTCAGCGGGTGCGCTGCAAACAATGTGGCCGGACAACCAATGTGCTGCCCGCTTTCCTGCTGGCGCGAAGAAGTTATGCTGTCGCAGTTGTCAAACAACTGGTGACCACTGTCCTGGAGAAGCCACACGACTGGCCACAAATTTTAGACCTGGACATTGACCTGGCAACAGCTTACCGCTGGCTGCGAATTCTGACCCAGCAGGCCAATCACGCCATGCCTGAAATAAGGAATGCCATCCTGCAACTAAAACCTGATTATCAATTGACAGACCAGATCGATGGCAAACCGCCAGGCTGGCTTGCACGAATCCACCTGCTGCAACGATTTATTTCCCTGGCACAACAACTGCATACCGAAGCACTCCGCCTGGTCGACAACAATCAGCCCATTTCTGCCGATTGTTTCTGTTTTCTCAACTATTTTTTAGCCGACCGCACGACGAAAGCGCTGCTGCAAAATTGATTTCCCTAATCATTTTTCCCACTTTAGCACAAATCGCCTGCGCTTAACCAGAAAAAGTTCGTTCTGCCAGCATTACCAACACTCGCCGTCTCGCTTTTGTCAAAAAAAATGATTATCCTGGGCTGTAAATTGCAAAAATCAACCACTCACCTTGGAGACTGAAATGGACGACAAAAAACGTGAACAAATTGCCCTCTTCCGCTACAGCCTGATTGTGCCTTTCCTGTCGCAAGAAGAACTGGAATGGGGCGTCAAAGGCGAATTGGTGCAACGAATGGTTTCTCAAATTACAGCCATTCCTTTTTCACAAAAAACATCACTGCACGAAGCCAGCATCAGGCGCTATTTGAGAATTTATCGCCAACAAGGCTTTGATGGATTAAAACCGAAAAACCGCGCTGATAAAGGTTCATCCCATAAAATTTCGTCAGAAACGCTGGAAAAAGCTTTTCTATTGAAAAGAGAAGAACCCAGGCGCAGCGCCAAAAAGATCATTCAATTATTGGAAGCGCATAACCTGGCGCCACTGGGCTTGCTGAAACCGAGTACCCTGTCCCGCATCTTCAAACAGCAGGGCTTAACCGCCAAACTACTGCGCCAGTCCGGCAAAAACTTCCGCGCCTTTCAGGCAGAACATGCCAATCAGATCTGGCAGTCCGACACCCTGTTTGGACCCTACCTGCCCGATCCGGATCGACCAGGAAAGAAAAAACAAACCTATCTCATTGCCATCATCGATGACTATTCCCGGCTCATTGTCCATGCTGAATTCTACTGGCACGAACGCTTACCGCATCTGGAAAACACGCTGCACAAAGCCATCTTAAGACGCGGCATCCCCGAAGTGTTTTACGTGGACAATGGCCAGGTCTATTCGG
>DYKF01000357.1 GCA_020722745.1 Caldithrix sp.
TGGTAGGCGGTACTGGGATTGAATAGGCTATATATCTTACTGTAATAGCTATTGATTTAAAATATGCTATCTGCATATATACACATAGATATACCTACCGCAAAGACCCCCTTTTCGCCTGATTTCTGGCGGTGTTCCCACCCTGTTCGCTGCGAGAAGAACCGTACAAGCCGAACTGAACCGTGAAGTCGGTCGCTTCGACCACCGGCCGGATGTTTCGGTGCACTTTTTCCATCCTCACGATGCCGTACCGGGCCATTGTCTTGAGAGTGCGAGAAAGGTTGCTGCTGCTTCGACCCGTTGCAACTTCCAGTTCTTTAAGCGATTCGGGCTTATTATCCAGGATAGTCCTCAGCAGCAACTGGTTTTCGCTGCTGAGTATCTGCGCCATCGATCGCACTGATTCAAACCAGACTTTTGGCTCATTGGACGGCGGACGGTATTCGCCACGGGCAATAGCCATGGTGCGCTTTTTATAATCCTGATAGGACATGATGCCGATATGGAGCACTTTTCGATTCATGTTGCTTCCTTTCATTTCTCCGCAATGATTTTCTCGACCCCAAGCCAGAAATCCTCCAGCAATTGGCTGGCCGATTCATATTCATAGGGTAATACTTTCTCCCGGTTGTGACGATGATCCCAGGTGATTTTCCGGGCGGCGTAACCTTTTTTGCAGGTCGAATGGCGTGGGCGTTGTCAAATCCCAGAATCCTCCGGTTGCAGCGGTCATGAAGACTCAGAGAATATCGGACTCCGTGTGGAATGTGCGGTTCCGGGTCCACCAGCCATACATCAAACTTGGTCCAATAGCCGTTTTCCATGGGAAAAACTTCTCCATTCAGATTCAGCAAAGTGGCAAGGGTTTCATCTTCCCTGGAGCGGTGTCTATCTTTCATAACTGTTTTGAATATCATCTGATGATAACCATTGCAAGGAGTTTTTATTATGGTTGCACCGCAATACTGCCTTTCTTCAGGCAGGCGATACAGTCGCGCAGTCATGATAAAAAAGACGTTCCGCTGAAAATCACACCTCCCTGAACTTGTAAAAGTTAGGAAAGGAAAAATATCTTACTGTAATTACGACTGATTTAAAATGTACGATCTGCTTATATACCCCAAATATACCTACCCCCAAAGACCATTTTCGCCAAATTTTTGCTTTGGCGCACCAGCTTGAATCACCACTGTCACAGTTCTGTCAGTCCGAAAGACAAAAAAGTAGAACCCGCAGCCCCCCTTTTAAACATCTAACCATTTTGGTTGTTCTATTTTCTGATTAAAATCATAACAGGGGGAAAGCTCATTGCTGTCTCAACGTTGAGTACTTCACCGGATACAACATTCGGCTTAGCTGTAGTAAGAACGACCACACTGAACTACTCCCCGTTGTCAAGTTGCTATATTCATGTCAAGCCCAAAATTAACAATTTTGCCCTCCAAAATTTTTCAGATATCGTTCTTCGTC
>DYKF01000098.1 GCA_020722745.1 Caldithrix sp.
ACTTCTCAAGCAAAATCCCCTAAAAATCTGTCAGATATCTCTCTGGGTTGCATAACAGGAAAACAAAAAATACTTGCAGGCATCGGCGTAAATGGAAAGTCAGCATTGTATGGCAGATTGCATTTTTTGCAGGATTGCGGCAGGAGAACTGGCAACACCTCTAATTCATCAGGGGGAAGACTTTGTTGCTTTTCGCGATATTGCGCCGCAGGCTCCTACTCATATTATCGTGATACCCAGACAGCATATTACTTCCCTTGCTGATTTAACTGATCCCGATTTGTCGGGACGATTACTCCAGGCTGTTCGCGAAACGGCCCAAAGGGAAGCCCTGGAAGATAACGGATATCGCGTTCTTATCAATATTGGACAACACGGTGGCCAGACAGTTCAGCATCTCCATTTTCACATTCTTGGTGGAAGACAACTGGGATGGCCACCCGGCTAAATGAAAGCGCTACCGCCAACAGGGCCCGAATCGAGTGGACTGCATTGGGGAAAAATCCAGACATTCCGCTTTCGGCATATCTTAAAATATGCGATTGGACTCGTTCTGCACGGGATGACGCGCATTCTCAATGTCCATCCACGGGCAGTGCGAATATTGAGGCATGCTCTCGAGTTGTCTAACCCAACCGATTCTCTGTGGCCAAACGAAACAACCCCTATGGTTTCACGCCTTTTGAGTGGCGGGGTCTGGAACTACTCGTTCTTTCAGTTTCATCGTTCGTATTTTTTCCCTTATTGGGCTCTTAAACAATACGATCCATCGTCGAGGTCTTTTATTCCACGTTCCCACAATATCATGTCCATCAACCAGACGCAGAGAAACTGGGTGGCTATCTCGTATCCTGGTAAAAAATTTGAGACATCGGTGGATATGGCTGGCGGCGTCATGCCTGGCCTGGATCGATTCACCATAGAGATGGCTCTTTATGAAAATGAAAAAATTGTGCGCCCGCACGATAACGAAGATCTGCTCGAAATTCGCAAACCAAATCCCAGTGAACTGCAGCTTCTCTGGAAAGGGCGCAAACTGATTTTGCGTTCAGAACAGTTTGGGCTCCGGTTGCTTGGCGAGGGTGCAGGCGATCTCATCCTTTCGATCCGCCCTTTCAATATGGAGGGCGGAGTTCAAATTTATCGCCTGCAGTATTTTCGCGATGTAGCTAAAATTGCCGGAACGGATATTCAGATTGCCGTTCGCAATGCACCAGACATGGCTGTTGTCAACGGATTCCAGCACGGGGATGCTTTATATTCTATTGGCCGCCGCATTCAACAGGGAAATGCTATAGAAGAGAAAAAAAGAGCTCTCGCTAACTTATTCTCGAGAAGCGCAGAACGATTTGAAGCCAGAGACAGAATAGGTCTGGTGTCGGGGGCTTTCTATTATTCTTCCGTTTCTACTATAGACTGGTATGTCAGAGATAACGAGCCCCCGATTCCCCGCTCACTCGTGCGGGGTCTGCTGGCCGGACCGGATGGTTCTTACAGTGCAGATAAAGTTTGGGAACACTGGTTTCCCAACCTGATGACGATGAAGCTGCCCGGTGAGTTTGGTGAATGGTATTCTTACAGCAGGGACCACATTCTTTCGCTCTGGGATTTTGACACGATTACTCCTGGAAGTTTTACGTACCACAATTTCTGGATACGCGATGCCGTCATTGTTCTCAATTCTCTGTTATTCATGGGGGGCATTATGCCCGTTCAGAGAATATTGCTCAAGACGGCAAAAATGGTTTCTGCCCGTGGCTTGTTCAAGTCGCAGGCGGGAGAATGGGATGCCAATGGACAGGCTCTGTGGATTATAGGTCGTTATGTTGCCGTGAGTGGCGACGATTATATGATCACCCGTTTGAGATCACAAATTCGCAGAATGGCCCGGTGGATAGAAAGAACGATTGACGAGCATGGTGGAGTTCTCCCGCCCGGATTTTCTGCCGAGCATCTTGGAGTTGCCGACTGGTATCTTTGGGATAATTTTTGGGCATTGGGGGGACTTCGCTCCCTGTTTCCATGGGAAAAAAATATTGGGGTAGATCTTGAAAGAATATATAAAAGGCTTTTCGACTCTCTCCAGAAGTATCTGCACAGCTACGATTATTATCCTGCTGCGTTAGGACGAGCAAAAGATGCCGGCATGATTGGCTCTGTCGCTGCCGTGTATCCTCTTGGTTTGCCCGAATTTAATGACCCCAGAATGCTTCAGACTCTGCATACAATCAAAGACAAATATTTTTACGAAGGTGGCTTTTTTCAGGAGAACATTCACTCTGGTGTAAATCCTTATCTTACCCTGCAGGTAGCCGAAGGATTTCTCGCCACGGGAGAATCTGCTACGGCCATGGAAATTCTCAAGCGGCTTCGCCAGTGGCGCTCTAAGGCGTACACGTTTCCCGAAGCCGTTCACCCACGTTCTCGCGGTGGCACTATGGGAGATGGATTTCATGGCTGGGCATTTGCCGAAGTAATATCCCTGCTTAAGAATATGTTCTTTCTGGAATACGCCACAGGCTACCTGCTTTTTGCGGGCGTTCCTCCGGAATGGTTCAGCCAGGAAGCTGTGATAGAAAATCTCTATACCCCCAGCGGGCGGTTGTATCTGGAAATTCAACCCGGTTCTATTCTCGTATCGGGAATCCGCAAAATGGGGCGCAGTATCTGCTTTCTTGCGCTTCCAGAAAACTTGCAGGTTATGACGACCGAAAATACGATCCGCAACGCAGACTGGACAGCCCTCGATATTGAACCGCATAAAGGACGAGTCCTCTATGCGGCGCTTCCAGAAAACGGGCGAATTTATATTCGCTTTCGCCTGAAACAGTGACCGCTACGGTTTCTGGGGGAAGAGCGTTTTGTAGAGTTCCGGATTCGCTTTTAGCTGTTCAAAAAAAGTTTCTGCAGGCAGTCCGCGCTCTTTGAGAATATTATACAACAGTTCTTCGTTGCCTATGGATTTGCCCTGGAGAGAGTATTCCAGTCTGTATTCCGAAAATGCCTGCATCACTTCTTTAAAAGTGTCAGGCGAAACAGCAACGGGATTCGGGGATGGCGCACAGGAGATCATGAGAACGGCAACCAATGAAACGATGATTTTTTTCATGGTATTGAATGCTAACTCAACTCTTGACGACAATTTTTTTATTGACCTGTGCTCTTCTGCTGAATCTATTTCAGCGGGGGAATTATGAAACGAACAATCAAAACAATAACCGTATTTTTGCTGGCAGTTTTGCCCATGGCCATATCGGCACAGTCTGCCATAGAGGGCACGTATAAAACCATTGACGACAAAACCGGAGAAGTCAAGTCTCATGTCGTCATTTACACGCAGAATGGCAAGGCCTATGGAAAAATCACAAAACTGATCCGCAAGCCATCGGAAAACCAGGATCCCGTTTGTGACAAATGCAAAGGCTGGAGAAAAGACAAAAAAATAATCGGTATGCAGATAATGCAGGATCTTAAGCCAGAAGGAAACAAGTGGAAAGGTGGGACCATCGTGGATCCCAAAAATGGAAAAACCTATGGTTGCGAAGTAGAGCCCGTCAATGGTGGCAAACAATTGCGCGTGCGCGGCTATCTGGGTGTATCTGCTCTCGGCAGAACGCAAACCTGGCACAAATTAGACTGAGGCACTCGATTTATTAAAGTTTTTAAAGAATTTTAATTGTCTTATTTAAGAACACTACAAGGGCAGCCGGAATGTTTTTTTTCAGAGTTGCCTGAATCTTAACGAAAGCTCATCCGGACGGGTTGTACCCGGGTTGTAATTTCCCGTCGGTTTCCGTCCGAATCGAGCCAGGCCATAGTAATGGAAATCACTTTTGGAATTTTTCCAGTTGCGCTTTGCGTCCATTCATCCGTAAAGCTGGATCCATCGGAAGAATAAGAAAGTGCCCATTCTTCTACCGCAATTATGGGAACTGCGAAAATTTCCAGCGATGCCGACATTTTGGAGTTGAGCGCGTAGGGGGCTGCTGCCCTGTATAATATCGTTCTTCCCGTGCTGTCCATCTTACAAAAATAGCGAACCGAGAATATGGAAGATGCGAGCACAGATCCAGAAGAATAATATCTACCCGTGTTAAAGGCTACAGAGTCGCAGCGACTCTGTCCGGGTATTTCCTTTTTTCCCTCGAAGAGAATTTCTTTGCTGTAATTATCAAAGGACGCATTTACAAAATCCCGAATGGCAGAAGAAAGAGCACTTTCCGCCTTGTGTCTTTCGTTGCTGTCTTTTCCTGCCCGCGATATGGATTTTTGAATGCCGAGATACGTTCCAAACAAAGCTGTAAAGAGCATTCCGAGAAGAGCAATCACGATCAGCAATTCGATCAGGGTAAATCCTCTGGAGATTCTGTGCTTAGAAATTTGTGCCACGAAAATACTCCAGGTCCGCCATTTGTTTTTCTTTGTAATAGACGCGAACCATGTAATGCAGCATCTTAATATCGAGCCCCGTCGTCGATTCCGAGCTTGCGCGATCTTGGTAATAGCCTGCAACCGTTGGCTCCTCTGAGTCTTCTGAAGAAACACCGGTTAACAGTTTTTCTATATCGAGCGGCTCCTCCTTTATCTGCGTCTCGAAGGAATATCCAGGATAGTCCGTAAAATCTGCTTTATCTGATTTTTCTTCCGACTGGGTGAGCAGTTCGTTCATTTTACTCTCCGCCAAAAAAGTACTCTGCCGCAGAACAGCCGCTTTGGAGCGGTATGTAAGAGACGATGCCAGCAATCCAAGCAGCATCCCCATGATGACCCCAAACAGGCCAATGGAAATCAGAATCTCCAGAAGCGTAAATCCGCGTTTTTTGTTCACGGTTGTATCTTCTCCATTGTTGGTTCTTCCAGATAGATGGCTTTATTGCGGTAGGGAGGAATATAGAGAAACCGCTTTTCCTCTCTGTCTATTTCAATAAATATGGAATCGTTGGATCCATCGGGATAAAAGTGGATGGTGTGCGTGTCTCCCGGGATGGTAAAGCCGGCTGCATTGCGAACCGAGCGAATTCGGAAGGGAAGATTTTTTTCCGGAAGAATGGGATCCGGTGTTTCGGCTTCTGGATTTTCCGGTTCAGGAATTTCGGTTTCACCGATTCCTTCCTGTTCAGGCTGGAATTCTGTCAGCACAAATGTCTTCTTTTCGTCTCGGATAACCAGACTCAGGATTTCTCCCCGCTGCATGGAGAGTTCCCGTGCATGGTATAGAATGCCTTCCCAGGAAATTTCGGCAGCACCGCTAACGCTTTTCCCGAGCAGGCCCTGCAGAATTTTCAGCGAAATAAAAAACAAGGCCCCCGATACGGTTATCACTACCATGAGTTCTATCAGGGTAAAACCGGAGCGGTGACCTTTAATCAATGACATATTAATTGAGGTTGGCTATATCGACATCAGCATTTTTTCCTTCGCCGCCAATTTCTCCATCAGCACCCAAAGATAGAATTTTGTATTGTCCATTTTCTTCTTCGTAATAGTAGGTATGCTTAAACGGATCTGTAATGACGGCCTTTTTTACAATGCCGCCTTCCGGAAAGCTGCCGGCATCTATCCCCGCTGGAGGTTCCACAAGGGCTAAGAGGCCTTCGTCTGTGGATGGGAGTCGACCAAAGGTCTGCTCAAACTCGAGAAGAGCTGTCGAAATTTCAAAAAAATCTTTCTGCATTTCCAGTCGTGCCGCTTTCTCATTTACTTTGCTGCTGTTAAGAGAACCCATGAGCAGTGCAATAAGGCCACCGAGGATGACAATGACGATCATGAGTTCAAGCAGAGTGAACCCTCTGCGTTTCTGTATTTTTTTTCTTTTAACGTTTTTTGTTTTCATATAGTCTCCTTTTGTAGGCAATTTTTATAGGATAGCAAAAAAGAACTTTTCAGCAACTGTCTGGTCAACTCTTTTTCCTCGTGACACTGGTATTCAATCGGGATAATGTGCAGAACGCTGTTATCATGGCAGCCAGTCTTCTCCTGCAGGGCAGACTCGTCGCTTTCCCTACGGATACCACGTACGGGTTGCTTGCCATAGTGCATCCATCTACGCTGATTTCTTTGCGGGAGCAGCGACAGAGAGAAGATAAGCCTTTCATTGTGCTCCTGCCAGCGAAAAAGGAATACATGCCCGGAGGAACACAATTCCAGAAGATGATACAGGGCGAATCCCTGTCTGCGGGCAACCTCGATTTTCTGCAGGGATTCCAGGAGAATCCTGTATCTTTTGTGTTGCCCAAAAATCCAGAGTTCTGGTATCCCCCGGATCAGACGACCATAGCAGTCAGATATCCGCAGCGCGGTGCCATTGTGGATCTGCTCCAGAAAACGGGGCCTTTATTTGCGCCATCGTTGAATCTTCCAGAACAGCCTGTCATTACAAATCTGGAGGAAGCCCGAAATGTCTTTAGAGAAAACGCGGATTATTTTTTTGACGAAAACTACAAGCCGGGATCACCCAGCGAAATTATTTCGCTGATTACGGAACCACCCCGGAAGCTTCGCTAAGAACCGGTGGCATTGGATAGGCCAAAGTAGAATAGGTGCGCTTTAGAACCGCTATGGATTCATCGTACAGAAGGGCGGCATACATGTGCTGTCCTCGGCGCGTTGCTTCTGCTGCGCGGTAAATGTCTCTGCGCGCTATTTCCAGGGCTGGAACGTATTTGTCTTTTTCTGGAAAGACACCATCTTTCTGCTGATCGCTGATAGTAGAGTTGAGATCGGCAAGTACATCCGTTGCTATGGTCCGCATGGAAACAGAAATTCCTTCGGAAGAAACTACCAGCTGTCTGTAAGATTCTGAAACGAGTCGGGCAGCCTCTCTCCTTTGTGGTCCGGATGAGATTTTGTATTCTGCAGTGGCCTGTTCCCAGTTCGTATGCAATAGACTTATTTTTTCGCGCAGTGCGAGAGGATGTGGATACTGCGACAAGAGAGCGTCCATCTGGTGAACCAAATCATTCCCTTTTTCAATTGTCTGCTCGGTAGAAGGGCTGGCGTACAGACCGGTTATAACAAATAGAGTGAATAGTACCTTTCGCATGGAATCACCTCATGGAGTTTCAGTAGTGGTTTTGGTTTCTGCAGTTTCCTCTTTTTTGGCTTCCACCGATTCCTCTTCAGAAGAGGGTGGTTTCAGTTTTCCGGAAACGTCCTCTGTATTCAGAGTTTCGGAGCTTTTTTTCAGCATGTTTTCTTTCTCTTCGGAAATATATCCGTAATTATCGTAATGGTGCAGAAAGAAATTATACTCATCCTTAAAAAGCTGTCGGTTAATCATATTGGTCAAAAGATTTTTGACGCGTTCATAATCGCTTATGTCTTCTGTCTCTATTTTGCGCAGTGCTTCGTCGAGGGTTTGAGTGCGGTATTCGTCTTTCTCTTCTACAGGCGTTTTGGATTCTATGAGCGCCAAAAAGGCAAATCGCTTTGCCCGGCGCGCCCTTTTAATTCCATCAATATAATGGCGTATCTTACTGGAAAACAGAAAACGATTGTAGTTAAATCCTTTGAGATAGTACTGTCTCGACACTTCGAGATCGCGGTAGCCCAGCCGTAAAAACATTTCGGCTTTTTTATCTTTGGATTGAACAATCTGGGGGGCAGAAAGATCGAGCAGATAACGAGCGTCTTCTATGTATCGGTTTGTCAGCAAATCCAGATAAAGATCTCGCAATAATTCCTGCGATGCTTTGATTTCCTTAAAAGAATTCACATAATCGCTCTGCAGGTACCAGAGGTTGGCATTGAAATTGTGCTGGTTGGCTTCCTTCAATTGGTCCATGTTTTTTTCTGTTCCAAAGTTCGATACGCCTTTATTAATGAAGTCGATAAAATAACGATTGTCCTTAAGTGCTCGTTCCGTAAAGGTCTGGTCTGGCGAAACGGAAAATACAGCCGTTGCCGAAAATAACACGATGATTTGAATTATCCGTTTCCGCATGCTATGCCTCACTGCTCTATCGGTTGATTATGTCGAATCATCAACATTTTTTCTGGAATGCATTTACAAGCGGAAAAAAAAGTAAATACAGGTCTATGCGGTATATACTTTTCTCGGCCTTTCTGCTGGTAACGCTTCTTATCTATTCTTGTTCTCCAGAAAAAAACTTTCGACAGGATCCATTTAACCTTACCGCCACCATTGGATCTGATCCGCTTACACTGAATCCGATGTTGTCCGAGGATTCCTATTCCGGCATTATCATATCACATATTTACGAAGGGCTTCTGCGCAGAAATCCGGAGACTCTCGCTCTCGAGGGGCTTCTCGCGGAATCCTGGAATATTTCAAAGGATTTTTTGACCTTTACATTCAGGCTGCGGTCGGATGTAGTATTTTCCGATGGTGTTCGCCTTACATCGCGGGATGTCGTTTTCAGTTTTCAAAAAATCATGGATCCAGCCGTTCCCAATCCTCACTTAAAAGTGTATTACGACAATGTTAAAACAATTTATGCTCCAGATGAAAGAACGGTTGTGTTTACTCTCAAAAAACCGTACTTTAAATCTCTGGAAATGCTTGGCGGGTTTGAAATTATTCCCGAACATATTTTTTCCCAGGTTAAGAATTTTGTCACAGATGAACATTCCATCGCTAAGCCGGTTGGAAGCGGGCCCTACATTCTTTCTGAATGGAAAACGGGGAGAAGAATTGTATTAGAAAGGAACGAAAAATACTGGGGTAAAAAACCAGATATCCGCCAAATCCAGTACCGCATTATTAAAAATGAGTCTGTTGCTTTACAGGCCTTAAAAAAACAGGAAATAGATACTCTCAATCTGCGCCCATTCCAGTACGCGCGGCAGACCTCTGCTCCAAAGTTCCAGAAAAATTTTGAAAGGCATAAATATCTTGCGCAGGTGTATCGCTATATTGGGTATAATTTACGGCGGGAACCTTTTGGCGATGTGCGCGTTCGCAGAGCCATGGCGTATGCTCTGCCCCTCGAAGAAATTCGAAAAAGTATTTTCTGGGATCTGGCAGAACCCATTACAGGCGGCTTTTTTCTGCACTCGCCCCAATACAATCGTTCGTTGCAGCCAATTCCGTACGATCCCGAAAAAGCGCGCACTCTTCTCCGGGAGGCAGGATTTAAAGATTCCAATAATGACGGAATTCTGGATCGCAATGGAAAGGAATTCCGCTTTGAACTGCTGATACCTTCTTCCGTGATGGAGTATGAGCAAATGGCAGCCGTAATGCGGGAGAGTCTGTTGAGGCAGGGAATCGATATGGAGATTCGCAAGCTGGAATTTCAGGTTCTCATTGAAAAAGTAAACAAGAGAGATTTTGAAGCTCTGGTTTTAGGTTGGTCTACTCCGGTAGAATCAGATCCCTACCAGCTCTGGCATTCTTCCCAGCTAGAGAAGGGGCACAATTTTACGGGCTTTACAACCAGCGAACTTGACGCGCTAATCGAAGCTGCGCGCGGCGAACCGGTAGAGGAAAAAAGAAACGCCATGTTTCGCCGCATCCACGAAATTCTATACGAGAACCAGCCTTACACATTTTTATTTTCGCCTTATAACCTGGTTGCCGTTCATAAACGTTTTGAGAACGTCGTCGTGTATCCGGGAGGTCTTGACCAGGATAGATGGATTATTAACCCGGACTTTTGAAATGTAAAACCCAAAGAAATACCTGACAATCAAGGGGGCACTTCGTGC
>DYKF01000358.1 GCA_020722745.1 Caldithrix sp.
TGCCGCGTGCTTCCGGTGTTTCAGGCAAACCCAAGAAATACGACAAATACGATTTGTGGGAAGCATATTTTATCTTTGACGACGCGAAAGACCTGGCAAGCTCTAAACTCTGGATCAAAGTTCAGCGTCCCTATATCGGAGTGGATATCCTGGATATGACCTCTATTATCTTAACGCAGAAACAGTAATTTCAAAGGAAGGAAGGACTGTATGCTTTCCACTCAAGTCAGCAGCCCGGGTGCTCTTTATGACCAAACCACAATATCTTGTATAGTCCCATTAAAAAGTCGGATGAGCCATTTATTCAAAAGGGTCAGCATTATTTTCGGCATCATGATCCTATTGACAGAGGCACACTTAGTTTCTACAAATTGCAAAGCAAACGCAGCGACAAAGTGTAGCCCATGCGTATCCTGTCAAAAGCCTCTTGCGGAATTAAAGCCTATGAGGTTAGGTGGTAATATCCCAAGTCATTTCAAGAAGTATGAAACAGAATTTGCCGTCAATTTTTGGAGTTCTTGGGGTTGGCTATATTTCAAAAACAAAAATCCGTGCGCCGATATTTATTATCTTTTTGAACAAGATGGTGGTACCAGCCGTCACGGGGTAGAAAATGGAAATGCGAAGTATATCATTGAAAGCAGCGCCATTGTCTCAGCAGAGATGGGGCAGACGCCCGTTATGCATTACTCAGGCTGGGACGGTTCAGAACATACAAAAAAACAACCCAAACTAGTTCCCCGTCTGGGTCGTATTGAAATACACCATGATCTTATTGCTCTAAAAAACGGCGAAAAATATGATTCTGGGGGAGAGATTTATGATTGGATTCAAGAGCCGCCCGATAATGAATATTATGGCTATATTGGGCGGGAGAATGTAAATATTGACGGTAGAACTTATTCAGGAGGTGATGGACTTTTTTTGGGTGAATGGAACCCCGGAGCATTAGCTTATGCAGCGAGTGCTGATATAAATTTTCAAAGAGGAGACATAGGCGTAACGATTTGCAAAAAAGAGACGCCGTCAACTTGTTCTCTTGATATTGATGACTCCGTCAAGAACGCATTAACTACGCAGTACCTGCTCTATATTGAAAATATCAAGAACCAATTCAATGAAACAATGCCTAATCATGTTCGCATTGCATTAAAAGTAAAATACGGAAAACTTTTAGGCGGAGACAACATCGGGGAATGGAAAGTTTATAATACCATTAATGGAAGCATTCCCAATGGTGTCCTTTATGAACCGCCTGCGTGCGACAAATTTAAAACCGATAGGCTTGAAATTGCCGGTGTGTGCGAGTTCCACGATGGCCCGGCTTCTGCCGGCGAGACAAAAATCAGGAAAGAAATACCAAACTTCCAATGCTCGGATCTCTCTGTGCAAATCAATGGCATTTTGAACTGGACAGGTGAAGACAAGGACACAAAGGGAACCATCACCAGCAACTTT
>DYKF01000359.1 GCA_020722745.1 Caldithrix sp.
CTAACAAAACTCTGAATTATGTCTCATATTCAACGCCTAATACCTAACAAAACTCTGAATTATGTCTCATATTCAACGACTAATACCTAACAAAACTCCAAATTATGTCTCATATTTAATGCCTAATACCTAACAAAACTCCAAATTATGTCTCATATTTAATGCCTAATACCTAACAAAACTCTGAATTATGTCTCATATTTAATGCCTAATACCTAACAAAACTCTGAATTATGTCTCATATTCAACGCCTAATACCTAACAAAACTCTGAATTATGTCTCATATTCAACGCGTGGTACCTAACAAAACTCCAAATTATGTCTCATATTCAACGCGTGGTACCTAACAAAACTCCAAATTATGTCTCATATTTAATGCCTAATACCTAACAAAACTCTGAATTATGTCTCATATTTTCAGACTACTCCAATGAGACATAATCGATCTCCCAAGACGCACGAAGTTGCTTAGTTCCTTCCCGAGTGCCATTGCGCAGCAATGGTGTACCTGGTTTACACCGAGTGAATCCGGCCCAGACGGATTTGTATCGAGGTTAGATGAAGAACGAAGTCCGCCTAGATATTCCGAGCACGTAAAACGACCCCAAAAACCTAATATTGCGGGAACAACATTATCAACAAGCGACCCGCAAGGGTCTTACAGTAAACCCTGCGCGGGTAGCGCCTATGCCTTTTTTATCTTTTTTGTTGTCCGGACAGGGAATTATTCATTATTGTCTCCTATGGCTGTTCTGACTCGCGATATAGTACATCGGCTTAAAATAGTCATAGAAAAGAGCGGGCTGCGCAAAACAGAATTTGCCCAGCGGCTCGGGATTTCTCCTTCTGCCATCCACGAAATTCTTTCCATGCGCCAGACATCTCTTTCTGAGCTGTTCTTAAAGGCCATTCAAAGAGAGTTTCAAATCAGCACAAACTGGCTTCTGCACGGAGAAGGCGGAATGGAAGACACGCGCTTCATTTCTACGAGTCGTGGAGACGAGGTTGATCTAATTATAGCCTTTCGCAAACTCGACGAAGAACAAAGACAAATTCTTTCTGGATTTGTAAAATATCTCTCTGAGCTTCCACGCAGCACTCGGTCGGCAAAACCCAGAAAGAAACTAGACACTATTGCTGATTTTTAATTTTTCGGGCTCTTGCCAGGCCTACCGTAATTCCTCCGAGCACAAACGAAGAAATATTCATCGCATGCATCCAGAATTCCGGGATGTCTGTGAAATAATACAAAATGTCATTGGCGATCCCAATGGCCAGCCCTAACCTGAACGGAATAGATCGCCAGTTTCCGCCTAAACTGAGCAGCGCAATTACGAGAGCCTTGGAAGCGACAAGTCCACCAAAAACAGCCAGACCGTATTTGCCCGATATTAGATAAGCTCTGAAAAAGTTTGCCTTCCCCTCGATGCTTCGACAGGCTCAGCACAAG
>DYKF01000360.1 GCA_020722745.1 Caldithrix sp.
TTAAATAAATGCAAAAAGTCAATAAAAAAACGGCTGGACCCGTTGATATTACTGCAAAGTGCTTTTGGACAAAAAAGGGTGTAGTGCCAACAAATGCAAACAAGTCTTGACAAGAATATAATTAGCAGTATAATTGTGGTATGTATATTCGAGTCAAACGTAGTGGGCAAAGCAAACAAGAGTATTTGCAACTGGTGCGCTCGTATCGCGATGGTAAAACGGTCCGCCAACAGGTAATGGCTACGCTGGGCAGGCGTGATACCCTTGTGGAAACAGGGACGCTGGACCGCCTGCTGCAAAGCCTTGGGCGATTCAGCGAACGGTTGAAGGTAGTAGACGCTGTAAAACGGGAAGGATTGCAGGCACGCGAGTCAAAGAGTTGGGGACCGAGTTTGATATTTGACAGGTTATGGAGAAACCAGAGGATACCTGAAATTCTGGAGTTGTTGGCAAAGAATCGGAAATTCAAGTTTGATTTAGAGAGAGTGAGTTTTGTGCTGGCCTTGCAGCGGCTGTGCAATCCCGGTTCTGACCTGCAGGGCTCAAGCTGGGTGGATACTATAGAAGGGGAAAGATTGGCAGGTATAGAACTTCAACATCTGTATCGGACAACAGCATTTCTTTCTGAGATACGTGCAGATTTGGAATACACATTATTTGACAGGGAACGGGATCTGTTCACCGATACACTGGATGTGGTATTTATGGACACGACCAGCGTGTATGTATATAGAGAAGAAGAGACAGAATGGCGGAAGAGGGGTTATTCACGGGACAGGCGTAACGACCTTCCACAGTTTGTCATAGGAGTTGTGGTTACCGGAGACGGCTGGCCAATTTCCTGGGAGGTTTTTCCGGGCAATACGGCAGACCCTGTGGCTTTGCGAAGTATCGCAAGCAAGTTGCGTGAACGGTTCAATATAGGCAGGGTTATAGTGGTTGCGGACCGTGGGATGATGTCGGAAAATACTATCCGTTTTCTGGAGGAAGACAGAACGTCTCTGATGGATTACATTCTGGGTTGCCGGATGCGCAGGCAGAAAGAACTGCGGCAAGATATACTTTCCCGTGCAGGCAGATACAAACCAGTATCGGAAAATCTTGATGTAAAAGAAGTATGGGAAGAAGACCGACGGTATGTCATCTGCCGCAATGAAACAGAAGCGGAGAAAGATGCTCAGGCACGGGAACAGATACTGAAACACATAGAAGAAATTATTGACCGCAAAGGAGCTAAAAGTTTAATCGGAAACAAAGGATATGCGAGATATTTGAAAGTAAGCAGAGACAGTATCAGTGTCAATGAAAAGGCAGTGAAAGATGATGCTCTACTGGACGGTAAGTTTATCCTGCGGACAAATACACAACTGCCGGCAACTGAAGTAGCCAAAACATACAAGAGTTTATGGCGGGTAGAACGGATATTCCGCGAACAAAAATCAACGCTG
>DYKF01000361.1 GCA_020722745.1 Caldithrix sp.
CCCGAGGAGCCGCCTATTTTTTCTAACCTTCAACTATCCATTTGACACCCTCCCGGTTCCCATGTAAGTTTGTCTGTGTTTCATTTACAGGTTTTTGACTTTTTGATTGAGTTACTTCTTCCATTGTCAGATACCTCGCTGTCTGAAATCTTTCACATTTTTTTTCACAAACGAGTTTCTGACAATTTTAATATTCTCTAACTCCTTGTCGAGAAAAGAGTTCTGAAAACTAATGAAAAATAAAACGGAGAGGGCGGGATTCTTCGCTGCAATTTTCTTAACTCCATTATTTACAAGATATTATGGCGTAACGCTTTTCTGTTAAAAAACTTACAATTCACACAAAATAATTGTATATCATTTATATTCATCGTATATCATCAAGATTTCAAGGCAAATTTTCACAATTTTTTCACAAATGACAGAACATTGCTGGGTCGCCCTCATCCCCCCAAACTTATCATTCACTGTTTTATTCTGGCTGCGATTCATCCGAGTCTTCGCCATTTTTTAACTCGTCAATATTGATATCTCTGATTTCGCCTGCTTCAAAATCCGCCCCGTGAAAATTAGAAAAGTCGTAAGCGTTCAGGCGGATTTTTGTAAATTGCCTGAAGTTTTTATTAACGATTGAACAGGAACGCCATTTAAATGACAACGGCACGCATCACGCAGATACCCAATAACACTGCGGCCCTGCAGGCGGCATGTCGCACAGACAGTCAGGATACGTTCAACATATCTGGCTCCGCGTTCACTCTGAGTGCCGAAACTGCCTTTACGCCACAAAACGGCCTGTCGTATAGTTTGTTCGGCCAGATTATTCGTCGGCTCCACATTCGCATCATACACAAATGTCCACAGATATTGACGCTGATTATATATGCGACGGCATTGTCCCGCCAAAGACTTGCCGCTGTCTGCGCCTTTTTCCAGCAGGGTTTCCACTCGCTTTATCAGTGGTATCATACGACTTTGAAAGGTCTGCCACAAAAGCGTGCCGTCCCGCACCCGCTTACGCATGTGCAGAATTTGTTTGGCAAGGACAAACAATTCGCCCCCGATTCGGCCAATGCCTCCTTTAGCCTCGCTCAACGCCTTAAAATCTCTTTTAAGATGCGCCCAGCACAACTGCCGCAGACCGGCAAAACAATTATAACCGCTCCAGCGGTCGCAATGAAGAATGCCTGCAAAAACGCCGAGCAGCTTTTTGGCGGCCGCCTGTCCGCGTCCGGCCTGTATCATAAAAACCGCGGCGCTGGTACAGCACATCATCCACAGCCAGCCTTTGAGCCTGTTGCCTCTGGGCCAACCAGTTTCATCTGCGTGAGCAGTTTGCTGCGATTGGATATATTCTGTCACTTCCTGATAAGGTTGTTCAAATGCCTGTGCCAGTTGGGCTTCACAATTGCTCAGGCCGCCAAGACTCATCGGAACAGAGA
>DYKF01000362.1 GCA_020722745.1 Caldithrix sp.
CCTGAACTCTCCCATATTTAGGCACATAAACCGAGGGCTTCAAGGATGACTCTTTGCTTTTTTGTTACTTCTGCTGTTATCAGCTCCCCGTTTTCCAGTTCGACCTTCTTCAGTTTTTCGAGTTCGATAAACAGCGTTTCAACAGAATATTTTTCTAATAAACCAGATTTCCTCATCATGTACATAAGTCTGAAATGGATCATCAGCGCAAGATAAAGGATGAATATCCATCCCTTGACGCATTCTGCTTTTTGCGCGTGCAGCGGGGACTGGAGAATTGATGTCTTCAGTGCCCTGAAGTTTTTCTCGACGATGTCTTTCTGCCTGTAGACGGAAAGGCATTCCTGCCAGCTGAAATCCCCGCTGTGCAGAAGAACCATCCTGCCCATTCTATTAACGCGCTGGGCAATTGCATTCTGTTTGGCCTCTATTGTGAATCTGTTTTCTTTGATGCTGTACGAGAGATATTGCCGCAGGTCCTTTGCAGTCTCTTCAAACACGCTTTGCGGATTCATCCATGACTGAAGAGTTATTCCTTCGAGCTGCTGAATGGTTTCATGAAGGCGTGTGTAGAGATGTGTTTTTTCTTCCTGCTCCCGTTTCATGTCATAATAGATGAAGCCGTCGAGCTTCATTTCTCCTACATTGACAGTCACGTCTGTCACAAATATCGGCTTCTTTTCATAAAGATGCATATGGCGGGCTTCCTCTATGGATGCATGTGTTTTTGATATAGCTCCCTTGACCTCTTTGAGCTGGAAAGGAGCACCTATGATAAAGCCTATTTTCTGCGAAACAAGTTCGCTGATGTTGTTTGCAGAAAAGAATCCCCTGTCAAGAACAAGCGCGGAAAAATCCAGTCCCATTGATTTTATTTTCTTTATTGAATTGTGCATTGTCGAAACGTCGCTGATGCTACCGGGATAGATGTCATACATGAGAGGTATTCCCATCTTTCTGTCAACGGCAAGAGACAGGTTGAACTGCGGCAGATCGTCGCCGTCCCTGCTGTAGCCGTATTCGAGCAGATTATTCAGCTGCGAATATGATGAAAGCGATGTAATATCATATACAAGAGAATCTATGTGCTGATGCTTCCCGGAGAATTTCTCCACAAAATGAGCCGGTATCGATGACTCGCCAAGCCTCTGCATGAATGACGTAAGCGTTTTTGGTGACAGATGAAGCTTGCTTTCCTTTGCAAGAATTGTCCCCTCTGCCCATGACCCGACATTTTGCAGAGCAAGGGGCCGGAGTACCCTGTTGCATGCCAGCATTTTTATAATCTGTGCATCGCTGTCACGGCAGAGTTCAGAAAGAATTTCCTCAATTCCAATTTCATTGAAAACTCGCAGCAACGGGATGAATTCCCCGTATGCGAAAACGCGCCTTGGCAGAGGCTTTCTGGGCCTGATAACATTTCCATTCTGCATC
>DYKF01000363.1 GCA_020722745.1 Caldithrix sp.
TTATGCTATTCAACTTGGGAAACCATGCTAAACTTATATGTAATCAGCCACAACCATCGTCCTTTTGGGGTGAATTTTTCGGCAAAAATCATAAGCCGTGGAATTTCGATGAAAATTTCAGGGCTTTTTATTCAATCTGCTGATCAGGCTGCTGGCACCTCTCGGCAAACAATATAGCAATTGTATTTCTGTTGCAATGATTTTATCGTTTTTGCCTCGCTAGGCGCTCGCATCCACAAAGCGGCCAATGGCGGGATCGGGCGATGGCGCTTGTTGTATCATTTCGATGAGCGCTCGTGCTTGTGCCTCTTGCTGGTCTTGGATAGATTTCATCAACGCGACAGCCAACTGCAATTGTAGTTGTTCGGCTTGCATATCCGAGGCCATTCCAGCCAGTTGATTCTCCAAAGAAATGTTTATGTCAGTCATTAAGAACTACCTCCATCTAAAGCAACGAAGCTGATTGATCGTCAGCTAATTGTCTCGGCGGAAGGATCGTCAGCTCAAAGTATATTTCCTGCGACTGAGTTTCCACTTCTACCTTTTCTTGGTGGTCAAGGATTGGCTTGCCTTTCCCGCTAAGATAAATCGTATAGGCTTTCTGTATTTCCTTACCATTCAAAATGTTTAATGCGTTGAGAAAAAGAATTAGTTCCGAGATTTGCCGGCGTATTTTTGGATCTCCTGATAACACATGGAAAGCTTCTTCATCAAAGATCAACTGCACCAACTTACCTTTATCATCTCTGGCAATTTCTGTAAGGGCTTGAGCAAAATCCATTAAAATCTCTTCTGGTTTGCGCAATGTCTTAATCCATTTTGTTTTTGATTGGTAAATCAGTTGACTGGTATCCTTATGAAAGGCAAGCTGTAACCGAATAGGGCCTCCGGTTTGAGCAAAATCACTCTCGTTCAATCCTACTGCTTCCGCACTAAACACAACGGAAACTTTCGAGGTTTCTACACGAGATGTAAGACTTACCGAACTGCTCACCCGGATTGCTGCACTGCCATCTCTGCTCTGGTAAGCGAATTGCAAGGTTCCTGCTTGAAAGGACAACTCTTGAATTTGATGGGAGATGGAGAACTTTGCCAAGGGGGTTAGAGCTATGTGATCAAAACTCGCAGGTGAGACGGAAGACTCTTTTTTCGGAGAAAAAGGCGGCAGAAAAGCCATTGCAGGCGTTGAAAGGTTAGGCGTTACCCCTGGGATTTGCATATAATTGTTATCGGCAGAACACTGAAAAAGTAAAGGTTTAGTTAGGGAATCAATAAAAGGCATTAGAAAAGGTAGATGACCTGTAGAAAAAGTCTATCCATATCCTTTGCCTATTAATTTGGATTTCTTTTTCGTGAAGCAGTGTTTATAGTATTACTGCGCAACATTTGCATTGAACGCGCAAATGTTGTAGACATTGAT
>DYKF01000364.1 GCA_020722745.1 Caldithrix sp.
ACGCCCGAAGGCAGTGAGGCGATTCTTTTCATCTAGCAAGCCGGCGCGGTAGGCGTAGCGCGGCATGGCCTTTTGATAGTTGGTTCCCAATGGTGTGCTAATCAAAAACTTTCTATCAAGTGCTCCGCTGAGGATCACATTTTCTATGATCTGTGTAAGCGAAGAACGAGACAGAGAAAAAGTTTCGTGAAAACTGATTACGAATCTGTCTGCCACCTTTACCCTCCTTCTGGGGCATTCAATAATTCCGAAATGAATAAGCGTAGTTCCCTTCGAGTTGCCGGATTGACCATTAACTCATACACATCGTTGCGTAGATACGAATACTCAATATGCTCCTCGATCATTTGCAATCCGCCACCAGTTGTGGATAATTTATTGTAGTCTTTTTCCCTTTCAGGGCGTACCTTGTGAAACCAGAATCCCGATGTTCGGAGATGGAAAAAAGGAGGACCAGGCTGACATAAATCATCTTTCCGTTTGACCAAAAGAAATATGTTCTCGAAAATATGAAGAAGCGGATCTGAAAGGTAAATCTTGTTCTCCTTCAGCAGTTCTCTTTCTGCCAGTTCAATAACTGCCAGCAACATAACCAATTTGTGTGGACGGTAATGATCTCCCCGTTTGCCACGCTTGATCTCCATTATTTCTTGCTTGAATTTCTCGAGTGAGGAATCTACAGATGACAAATCAGACATGACTCATCTCCTACGTCACCACTTATGTCAAGCGAAAAGATTTTCGATAAGGGTGTATTGGGAGCAACTTTCCCTGTTGAGATAACCCGATTTTGGAAGTTTGTCCGAATTTGCTGAATTCGCTCAGGTTGAATCAAGTCTCGCAGGCTTTCTCCTGAAACCCAAGTGTATCTCTCGGCAGTTTCAGAATCTTCTCTTTCCATCTCCATCGCTTTTTGGAATTTGTCAGGATGTCGTTCAGATAAACCTACCCATTCAATCCTTTGCTGAAAAAAACAGAAATAACAACCAGATCGGGACCGCCACTCATAATACTTTGGCAATCCAATACCACTCTCATCTAATATTCGCATAACATCTGCTTTTGTTATCCCATTTTCTACAAACGGGTATTTAGCAATAATATTAGGCTTGGTAGAGATATAGCCTTTACGATGAGGCTCATCAGCGCGTATCCCGATATAGTTGTAAACAAGATCATCTCCAACAAATTTCTCAAAAGGCTCGATTTTTAATTTCCGTGTACACCATCGCGTTCTTGCATCTGGTAGAACGCCTCGATATACTTCCAGGTAGTGCTGGAAGGGCCGTTCAGGATTTAATTTCTGAATTTCCCTTCCCAAAACTGCCTCTAACTTTTCCAAATACTCATAGGTCTCCGGCAATTCTTCACCGGTATCACAAAACACGTATTCCAAGTCCGGGATGCGGCCGCGCAG
>DYKF01000365.1 GCA_020722745.1 Caldithrix sp.
GGAAGCGTCCAGACAACATCGCCGATATCGCCGAGCTGTATGACCAGAACGCGGCGGGGAGAACAGGGTTTTTCAAAAGAGTTTGCAATATGCATCGCAAAAACCAAGAAATGCAGCTCATCGAAAAATTTCTACGTCCATTCATACGTTTGAATGAACACCGTCCTCGCTGGAAAGCCCGGCCATTGTTTTTCCCCTCCGGAACTTCCAGAGCCACTTTTTTCTGAAACGTGATCTGCGCAGGATTCCTGTTATCTTTTCCTCTTTTTTTATTTCTTAGGACGATCTATCACGCCCCATAGCATCTTGTCCAGTTTTCGGGTGGTATGCTAAGAATCCATTTGACTAATATTGGAACGGCAGTGTAAGGAAAAAACTATACTTCAAAAATACCACGCCGGATTTAGGCAAGGGGTGGATATGTCATTAGCTAAAGTAATGCCTCGCATGGGGTGGCTCTACAAATTCTCCAAAGAATACTGTGACCGTATGGCCGGCGAAAATAATGACGATATGAAGACAAACGGGGAGCTGTATTTTTTACAGCAGCATATCAAGCCGTGCCGTGTTGTGTTCGATGTCGGGGCAAATAGAGGCGATTGGACAAAGCTCGTCCTTGATTTGAATCCGACCGCAGAAATTCATTGCTTTGAGCCGATTGCGGAGATGTTTGCCCAACTCGAAAAGAGAAACTTCCCGCCGAATGTTCATCGCAATCACATAGGCCTTTCGTCTGAAAGTGGTTCTAAGGATATTTTTTTGAATGTTCAATCGCTTTATCCGCGCACGGGGCTCAAAGCGGGATGGGGCATAGCCTCCGCCGGAGACACAGAGAGAATTGATGTTGTAACGATTGATGAATACTGCCGGGAGCACCATATCGATACAATCGATTTTCTTAAATGTGATGTCGAAGGCCATGAATATGCCGTCTTCGAAGGGGCCCGACAGATGCTTACAGACGAAAAGATCAGGCGAATACAATTTGAGTACGGAGGGTGCAATATTGACTCAAGGGTCATGCTTAAAGATATCTTTGAATTGTTTTCAGGAAAAAATTATACATTTTACCAATTGATGCCGAGGAAATTGGTTAAAATACCCGAATATGACCAGCGTCTGGAAAATTACGTTTACAAGAACTTTGCTATTCTCCACAATGCAGTTATCGCATAAGGAAGCGCATTGATTGTTCCACGCCTATTTAAAAGCCTTTTCAGAAAATCAGATTAAATTCATCAGCGAAAAAATCCGCTCGAAGCGCTGCTCCCATGTATGCTCCTTTAACGCCCTGCGGTACCCCGCCTGACGGATCGCGTCGGCCTCGTCGGGATGCCTTAGAAGCCAGTTGATTTTTGCCACAAGGTCGTCGAAGCCGCGGTAAACGGCGATTTCTTTACCCAAATCATAAAC
>DYKF01000366.1 GCA_020722745.1 Caldithrix sp.
GTGAGGGCAATTGGAAGATACATGTACATTTTTCCCCTCCTTTTAAACTGTTTTTCTTACACATTCTTATTGTTAAGCCTTTTCAGGCCATTTCGCAGTTTTTCGATCAAAATCCCCATGGGAGAACCACTCCCAGCAGCCAGGGAACACCGATTAATGAGATCGGCATATTCCCGGTCATCTCCGGGGGGAATAATCACTGACCAGAGCCGAGGGCAAAAGCAATCATCCCTGTTTGCAAGCAGACGCCGTAATTTCGCAACCCAAACAGTTTTACGCCGCAGGAGGCTCCGACTCTCCACTCCGAAAACCAGACAGAAAACCTTGTATTCACAAAGAAATTGAATCAACACCTCATCCTTCTGAGAATCCAGCCTGTGAATATGAATAGAAACTTTTTCCATATCTCCAAGCCAGCCTGCCAAGGCAATAAGCTGCTCCGGCAGAATTCGAGTTTCCTTGTTCACCTCCTTCCCGGGAACCTTTCCATCGCTTGCCCTCTCCTGTCCGACCAAAACCGCATGCACGACACCATGCGTGCGTTTGGCTATCTCAATGGAATGGACCGTTGCGGAAAGATCAACTGGAGAGCCTCGCAGGAGAAGGGCTATTCCACCAATCATGTTTGCTCCTTGATTCCATTCTCTCATACTGCCCGGCACCATTACCTCTTATACCCTTACGCATTGATTGTGCCATAAGCCTATCTTGCTGAAATAACATATAATTATTTACAATTACAAGGTGCGCACGTAATACGCATTTGTTAAAGTTTGAAACAACATAACGGTAATATGCTGAAATTGAATCGCTTTTCAATTTGAAATAACCGTTTCACACTGAAACAGACGCAAAAAAAACGGATGGGAAAAACGAACGGGGATGACTGAGGATTCCGACGATTACACGGAATTATTTGTAACTATCCAGTATAATGCCTAAAACTAACGCAAACTACCGTACTGTAACTATTCAGCAGTGCCCCAGATGCAAGGAAGAGGCCTGCGAAGTGTGCTGCCTGCACATGAGCAGGCCGATGACACAGCAGATGGGGTGCTGCTGGATAGTTACAATTATTTTTTATCAGGAACCAGGTTCAGCTCCTTGAGGCGACGCCAGAGGGTGGTGCGGGAAATACCAAGCTGTAATGCCGTTTCCGTCTGGTTGAAACCGGTACGGCGATAAATATCATAAATATGTTCCTGCTCCAGAATTTTTAACTGACTGCTGTTTTTTTCTGGAGGCTGGAGTCTGGCGTCGGTAAAAAAAAGGTCTGAAGGAAGATCCCGGGCCGTGAGCAAGGGTTCCCGGGCAAGGGCCACGGCGCGTTCAACTATATTTTGTAATTCACGGATATTTCCGGGAAAAGGGTAGGCGACAAG
Organism: Caldithrix sp.; assembly: GCA_020722745.1. Taxonomy (GTDB): domain Bacteria; phylum Spirochaetota; class Leptospiria; order Turneriellales; family Turneriellaceae; genus DYKF01. Next base: position 1,383 of record DYKF01000366.1, read on the forward strand.
GGTATCCAGAAAGGAATTATCAATCTTGGG
>DYKF01000367.1 GCA_020722745.1 Caldithrix sp.
AAAAAAGGCAAAAAGCAAGACCTGACCCCAAAATTCCAAAATTCACAATGGAGTGGAGCAATCATAGAGGGTTTCCGGGGCGATATCAATTTCCCCGGGCCAAACGACAGTTCCATATTCAACCTTCGCATGCTCAAACAAGGGCAAACTGGCAATACGGTTCCAAGGCTTAAGTTCCAGAAACGGGTGCATATCAAAAAGGCGACGTTCACCGTTTTCAAACTCAAGCTCCAACTGAAAATCCTTTCGAGGCTTAACACTCACGACATCGATCAGCATTCCATACCTCCCTACTGCAATGGGGCGATTCTAAAAGGTTCATCGCCATTCACGGCAAGCTCCCAGTTAACCAGCAACTCTTCCTTATGAATTTCAATCCATGCCTGTACCATTTTAAGCTGTTTGGGCGGAAGATTGCCATCGAGCACATTTCCATCCTCTATTGAGACAGCGGCTTCATCCCTTTGATAGCGTACATGAATATGCGGCAAATGGTGACGAACGTTATCACGAAAGAACATCAACACTAAAATTCCGTAAAACATACTGATTGTTGGCATACACCCCCCAAAATTCTGATCAATGGCCCTGATCAAATAAATAGGGCACTGTCCCTAATTATGCGAGATGGACAACAAGTTGCTTGCCCAGAGCTTCTGCCATGCAGCGAAGGGTGGAAAGTCGAATATCCTCGGCATGGTTTTCTATCCTGGATATCGCTGACTTTCTGGTCTGAAGTTTCTGCGCCAGCTCTTCCTGCGTCATACCGGCCTGCTCCCGCGCCTGCCGGAGTACGGCTCCAATCTTGAACTCCTCATAACCAGCATCAAAATCCTGCGCAAAGGCCGCACTTCGTTTTTTCCGCTTGGCAATATATTTTTCCAGATCATCCATAATTAGTTTACCTCCTGCTCAAATAATCTCGTTTTCTTGATTCAGCCAGTTCAATATGTTGCTTTGGCGTTTTCTGTGTCTTCTTCTGGAAATCATGTGTCAGGACTATGAGCTTCGTATCCCAAAAGAACCCGAGCAGCCTGAAGATGTTAGCGCCAAACTGCACCCGCACTTCCCAGATATCGTCCGTGTTGTCCAGCTTGCTGAAATAATTTGACGGTATCGGATTCCGCTCCCTTATCAGGCGCAATACCCAGAGTACTTTTCCAAAAATTCTTCAACCGGGGATGCACCGTTTGCTGTCCTGTAAAACTCAATACGCCTCATGTCTGCCTTTGCCATGTTAACATATTAGTGAACCATGTCAATGGATATTTAGCGTTTTGCGATGCCGCCCCCGTAAAAACGATAAATTTCAAGAGCTGACCCCCAAAAACACAAATAATAGGGCGCTGTCCATAATTGTTCGAGGACCGTGCGGGCGACGACGAGGGCGGGGTTTTCGGGAGAGGCGGG
>DYKF01000099.1 GCA_020722745.1 Caldithrix sp.
GCCCTCCGTGGCCTTCGCGGCACCGTGCCATCCATGGCAAATGGCGAAAACGACATGGATGTCGTAGTTTTCGCCCCAGGGTTTTGCTGCCTGCCTGTACCAGCAGGGTGAATGCGTAAGCCGCAGGCAAAAAGTCCACGGAGGCACTTTTTTAGTGGCTACCTAAGTATAATAGGAAGCTGAAATTCTGTTTTTTCTTTCACAAACTCCGCTTTTTGGACGACAGAAAAGTCAAAAGTATTACGCAAAAGATCCACCAGTTCAGAAACGAGATGTTCCGGAGCGGAAGCTCCCGCCGTTATGCCAACCGTTCCAATATTTTCGAGTTCTTCTGGCTTTAAGTCTCGCGCGGAATCGATCAAAAGGGATTTTTTTCCATTGCGGACGCCAAGCTCATACAGGCGCTTTGAATTCGATGAATTCGATGACCCCACTACGATCAGCATATCGATATCGTCAATGACCGCTTCTACAGCCTGCTGGCGATTAGTCGTCGCATAACAGATATTGGACGTTCCGGGATTCTCCATCTCTGGAAATTTTTCCTGGAGTCGTTTCAGAATCTCTGCTGTATCTGCGAGGGATAACGTGGTCTGCGTAAAGTATACCTTTTGTCCTTCGGCTGACAAATGCAGGGAATCGACATCTTCTATTGTTTCCAGTAGAATCATCTGGCCGGGAGCTTCTGCCATGATTCCAATAGTCTCCGCATGGTTGCGATGCCCAATATACAGAATCGTGTAGCCCTCCGAAGCAAATCGTCTGGCGGCATTGTGAACGCGGGTAACCAGTGGACAGGATGCATCGATCACCTGAAGACCGCGCCGCTTAGCGCTTTCCATATAATCTGGAGAGGCCCCGTGGGCACTAATGATAAAGGGAGTCCCGGCAGGAATTTTATCCAGATCTTCCTCGAAGATGACCCCTCTGTTCTGAAACTCAGACACCACATGGCGATTATGAACGATTTCGTGGTTCACGTAAACGGGTACTCCATATTTTTGTATGGCAGTGTCTACAGATAGAATAGCCCTCTCTACACCGGCACAAAACCCGCGAGGGGAAATCAGAATGATTCTCTTTTTCTGCATGATAGACCAGTCAGAGAAGTAGCGTCAATGCGTCTTCCATTTCTCTGATTCTCACGGTGAATCCCGTTTTAGACAGAATTGGTGCAACACGCATAAAAAAAGCCGGTGATAACACCGGCCTGGTCAGTTTACATGATCGTTGTTTGCGGGGCAGACGGGGCTCGAACCCGCGACATCTTGCGTGACAGGCAAGTACTCTAACCAACTGAGCTACTGCCCCCCTGAAGCAGGCTTTATTTCCGAATCATGCTGTCAATAAAAAAATAATTTATTTTTACCGGCTTTGTATTTACCCGACAAAGGAAAAAGAGAGAGAGTCCTCATGCGTTTCATTCTACTTTTCATCAGTTTTACAATCGCGTACACCCAGGGAATACAACACACCCTTGCAGAAAAATTTTTCGAGGAAGGCGATTATTATCGCGCTGCCACAGAGTATGAACGGCTTGCCTTAGAAAAACCCGAAATCAAAGATATTGCCATTCTACGCAGCGCGGAATCTCTCGTTGCTGGTGGATACAATACAGAAGCCATCCGACTGCTATCGTATCCATGGCCAGATACATTTCGCGATAGAAGAATTTTTCTCACGGGACAGGCATTGTTTGCTGAAAATCCCCAGAGAGCCGCAGAATTTTTATACCATTCTGGCAGCGAAGTTCACCAGAGAGAAGGTCTGTTGCTGTTGGTATCACAGCGCGCTTTAACACAGGAACAGATTCCCAAATCGGTTTTCCAGGCTCTCCAGTATCTTACAGAGCAATACAGCCAGCAAACGGACTATCGAAGCGAATTAAAATCGATAGAAGCAGATAAACTCTACAATGCACAACCATATCTGAATAAGCGCAATCCTTTCTTCCCTGCCCTGCTAAACGCAGCACTTCCAGGGAGCGGATATGCAATGTACGGAAAGTGGGGAACTGGATTTACCGCATTGCTAGCAGTGGGCACTCCGGCCCTGCTATCCGTGGCTGCTTTTGCCAATGAAGAGTCTGTAACCGGAAGCGTGCTGGCAGGTATCAGTGCTCTGTTTTACGGAGGAAATGTGTATGGAGGCTGGAGAGAAGCAGAAGTATATAACACCAGAAAGAGAGAACAATTCAGCAGGAAATTGCTCTCTCTCAGGGCGCAGTACAGGTTTTATTCTTCTTCGGATTGATCCGGAGCAGCTGCATCTTCTTCGTCTGTTGACTTGGAAGAACCACCTGTCTTTTTGCCTTTAGGACGAATGACAAGAATGATTTGTCTTCCTTCGAGGACTGGTTTTTTATCCAGCGTGCCAACGTCGTCGAGTAGACCAACAAACTCCATGAGTTTTTCTTTACCCATTTCTGTGTGGGCCATTTCCCGGCCACGAAAACGCATGGAAACCTTAACCTGGTCTCCCTCTTCCAGAAATTCGCGCGCAAGCTGTGTTTTGCGTTCAAAATCACCCGTATCAATTTTGGGGCCAATTTTGACCTCTTTTACGTGAATGACTTTCTGCTTTTTCTTGTTTTCTTTGTCTTTCTTGGTTTTCTCGAATTTGAATTTGCCATAGTCGATAATCTTGACAATCGGGACATCCCCGGCTTTGGCAATCTCGACAAGATCTACATTCGCTTCTTTCGCTCTGGCAAGTGCGACGGAGGTCTTTATGAGCTCAGCTCCATCATCGGTTACGAGGCGAACTTCCGGTTCTGTAATTTCTTCGTTGATACGGTTTTCCCGGGCGGGAGCTCTACCCCTGAATCCGGGCTTTTTCTTGGGATGTTGTGCACGCATATTATTTAAACACCGCTGTTTTGTCCGTGCGTTCCCATGTAAAGGAATCCCCAGTTCTGCCAAAGTGCCCGTAGGATGCCGTTGGCAGGTAGATTACATGGCGCAGTTGCAATGTCTCGCGAATGCCTCGCGGCGTCATATCAAAGTTTTCGCGGACGAGCTTTTCTATTTCTGCATCAGGAACTTTTCCTGTGCCAAATGTGTTTACAACAATGGAAACGGGCTCGGCCACGCCAATCGCGTACGCAACCTGTATTTCACACTGGCTGGCAATGCCCGAGGCTACAATATTTTTGGCAATATAGCGCATCATGTACGCGGCAGAACGATCCACTTTAGATGGGTCTTTTCCGCTGAATGCTCCACCACCATGGCGGGCATAACCGCCGTATGTATCGACAATGATTTTTCTTCCCGTAAGACCACAGTCTCCGTCCGGGCCACCGATCACAAACCGTCCGGTGGGGTTAATAAAAAAGCGAACGTTTTGAATCAGTTCTGCTGGAATTTCTTTGCGGAGAACTTCTTCAATAACGGCTTCTTCTATCTGCTCGTGCGTGACATCGGGATTGTGCTGGGTAGAAACTACGATGGTTTCTATGGCAACCGGTTTGCCGTCTGTGTAGCGAACCGATACCTGTGCTTTTGCATCGGGGCGAAGGAATGGTATGGCTCCGGATTTTCTTTTTTCGGAGAGAACGCGCAAAATGCGGTGCGCATAACTGATGGGCATGGGCATTTTTTCTTCGGTTTCGTTATTGGCATAACCGAACATCATCCCCTGGTCACCAGCACCTTCTTCTTTATGGAGGCCCTCGCCCGTTACTCCCTGGGCTATATCGCGCGACTGGGCGTGCAGAAGAACCTGAACTTCTGCTTTCGCATTGTCAAAGCCGATATCCGAATGGGTATAGCCTATATCTCCGGTTACTTTCCGGATAATGCTTTCGAGCTCAGCGGGCTCTACCAGGACAGAGGAAGAGACCTCTCCCGCAAGGGTGACATGGTTTGTCGTAATGAGGGTTTCTGCCGCAACGCGCGCAGCCGGATCCCGTGACATATACGCATCTAATACGGCGTCGGAGATCTGGTCTGCAACTTTATCGGGATGCCCTTCCGAGACGGACTCGGACGTAAACAAATAACTTTCTTTTTTCACTAAACCTGTTTTCTACAATAACTCAAACAGAAAACATTTTTTTTCCCTAACGGGCATGGGTAATGCGGTTCAAGATGAGGAGAGTCAGGAAACTGCCTGTTCCTGCAGAAATAATATCTACATTGGTAAGGCAAAAACGCCCTTCTCCACTGCCAAAACAGATTCCATTGAGAAAGACATCGATCAGGAATTTGAGAACCGGATGCAGCAGAAACATTCCCAGAATGGCACCAATTGTGGCAAGAACCCAGCCGCTTAAAAATCCTCCGAAAAGTTTTTTTCGCAGGATTCTCAGAAAGAGCCAACTGAAAAAAGCGCCAATGGCAATGTACATTGCCGAATCCTTTAACCATTCTATCATGCGCTTAGTATCGGAATATTCTCTGTGCATCTGAAAAGTTTTCGTGCAGGTGTCCCTGGATAGTTTCGCAGTCCGACTATTGCAGGCCCTGTTGAAAGTATCGGGTATCAGGTCGAGGCCCTTCGCTCGCAGACGCTGCAGTAGATACTGGAGCGGTTTCCCGTGTGGCGAAAAATATTGTCCGTTTTGCAACACATTCCCCCGCGCGACAGCGCAACCTGTCTTCCGAAAAAATGCAAATCTCCATTATATACTTGCCAGTGAGTGCACAAAAAAAATATTTATGTATGAAGACGAGTCCACGGCGTATTGAAATCATGGACACCACCCTGCGAGATGGTGAACAGACTCACAACGTATCCTTTGCTCCGGGAGAAAAACTGCAACTGGCCAGAATCCTTCTCGGCATTGTCAATGTGGACAGAATAGAAGTAGCCAATGCCCGCGTATCCGCAGGAGAAAAAGAATCCCTGAATAGAATCACCGACTGGGCTCTGCGCGAAGGCGGCGAATCCATGCTCGGCAGAGTGGAAGTGCTCGGTCTTGTCGATGGGGGCAAATCTCTCCACTGGATCCACGAATCCGGCGGGCGCGTAATCAACCTGCTCACGAAAGGCTCTTTGAAACATCTTTCCGGGCAATTAAAAAAAACTCCCGAGGAACATTTTCGCGACATTGAAGCAGAATTAAAACTTTCTGATTCACTTGGCATTTCTGTCAATGTCTATCTGGAAGACTGGTCCAACGGATACCGCGATTCCAGAGACTATGTGTACCAGATGATCGATTTTCTTTCTGGAACAAAAGTGACCAGAATCATGCTGCCAGATACGCTCGGAGTTTTATATCCCTCCCGCGTTGCCGAAGCGTTTGAAGACCTCAGCCAGAAATATCCCCAAATCCATTTTGATTTTCATCCCCACAACGATTATGGTCTGGGTACAATCAATTCACTGGAAGCGGCCCGTTCCGGAGCAAAAGGTCTGCACGTGACAGTAAACACGCTTGGCGAAAGAACCGGGAACGCTTCTCTCGCAGAGGTCATTGCCGGAATCCATGATCATCTGCATTTTCAGACCGGAGTAAAAGAAGACTCCCTGTATATGGTGTCGCGCATGGTAGAGACATTTTCTGGAAAACGTCTCGCGGCCAATGCGCCCATCGTGGGAGAGGACGTGTTCACGCAGACAGCCGGCATCCATGCGGACGGTGACAAAAAAGGAAATCTGTACCACAATCCACTGACCCCTTCCCGCTTTGGTCGAAAGCGTTCCTACTCGCTTGGAAAGATGGCAGGAAAAGCCTCTCTCGAAAAAAATCTGCTGGATCTGGGCATTGAGCTTTCTGAAGAAAATCTCAAAAAAGTGCTCGCAAGAATTGTAGAACTTGGAGACAATAAAAAAACTGTAACTGTTGATGATCTGCCCTTTATTATTTCCGATGTTCTAAAAAAACCGGTAAACCAGAACATTACCATTGACCAGGCCGTGATTACATCGGGAAAGGGATTTTCTCCGGTGTGCTCCATGGTGCTAACCTACAACCAGGAAGAATATTCCGTACAGGGAAGCGGAGACGGCGGTTACGACGCTTTTTTTCAGGCTCTGCAAGAATTTGCGAAAGAAGCCAACCTGTCTCTGCCTCGCCTGGTAGACTACGAAGTGCGCATTCCACCGGGCGGAAGAACATCGGCCATCGTTGAATGCACTATTACATGGGAGATTTCCGGCGAAAAGGTTTTATCGACAAGAGGTGTAGATCCGGATCAAACGATTGCTGCTGTACGAGCAACAGAGATAATGCTCAATCGACTGCTGGAAAACATAAAATGAAGCGCGTCATCCTGATACACAAACCAACCGGCGTTCAGCTCTACGAAGGAACCGGATTTATTGAAACCATAGAAAAAGGCTCTCCTGATTATTTTTCCAAAATACAAAAGGTGCACGACCACCATCTGCGTTCCCTCGATTCTCTGGTATCCATTCTAACCAGTATTGGAGTATCTCCCGAAGTTTACCGCAGAGATGACGCCCTTCCCGTTCTCGAAGATGCTGACTTGATTGTATCTCTTGGAGGAGACGGTACTTTCATTACTGCTTCCCACAGTTTGCAAAATACTCCCATTCTTGGCATTAACTCGGTACCTTTTTCCAGCATTGGACACTATTGCTCTTTGGCGATCCATGGAACGGAAAGTTTTCCTTATATCCAGAGCACACTGGAAAGAATTGTCTCCGGAAAAGAAGAACCTAAAAAGATGACAAGACTTCAATTATTTGTTTCAGGAAAACCGCTTCCCATTCCCGTCATCAACGATGTTCTCATTGCCGAAAAAAGTCCTGCTGCTACATCCCGTTATGTTCTTTACTACAAAGGGAAATACGAAATGCAAAAGTCGTCCGGGATCTGGTTGGCTACAGCCACCGGTTCTACCGCAGCTTTCCGCTCTGCTGGCGGAACCCCCTTTGGAGACGATTGCCAAGCAGAAGGGCGCCGCTTTGGATTTATTGTCCGAGAACAATACAATTTTGGAAGGGAATCCATACGCGCCGGCACCGTAGAGAAACCAGAAGATTTTCATCTTGTATCGGGAATGCCAGTAGGGAGGCTGTTCCTGGACGGCTCTCACAGTGAATTTGAACTTACGCCGGGACAGGAGCTGCGCATTGATTTTTATGAACACCCGCTGCGCGTATTCCGGGCAACTCTGCCTTAGCATGGAAGCAAAAAACTCCTCTCTGTACTTACAAAAAAATCCGACATAAACACTATGGCGAACCAGAATCGCATTTTTGATATTGAGGACGAATACTCCCCTTCTCCTTCCCAACCGGAAGCTCCACGCGGGAGCAACTCTAAAGTATTCATCATTATTCTTTCCACGGTTTTACTGGCTGGATTGCTTGCCGGTGGAAGTTACTTTGTCCTGAAAGGAATGAAAAAAGAGCATTCGGGAAAGTCGCATCTCGATTTACCAGAAAATCTGGAGAAACTCGAAAGCCAAAAAAAAATGCCGGACAGCATACCCGAAGACGCCGAGCTGCAGATTGCAGTTAGACAGTACCGGCTTGGCTATACGGAAGCAGCCAAAAAACTTTTCTCGGATATTATCGAAAAAGAGAAACCAGATTCTGTAAAATCTCTCGCTCTCACCTATCTGGGTATTATCTCCGACGACGAAGGGCGTTTTAACCTGGCCATCGATTTTTTTCGCCGGGCCATAAAATTCCAGCCCGATAATTTTCATGCTCATTACAATCTCGCCATTGCGTATCGCCACAGAGGCATGTTTCGCGAAGCGATGGAGGAACTGGAGATTGCCGGAAAACTCCGCCCAGACCAGATTTCTGCGAGCATAGCGAAAGGCGAACTCCAGTACGAACAACAGAACTACAATGCCGCTCTCGAGACATTCCAGGGAATCTATAAAGAAGACAAAAGCCCTCATGCTTTGTACAATATGGGTATCGTCTATAAAAAGACCGGCAAAATGGCCGAGGCAAAATCTGCTTTTCTCGATGCACTTAATCTTGCCGGAGCGGGAGAAGTAGCCTGGAAATCGGCATCCCAGCTTGGCATTCTACACGCCACACAGGGAGATCTTGATAACGCAAAATACTATTTTGAAACAGCCATAAAACTTGCACCCGCCAATGCCAAATATCATTACAATCTGGCACTTGTACTTCACCAGAAAAATGAAAACGATGCGGCGGTTTTTCATCTCAATCGCGCCGTTGAGCTCGGAAGCAATAATCCAGAAATCTATGCCTATATAGCCAGACTTTATACTGGCCTTGGCCAAACAGAAAACGCCGCAGCTACTCTCGAAAAAGGACTCAAGGACTATCCCATGCATCCGGAACTGCGCAAACAATACGCAGATTCTCTGTTGGCCGCAGAGCGCTATCCCGAAGCTGAATCCTGGCTCAAAAAAATGTACGCATCTTCTGCCTCTACTCTTGAACGCGCAGAAATTCTCTATAATTTAGGGCAGGTATACCAGGAATTGAAAGATTTCGAGAATGCCGTTACCGTACTCGAGCAAAGCCGCACGCTCAACCCCGGAAAAGAGGAGACTCTTGTTGCTCTTGCCGATGCCTATTCCCAGACGGGTGCCAACCACAAAGCCATAGCCTTATATCGCGAAGCTACCAAAATCAATCCCGATAACATTACCCTGCTGCGGGCCCAGGGGCGCATGTTTGTAGAACAGGGACTAATGGCAGAAGCAGAGGATACCTTTGAAAAACTGGTAGAAAATCCCATGAGAACGGAGGAAGACCTGCACTATGCCTACCAGTTTCTTGGCGATATCCACCGAAAAAGAAACCAGTGTGAATCTGCCATACCCTATTATCAAAAAAACGAAACGGTTCGCGAGAAGGATTACGCTTACCAGTCATACATGGCGCAAGCAGAATGTTACCTCACCCTGAATAAACCCGCCCTGTCTGCTCTGGAAAAAATTGAACAAGCCGTGGCGATAAAACCCGATGCGCTGGAGCCGCGCATTCTCCTCGCCCGCGCTCTGCTGAAAGAAGGTTCCGGTGTATCGGGGGACCGTGCTCTTGAGGAGCTTACCCTTGCCATTGAAAAAGGTGGAACTCCCGAACTCCTTTCCCAGGCCGTTTCTCTGCGCGGAATTCTCTGGTATAAGCAGGGAATGTACAACAAAGCGTTAGACGATTTTAACCGTGCACTGGAACTCAATCCTGGCAATCCGGAAGCTTTCCAGAATCGCAAGGCTGCTTTAGCGAGATTAGAGGAGAGTTATTGATAGGCCTTTTGGAAAAATTTATGCAACCCAGAGAGATATCTGACAGATTTTTTTAGGGGATTTTGCTTGAAAAGTAAAGTAACTTTCCTTTTGCTGGGGTGCAAAATCCGAG
>DYKF01000100.1 GCA_020722745.1 Caldithrix sp.
GTCCACGGAGGGACTTTTTGCCTGCGGCTCGTTGCACGTTCAGAGGTTACCTAAGCCTTTTTTATTTTTCCAACTGTCTTCTTTTCCTTCCTGCCTGAAACAGTATAAAGCTTTTGGGAAATCTGTCGATAATGTGACAGAATGTTCTTCGAAAACGGAAACTGGGGCAAAACGCAATATCTTCTTGAAAAGGGGCTCGATGTATCGATGCTCCGACGGAATGTGATTGCAGACAATATTGCTAATGCCGACACACCCCATTTTAAGCGCAGTGAAGTGAGCTTTGAGGCAGAGCTGCGCCGCGCTCTCGATTCTGAAAGGTATGTAAAGGAAAACGCTGTTCCCGCTTTGATGACCCAGGAGCGCCATATTCCATTTTTTCGCGCGCGCGACTTCCATGACGTAAAGGCCCGCACGCATATTGATTATCTTTCCACGATGCGCAATGATGGCAACAATGTGGACCCGGAGCACGAAGTAGGCGAGGCACTTAAAAACCAGTTGAGCTACCAGGCCCTGGCTACGGCCATCAATAATAATTACAAAATGCTGAACATAGTACTTAGAACGGTTTAAGGAGATATAGATGTTTCGCGCGATTAACACAGCAACGACCGGACTCACAGCCCAGCGCCTCAAGATGGACGTAATATCCAACAATATTGCCAATGCCACGACGACGCGCACGACAGAAGGAGACGGAGCCTACCACCGCAGGCGTGTGATTTTCCAGCCGGTCAATTTGCGCACGCGTTGGAATTCTCCCGTGTATCCTTTTGGACTGCGCACGGGCGAGGGCCAGGGCGTTCGCGTCGTGAAGGTAGAGAGGGACGATAAAACTCCCATGCGGATGGTGTACGATCCATCGCACCCGGATGCCATTAAAATTGGCCCCCAAAAGGGCTATGTGGAATATCCCAACGTCGATGTGGTGACCGAAATGGTCGATATGATATCGGCCCAGCGCGCATACGAGGCCAATTCCCAGATTATTAACGGCGTAAAGACAATGTTCCAGGCGGCGATGGGTATAGGACGCTAAAAAAGTATTATGTCTCATAAAATAAATTGACGTAAGAATTTATATTTATAAAGGGGTAAAAGATGAAAATAACGGACAGCATGTGGGCTTTGCCGAATGATCTCGTAAAAGGAGACATAATAGGGCTCAAGACGACGCGTGAGGGGCACCAGAACGGATTGCCCCTTGCTGCGAATGTAGAGAATCCTGCGGGTTCTTTTGCGGAGGCTTTGAACAAAGCATTTGCATTAGTAAATGACCAGCAGATTACGGCAGAAGAACTTGCCACCAGAATGGCAACGGATCCTGCCTCTGTCGATGCCCACACAGTTATGATCGCAGGGGAAAAGGCCAGGATTTCCCTGACTTTTGCCAAGGCCGTCGCAGATTCAGCCGTAAAAACATACAGAGAGCTGACTAATCTGCGGTAATAAAAAGTGGCTTCCGGGCTTGTTGGATAAAACTCGGAAAGGGGAACGCTGGTATGCCGCCATTTTTACAAAAGTACTGGGGCCAGTTGCAGAATATATTCCGCAAGCTGGATAACCGCCAAAAAATTATTCTCGGGGTCGTCGCTGTTGTCGTGATAGGGGCCATAGTGGCCGTCGCTTCCATGTCTTCTAAGGAAGGCAAGGTGGTTCTGTACAAGGGAATGGAAGCCACGGATTTTGCAGCCGTCACGGGAAAACTGAAAGAGCTCGATTATTCGTTTTCAACATCTGGCACGAGTGCCATTTTTGTTGCGCCCGAAAAGAAAGACGAAATTCTGATGGTTCTTGCCCAGGAAGATTTAATTCCCAAAGGCATCGCGGGCTGGGAACTGTTTGATCTCGATAAATGGTCGGAGACCCAGTTCGAAAAAGAAGTCAAAAAACAGCGGGCCATGACGGGCGCTCTCTCGCGCACATTGTCTACTCTGAGTTCCGTTGAATCGGCGGAGGTCAATATTGCCTTTCCCGAAGACGGCCTGTTCGAAGACAATTTGATACCCGTAACGGCTGCCGTTTTGCTGCGTTATAAACCGGGCGTAGAATCTCTTACACGCAAAGAAATTAAAGGTATTGAGACTCTCGTCTCTCGCTCCATTCCCGGGCTCAAGCGTGAGAACGTTTCCATTGCAGGTCCCGACGGAAATATTCTGAATGATTTTGATGACGATATTGAAAAAGATAAATGGGAGCTTAAGCAGGTTACGGAAAAACTCAAAATCCAAGAAGTCCAGCGCCTCAAGCTTCTCAACGATATTAAAAGTTCCCTCGGTAAATTTTACGGGGAGGGAATGTATGGCGAACGATTTGAAGTGGTTCGCCTTGAAGTAGCGCTCAACTGGGACAAGGAAAAAATTGAGGCAAACGAAGTGTCTCCGGTTGTGATGACACCGGATAACCCCGAAACGCCATACTCCGAACGCGTGGTTCAGGATTCTCTTGAGGTCTCTTCTAAAGAGACGACAGAAAAATTTGAAGGAAATGGTTTTACTCCCGAGGGTCCCGCTGGAACGGAGCCCAATATTCCTCCCGGATATAAAGATAAAGATTACCAGCGCGCCTCTTACGAGAAACGCGAAAACATTAAAAATAATGAATTCAATAAAACGCACCGCCAGATAGAAAAGCAACCCTGGGAAATAGAAGGGGTTTCTCTCTCTGTGATTCTGGACGGCCACTGGGAAGTGCTCGGAGAAAGAAAAGATGGCTCGGGTTATGAGCGCAAGTATGTGCCCGTCTCCGAAGCCGACCTTGATAATATTACCGATGTGCTGAAAAAAGCAATCAGCTATAATCGTGTTCGCGGTGATCAGATTTCTGTGCGACATATACAGAAAGACCGCTCAGCTCAGTTTGCCAAAGAGGATGCAGAGCTAAGGCGCCAAAAAGCTTTCCGGAGAACTCTCCTGGCTACTTTGATTACACTGGTCGCGCTTGCATTGGCAACATTACTGTTCCATGCCATTAGCAAAGAAATGGAGCGCCGCAGAAGACTGCGCGAAGAAGAGCTGGCAGCCCAGCAGCAGATGATGCGCGAGGCAGCCCTGCGTGCTATTGAAGAAGAAGGCGTAGAGGTAGAAATGTCTCTGGAAGAAAGAGCGCGCAAAGAAATGATTGAAAATGCCAAGAATCTGGCCAAAGAGCGACCAGAAGATGTTGCGAATCTTCTCCGAACATGGCTTTCTGAAGAGTAATATGGCACTGGCAAAGACAAATGAATTATCGGGCAAGCAGAAAGCAGCAATCTTTCTGCTTGCCATTGGTCCAGAAATCTCTGCCGAGGTAATGAAGCGTCTTAACGAGTCCGATATAGATACGGTTAGCTATGAGATTGCCCGCAACGATAAGGTAACCCCAGAACAAAAAGAAATGGTGCTCCAGGAATTCCAAGAGCTTATGATGGCTCAGGAATTTATTACCCGGGGTGGTTTTGAATCTGCCCGTGCAATTCTTGAGAAAGCTCTAGGCAGCCAGAAAGCCACTGATATTTTAAACCGTTTAACGAGTTCTCTTCAGGTCAGGCCATTTGATTTTGTTCGTCGCCAGGATCCCTCCCAGTTGATGAACTTTATCCAGAACGAGCACCCCCAGACGATTGCGCTCATTTTGTCTTACCTGGATCCTCAAAAGGCAGCTCTCATTTTATCGAGTCTTCCGCACAATATACAGCCAGACGTAGCCCGCCGCATTGCCAAAATGGACCGCACATCTCCCGAAGTTTTGCGCGAGGTAGAGCGGGTTTTAGAGAGGAAACTTTCCACTTTGTCTAACGAAGACTATACCCTTGCCGGTGGTGTTGAGGCCATCGTGGAAGTATTAAACCAGGTAGACCGTGGTACAGAAAAAAGTATTATTGAAGCTCTCGAAGAAGAAGATCCTGAACTCGCCGAAGAAATCAAGAAGAAAATGTTTGTCTTTGAAGATATTGTTCTTCTGGACGACCGCGCCATCCAGAAGATTATGCGAGAACTCGATACACAGGATCTTGCCAAATCTTTGAAAGCTGTTGATACAGAAGTGCAGGAAAAGATTTTTAGAAATATGTCCAAGCGTGCAGCCAATCTGTTGCGCGAAGATATGGAATTCATGGGGCCAATTCGTCTCAAAGACGTGGAAGATGCGCAGCAGAAAATTGTGAACATCATTCGCAAGCTCGAAGAAGATGGAGAAATTGTCGTTGCACGGGCCGGAGAAGACGAGCTCGTCATCTGATAGGAGTGAACCATGTCGAAACTTGTTTTTTCTGAAAAAGAAGTATCCCAGCAAAAAAAAGCATTTATTTTGGAGCTTCCCGAAAAATATAAAAAGTACCAGCAGATAGATGAGCTGGCTGAATTTGAGCTCGATGCAGAAGGCAATATTGTAGAACAATATACGGGTCCGTCTATTGAAGAAATTGAAGCCGAGCTCCAGCGATACCGCGAAGAAACCGAAGAAGAAATTAAACAGCGCCTTAAGGACGCAGAGACAGAGCGGCAGAAGATCATAGACGAAGGCAAATCAGAGGCGTTTCGCCTGATTCAGGATGCCAAAGAAAAAGTTCGAAAAGAAGAAGAATCTGCCCGCCTGGAATCCCACCAGATTGTTGAGAGAGCGAAGCTGGAAGTAGAGCGCATGGTGAAAGAAGCCGAGATGCGCGTTGCCGATATTGAACATGAAGCTTACCAGAAAGGCTATAATGCTGGTCGCGAGATTGGCTACCGTGAAGGCCAGGGAGAAGTGCGCCGCCTTATAGATCGACTCGGTACTATATTAGGAAATGCCATAGACGTTCGCGAGCAGATTGTGCGGGAATCAGAAAAGCTGATGGTTGAAATGATTTTGATGATTGCGAGAAAGGTAATTAAAGACGAAATCATTGAGCGTAAGGAAGTAGTGCTCAATAATATTCGTGAAGCTCTTGCACGTATTAAAGAAAGAGACCGGGTGGATATTCGCGTAAACTTTGCAGACCTTGAGCTCACGACGGCCCACAAAGACGAGATTGTAAAAATGATGGAGTCTTTGCGCAAAGTGAATATTTACGAAGACTCCCGCGTGGATCGCGGCGGCGTAATTATAGAAACAGACGTGGGTGCTATCGATGCACGCATTTCCACACAGCTTAAAGAAATTGAACAGGCTATACGCGACGCGAAGCCGCTCTAAGGAAATCTATGATAGCGCGTAAAATTATCAAACCGGAAAACGTGATAGAAAAGTACCGCTCTATCATAGAGAATACCGATACGATTCGCTCCCTTGGAGTCGTGAGAAAAGTCCAGGGCAACACGGTGTATTCTGTTGGCCCGGATGTTCGTTTAGGAGAGGTATGTTATATTGAACGCATCGAGGATGAATATTATATACCCGCCGAAGTGACGGGTTTTGAAGGCAATGAAGTTATTTTATCTCCTTTGGAAAGTGTTCTTGGAGTTTACTCTGGTTCGCGCGTGGTAGGAACGGGCCAGTTCCCTGGATTGAGGCTTAACGATAAAATTATCGGCAGGGTAATTAATGGCACCGGTGTGCCCATGGACAGGGGTGGAAAAATCACTGAAGGGGAATTCCGCACATTACACGCGGCTCCTCCTAATCCCGTAGAGAGACCTTTGATTCGCGAGAGGATGGAAACAGGGGTGCGTGCCATTGACGCTATGCTCACCATGGGAAAAGGCCAGAGAATAGGAATTTTTGCGGGATCCGGTGTCGGAAAAAGTACACTGCTTGGAATGATTGCGCGCTACAGCAAGGCAGACGTAAATGTGATAGCCCTGATTGGAGAACGGGGCAGGGAAGTGTCAGAATTTATACAGAAAGAACTGGGCGAAAACGGTATGAAAAAATCTGTCGTTGTGGTAGCGGCAGCCAATGAATCTCCCATGCATCGGGTACGCGCTTCTTTCCTCGCGACCACGATTGCAGAATATTTTCGCGATCAGGGAAAAAATGTCATGTTGATGATGGATTCTCTGACCCGTCTCGCCATGGCACAAAGGGAAGTGGGATTATCTGTAGGTGAGCCGGCAACCACGCGCGGGTATCCGCCCTCTGTTTTTTCCATGCTGCCAAATCTTCTCGAAAGAGCTGGTTCTGCCAAAAAAGGCAGTATCACCGGGATCTATTCTGTTCTGGTAGAAGGGGATGATCTCAACGAGCCCATTACAGACGCAGTGCGCGGTATTTTGGATGGGCACATCGTTTTGTCACGGAAGCTTGCCGGAAGTGGTCATTATCCAGCCATTGATATTGTTTCTTCTATCAGCCGACTCATGCCATTTGTAGCGGGAGAGGGGCATATGGCCACCGCAAACCATATTCGCGAAATGCTTTCCGAGTACAGAGATAACGAAGAGATCATCAATCTGGGCGCATACGTGAAAGGGGCCAATCCAATTCTCGACGAAGCCATTTCTTCCTATCCAGAAATAAAAAGTCTTTTGCAGCAGAGGATGGATGAATATTCTCACTGGAACGACACCATTGAACGATTGCAGAATATTGCGATGAGACAACGCCGTGGAGGTAATCGTTAATGAAATTGCCCTACGGCGGACTTCTTAAAATTCGCAAGGCAAAAGAAAAAGAAAAACTTATGCAGTTCTCGAAAATCTCAGGGGACATGGAGAAAGCGCGTCGCGGAATTACAGAGTATTATACAGAAACAGATGCAGTACTGCGCCAACAGGCCACTCTACTAAAATCCGTAGAAGGTATTGCAGCGCGCGAGCTGCACGATTTTCAGTTGTATCTTACGATGCTGGCAAAGCGCAAAAAAGTCGCAGAGAGAAAGATAAAAGAAATAGAAACAGAATACGAGGAAAGAAAATCAGAGCTTTTAGAGGCTAGGAAACAGCGTAGAATTATTGAGATCCTCCGAGAAAAAAAGAAAGCTGAATGGGATTATAATGTGCAGCGATTTTTGACCAACGAGCTCGACGAGTTTAACCAGAAGAGGAAACAGGAATGAAAATCATACAGTATAAAACAAAATCCTTTGTGGAAATTCCGGGGGTGTTTGCGCATGTCAGCTTGGGATTTTTAAACAGAAAAATGAAAAAGATAATGCGTAATTTATATACGCTTCAAAAAAATGTCTACCGCATCCGACGGCGAATAGAAATGCTCGGAGGTTAACATGCAGGAAAAACGCACAATCTTTGTACTCTTACTCAGTATCCTTTTTTTTGCAGGCGCTACCCTCTATGTATTCGATCAGATTGGCGTTTTATCTCTCGAAAAGTATTTGCCTTTTTTAAAGCAGAAAAATCCTCTTGTAATTGAAGACAATGAATATCCTACAGAAGTAGAAAAAATGGAATTTGCCAAGTGGCAGGAGCAGCTTCTCGGTAAGGAAGAAGAACTCGAAAACCGTCGCGCAGATATTGCATCCAAAGAAGCAGAGCTGGGAGCTAAACTCGCAGAAATTGAAGAGCTGAAAAAGGGAATACAGGCAGAGCGCGAAAAGCTTGCCGTTTTTTCTTCCGATCTCATGGACCGACAAAAAAAAGTAAAAGATTTGGCAGAAAAGGTTACAAATATGCCACCCGATAAGGCTGCGGAAATGATGGTAAACTGGAAAGATTTTGATGTTATCGATGTGCTCCGCCAGATTGACGAAAATGCTCGCCGGGAGGGCGCACCTTCTCTGACTCCCTATCTTTTGACTTTATTTACTCCGGAACGTCGCGCCGAAATTACGCGAAAAATGCTTTTGCCGCCGGTAGAGGCAGAAGCCGCCCAAACCGCTGCACCCTGACAAAAATTCCTCTACACGCTGTCTGTACCTGCGGAAACGGACTATGGCCATCGTAAACAAAAAAGCGCGTTTTGATTACGAAATCGAAGAAGAAGTAGAGGCAGGAATTGCGCTGGTCGGAAGCGAGGTCAAATCTATTCGCGCCGGCAAAATCAACATTTCTGATTCTTACGCCGTCTTCCGCCGCCACGAACTCTATCTAATCAATTCCAGAATTGAACCCTACGCCAACGCGAGCCATTTTAATCATGAGCCGGAGCGCTCGCGCAAACTGCTGCTGCACCGTAAAGAGCTCGACCGTCTTGAGACAAAACTTAAACTCAAAGGGTATGTTATCGTAGGACTAAAAATGTTCTTTAAGGGCAGCACGGTAAAAGTTTTGCTGGGTATCGGGCGTGCCAAAAAGAAATACGACAAAAGAGAAGTAATAAAGGAAAGGGATACAAAGCGGGAGATGAACCGTGAACTTAAAAAGTATTCGCGATAATTTTCTTTTTCTCGCGCTGTATTTGTTTGCGGGGTTTGCAGATAGAGCAGAAGAGCCTCTGGATTTTAAGACTCGCCCCGCAGGCGATTTGTTCTCATTGCATCCCGGCGTGTATTTTGCGCGCCAGGGTAATTATTTTGAAGCCATTACCGAGTTCAGGCGAAGTGCTCATCAAAATCCCCAAAATGCCGACACGTATTATCTTGCAGCGGGCGATGCGTATTTTTTTTCTGGCAATTATTCTGCTGCACGACGCATGTATTTTTCTGCTGCTAAAACGGCAGAATCGGATCTCCGCGAGCTCGACATGCTCTACCGCGAAAAAAAACTTTCGCTCTCTGACCTGCAGACATTTCTAAAAAATTATCCGGCAGCAAATGCCGATTTTTTTAGACTGGAATCTGCGCGCGCATTGGCTGCAGGAGGCGGTTACGACCATTCTAAAATGCTTTTGTCCTTAGCTCCTTTTACAGATTTGCAGTTTGAACAGCGGCGTTTATCTTTGCTGTCTTTGTTGCAGCAGAAGCCTCGATACTATTCTTCTGGAAGGCTTTTATTTGCCGTGATCCCGGGAGGAGGCTATGCCGCACTTGGCGCTTTAGACCGTGCCATGCTATCTTTTGCTACGGTGGGCCTTCTGTCTGCCGTTTCTGTTGTATCCTTTTCCTCTGGTATGGATATTCTTGGTCTTATTTCCGGGGTGTTCGCT
The DNA here is from genome assembly GCA_020722745.1 of Caldithrix sp. Taxonomy (GTDB): domain Bacteria; phylum Spirochaetota; class Leptospiria; order Turneriellales; family Turneriellaceae; genus DYKF01. The sequence goes on from DYKF01000100.1 coordinate 8,944, forward strand.
GCTCGATATTATTACGATTCTATTCGTCTTTCCTTTTCTTTGCGCGAAGAGAAAAATAATGTATTTCGCGAGGAATATGACCGAACTTTGCTTTCTGTTTCCGGTGGGGACATTTATTTTTCTCGCCATGTCGATTTTATTTCTACCGTCCAGCGCTGAGGGCCGGAAGTATCCTCTGTTCGCGTAGCGAGCAGAATCTTAACCAAAGTAAGCTCTGAAAAAGTTTGCCTTCCCCTCGATGCTTCGACAGGCTCAGCAC
>DYKF01000101.1 GCA_020722745.1 Caldithrix sp.
TTAAGCCCCATAATTCTGCTTGCCAGTTCTTTGGCATTTTGGACTATACCAATGGAAACTATGTGGGAAAACGAAAGTGACTCCAGTCTGCTGACGCGGGAAAGGGTTAAGCCTAAAAAACCGCGACGGTATCTCGTGATCATGCATAACGATCATTTTACCACGATGGAATTTGTGGTTTCGGTTCTCATGTCTGTTTTTTCCATGCCAGAGCAAAAGGCGGTTGCAATTATGTTCGACATTCACCAGAAAGGCGCGGGTAAATGCGGAGTCTACGCCCGCGAAATAGCAGAAACAAAAATATCGCAGGTTCATGCAAAGGCAGAGCAGGCCGGGTATCCGCTGCGCTGTACCATGGAACCGCTGGAGGAAAACGATGATTGAAAAAGCTCTTGAAAACGCCCTCAACGAAGCATTCCGCGAAGCCCAGTTGCGCAATCATGCGTACCTCACATTAGAGCATTTACTCTATGCCATTGTAAAATCACCTGAGGGAGCCGAAATATTGAGTGCCACGGGAATAAAGATAGATGATCTCCAGAGCGAATTGAGCGAACATCTCGATTCCGTTGAGCCCGCATCGGAAGACCAGAGCGAGCCGTTGCAGACAATCGCGTTCCAAAGAATTCTCCAGAAAGCCTTGGTCCATGTTCATTCCTCCGAAAAAAAAGAAATGGATATAGGAGATGTACTCTCTGCCCTTTTTGACGAGGAAGACAGCCAGGCCCGCCATTTTCTCGAAAGAAGAGGAGTTCGCAAGGTAGATATATTAAACTATGTATCGCATGGTTTTATTCCGGAAGATTTTGACGAATATGTATTTGATGAAAGCGACGACGATGAAGAATTTCATGAAAAACTACCTAAAAATGTCTTGGAGAAATTTACGGAGAACATGAATGTACAGGCCAAAAATGGAAAGTACGACGATCTCATTGGCAGACAAAGCGAGCTTCTTCGCACAATGGAGATTCTCACTCGCCGCCGCAAAAATAATCCTCTCCATGTAGGCGATCCCGGCGTTGGTAAAACGGCTATCGTCCAGGGACTTGCCTTAAATATAGTTGCCGGTAATGTTCCCAGAAAGCTGAAAGGGTACACGATTTACGCACTCGATATGGGGGCTCTGCTTGCCGGCACGCGGTATCGCGGTGATTTTGAAGAGCGGCTGAAAGCCGTATTCAAGGAGTTTTCCCGTCTTCCGAAAGTAATCGTTTTTATAGACGAGATCCATACCATTGTAGGTGCCGGAGCGGTTCAGGGAGGTTCCATGGATGCATCGAACCTGCTTAAACCTCTGTTAACTTCCGGAGAAATCCGTGTGATCGGTTCTACGACTCATGAAGAATACCGCCAGTATTTTTCAAAGGATAAAGCCCTTGTGCGCCGTTTTCATAAAATCGATATTGGCGAACCATCCGTGCAGGAAACCATACGCATTCTCGAGGGCCTCCAGAAAAAATACGAACAGTTTCACAATGTAAAATTTTCTCCCAATGCGATTCGCTCTGCTGCAGAATTGTCGGCAAAGTATTTAACAGATCGACATCTTCCCGATAAAGCCATTGATTTAATAGACGAAACTGCCGCAGCCGTGAGCCTGCACTCAAATTCTTTGCGCACGATCACGCGCAGGGATATTGAAAATCAGATTTCGCGAATAGCTCAAATTCCGCTGCAGTCTATTACCGAAGACGAAAAGTCTTCTCTTATGGATCTTTCCGATAAACTGCACAGGCATGTGTTTGGCCAGGACGATGCCATTGCAGAAGTTGTTAAAGCAGTAAAACGGCACAGAGCCGGTCTTGCCAATCCATTGCGGCCGGTAGGCTCATTTCTTTTTGCGGGGCCTACCGGGGTTGGCAAAACGGAATTAGCCAAATCTCTTGCGCGCGAACTTGGCATAGAATTTATTCGTTTTGATATGAGCGAGTATATGGAGAAACATTCCATTTCGCGCCTGCTTGGTTCTCCTCCCGGCTACGTGGGATTTGATCAGGGAGCCCAGCTCACCGATTCTATACGCAAGCATCCTCATTCCGTACTTCTGCTCGATGAAATTGAAAAGGCACATCCCGATATATTTCATTCGTTGCTGCAGATTATGGACTACGCCACTGTTACCGATGCCACGGGCCTTAAAGCGGATTTCCGAAACGTGATTCTTATCATGACATCGAATGCCGGGGCTTCGGAGATGGCGGCGAACAAAATAGGTTTTAACGAATCTGGATTTACCAAGGGTGATCCCAAAGACGCGATTAAAAGAACGTTCACTCCCGAGTTTATCAATCGTCTCGACCAGATTCTGATTTTCCGCTCCTTACCGCAGGAACAGATTGGAAATATTGTGGAAAAATTTGTCCGCGAAATTGAAGAACAGCTTAAAGACAAAAAAATATCGATTCGCGTTACGCCGGAGGCGCTTGCCTATTTAGCGCAAAAAGGGTATTCTCCCGAATACGGAGCCCGTGCCATGTCCCGCGTGATCCAGGAGAAGGTGCGCGATCCGCTGGTTGATCTCATTTTGAGTGGAACTGTTTCGCGTCGCAGCGTCGTGGAAATTGTACTTGAGGGAGATGATGTGATAATTCAATTGGTGTAATGAAGTCGGTTGGCTTAAGTCAAACCAAACTCTCAATACTCAATCGCGTAGATTTTTTTTAGCCGCTCTATCTCGCGGCGCGCGGAGTCGGGAGCCAGGACTATGCTGAAGAATTCAATATACTTCGTCGTGGGAACCTATGTTTAATAGTATTGCTTTGGATTTATCGTCAGTAAAAGTGAAAATAATTCTAAATTCGAAACTAATACTAAAAGCCCAATAACCATACAATTCATTTACTAGCGAATGTGTTTTAAGTGTACGATGAAAAGGGTTTAATTCAAATATTCTAATTTTTTCTCTTGCTCTTTCTGCAAGTTCAGGATGCTTCCTTTCCCACTTTTGATACTTCTTCAAAAATGGGTTAGTCCAGATCAGTTGCATTGTCTACTGCTCTAAAAAAATCGTTTGCGGTACCCTGGGAAAATTTGCCAGAGTTTACCTGTTCCATGACCTTTACGCTTTCCTGGGCCAACTCACGTCTTCTATGCGCAATTCTCCTGTTATGAATTTCCTGTTCAAAGAGTTCCTGTTCTTGAGCAGACATTTGATCAAATTCTTCTATAACATTCTGGTAATTCATAGACTATCCTTTGCAGGTACTGTAAAATTATGGAGTGCTACCCCGGTTACTATTGACCGTCGAGTTTGTCAATCCAAACTCTCAATACTCAATCGCGTAGATTTTTTTTAGCCGCTCCATCTCGCGGCGCGCGGAGTCGGGAGCAATGCCCTTGCGCTCGGCATCGCGGTATACCTGGACAGCCTCGCGAATCGCATGCTGTTCTTCTAACTGGCGGGCATAAGCCAAATAGACGTTAGACAATGGCAGAGATTTATACGCAGTGTGCAGCGTTCCCAAAAATTCCCGGGCGAGAGTTTCTTCCCGCTCAAGGCGCAAGAGCTCGCTTAAATCGCGTTGCCGCGTGTCTTCCATGAGGGGTTTTTTGGCTTCCTGTATGGACTTATGCAGCCTCGCTAATTCGGCCCGCTGAGATTCAATGAGTACATTCAGTTCGTTTTCTGCATCTACGGCGGACTTCAAGGATTCCAATGCTTTTGTCTTTTCCGAACGCTTGAGGTGCATCGCGTAAAGAAAATTATAAGAGTGAAATTTTTTTTCCAGCCATTCCATTCTCTCCGGTGGTTCTGTCGGGTTGGCAGAATTCAGTCGGCTCAAAAGATCTTCTAAAAGCTCAATAGAGCGTTCGTAGTTTCCCGTATTTTTGGCATGAATCGAAGCAAGCTGAAACTGGAGAAAGTCGCGGCTTACCCCCGGCGGCGTGAGCACAAAGGCCTGCTCATAGTGCCATGCCGAATCCGGGTATCGTTTCTGCTGGTAGTACAAAGCTCCCAGCGCGCGGGAAACAGCGAGCTCCCGTGTTTTGTCTTCGTCGGTTCTCTGTGCCGGAAGATTTTTCAAAAATTCTTCGTAATGAAAAATTGCTTTTTCTGTGAGTCTCGAAGACCTATATTCTTCTGCGAGCTTAAAGCGAATATCTCCGCGCGAGGGATCGAGAGCCACAGCAGACTCTAACAGATTGGCATAGGCGCGAAACTGCCGGTTCTCAGCGTAATCGTGCACGAGAGTCTGGTTAAAGGAGGTCTTGTATATGGTTTTGCGGTTTAAAACTTTTTCACGCTCTTTTATGGAATCTTCAATGCTGCGCACGAGTTCGGCTGTCTCCACAAGAAAAGCCGCTGAATTGGCGTTATACTGCTTTTCGTATTCGCGAAACTTTTCTTCCTCTTTTTTAAATTCTGTTTCGGCCTGTCGCCTCGCTCCCGTTGCCTGCTCCGATGCATTTTTTCGCTCGCTAATTTCAGTGGCAGAAAAACGGCGTGCGACAGAAGTAGGCGGCAGGTTCTGGTTATCGAGAGCGGCCTGGTAAAGGCTGCGCACTTCTGATTCAATTCGGGTTGTCTCTATTCTTTTTTTGTCGGCATCTCGATAGGCAGATGCATCGGCATTTTGTTGTGCAGAAGTGTCATCTAACGAAAGCCTGTCCTCATTTGTAAAAACGTCGGGAGAAAATCGAAGGGTGCGATAGCGCAATGCCATGGAGTAATTCCAGGCAGCCTGGTAAGGCTCATTCAGCTTTATATAGGCCCGCGCAAGTGTTCGGTGCATTTCAAAAAGATTGGGAGCTTCCTTAATGAGAAATGTTTCTTCCTGAGTGTTTAAAATGTCGCGCATGAACAGGCGCTGTAAATTGATATTCCATTCCCTTCGGTAAATATCATTATCCGAAGTCGATAGTATTTGTCGTTGCTGTATCTTTCGGTTGCTTGGGTCGGAAAGATAAAACTCCCGGAGTCTGGTCTCCATTTCATCTTTAACGCCGCGAGGATTAAACTCAAGGGTTTCGCCAATGCTTCGTATTTCAGAGAGAGAATAGGGTGTATAACGAGACATTTCGTCGCGCAGGTTTTGCCCCCATGCTGCAACTGCGGGTATAATGAGGAGCAGGGATAAAAAAATCCTCATGGTTCATTGTCGGCAGATCCAGGCAATTCTGGAGCTGTTTTAGTGAGCTCTGTTTCAAACGCTTCACGCACGGCAGAAGCGCAGGAACCGCAGCCCGTAGAGGCACGAGTCCTCAGAACTAAATCTTTGAGAGTGCGTACTCCGTGAACGTGAACTTCTTCCTGAATTTTTTGAAGGCTCACATTTTTGCATTCGCAGATAAGGCGGGGGCGCTGGATAATGACAAAATTGTCGTCCATTAGAGAGACTTCATTTTTGTGAGCAACCGTCAAGATTATTGTTGGCAGCGTGTTCCAGAATTGCAGTCCGTGGTGTGCAGTTTATTCGGGAGCGACTGTTGTCCTTTGTATTCCTCATTGTTCTGCTCACCAGTCTGGGAACGTGGATGCAGGAAATGAATTCTGTGTCGGCAGAATATGTCCTGGCCGGCGAACGTTTCACAGAAGAAGAGTTAAAGACAATACGGGAGAGCGGAACATTCAGCCAGTCGATTCCCGCTAAAATCATCAACAGAATTGGCAGACTCGCCAAAGGGGATCTCGGGGAAAATATTTACGGAGAAGATAATCGCACTCTCATCCTCCATGCTCTGAAAACCACGGTTGTTCTTGCCGTGTGGTCCTCCATTCTCTCATTTTTTTATGCAGCCATTATGGGCGGTGTCGCGGAAATCATGCCCAAAGCGGCGCAATGGTTGGATGCCTGGAATGAACTCATGCTTGCTTTTCCAGTTTTTCTTACCGGCGTGTTTTTGATCTGGCTGCTTGCTCTGTGGCTGCCGCTTTTTCCGGCGGGAGGATCTTCCATGAGTGGCTGGGTTGTGTTGCCGGCGTTCGCTCTTTCTCTTAAATCCGGATCGCGGTTGTATTTTTTTATCCGCGAGTTTTTAACGGCAGAGCTCAAAAAAATGTATATCAAAATGCAGCGCGCCATGGGGGCCAGCCGCTTTAGACTCGTAGCGGTGCATGCAGCAAAAAATATTACTCTTCCTGTCGTTTCCTTTTGGCTGTTAGATTTTTCGTCTTTCCTAGCGGGAGCTGCGGTCATAGAAACCGTGTTTGCGCTGCCAGGCACGGGAACTCTACTGATGCGTGCTCTGCAAACCTACGATGGCGAACTCCTGATTTCCATTATCACAGTCAGCTCCGTATTTGTGTTTGTGTTCAGCACGCTGCAGACGCTGTTAGATCAACATTACGCGAGGTTCCTGCGTTGAGATTTTTCTGGCCAATACTATTGGCGCTGGGAATTTTATCGCTGTACGGAAAGCCGGCTTCGGTTTCCCTGCAGAATGCCTGGAAGTTGCCGAGCGCCGCGCATCCACTCGGTTGTTCCCCATTGGGGGAAGATGTTCTCTGGATGCTTTTGGTGGGCACGGGTTCCACGATCTTTATCTCTTTAACAGCCAGACTGCTTTCCTCCTTTTTGTCTCTGCTCAGCCTGTATGCCGCATGGATTGGCGGCCCGGCGGGAGAGGGTTTGCTGAACCGGGCCAGCGAGGCCATGATAACGATTCCATCGCTGCTGCTTGCCATGGCCTTCGCTTTTTTGAGTGCTTCCGGGAGTGGTTCGGGAATTGTTTCCATGGTGCTGGCGGTGGCTGTATCGGAATGGGCAATGACGACGCGCTGGCTATCCGGTAGAATCCGGGAATATTCGCGCGGAGACTATGTAACGGCTTCTGTGCTCATGGGAGCCGGCAGGAGGCATTTGTTTATGTATCAATTTATGCCCTTTTTAACAAAAGATTTATTTCTCCTGTTTGTACTGTTTTTACCATCGAGCATTATGACAGTCGCCATACTCGAGTTTCTGGGCTTTTCTTCCGGAATAGAAAAACCGGGTTTAGGCACCATGGTGGCCATGTACCAGGATTCGGTTTTCTTTCGCCCACTGCTCTCGCTTGCTCCGGCATTTGTCATTGTCGTGTTAGTATGGTTGAGCTCGCGCATGCGCAAACAACATAGTTAAAGGATGCTTAGCTCTCTGCCGACAGGGGTTTATTTTTTAGCCAGAATGGCTACAGCTCTATTGGGCGGTATGGTCAGCGTGTACATATTGTTCTCATGAAAATGCGAATTAACTTTTCTTGACGTAAATATATTTACGTGCAGTTCTACAGCATGGAACTATATAAAGCACAATACCTAAAACGTTCAGCGCGACGATCAGAGAAATAAGAACTGCAGCCGCTTTGGCGATACATTCTTTGGTGCCGGCAGTCAACCAGCCCCCGCACGCAGTGCAGTTTACATCACCTTGAGGATCACCATCGTCATGTCGTCGTGCTGGTCGGCACCTTCGGTAAAGGCGTCAATATCTGACACCAGCTTTTCAAGGATTTCTTTGGCATTAAGCGAAGAATACGAGATGACTTTTTCGCGAAGGCGTTTAAGAGAAAATTCCTCTTTTGTGTGATTCCACGCTTCCGTAATTCCGTCGGTGTACAGAACAATGATATCGCCGGGCTGTAAGGTTACGCGAGCGAGATGGTATGTGTTTTCTTCGTCGATTCCCATGGGGAGACCTTCGAGTTTCGAGACTGTCATCGTTTGGCCCTCGGAGCGAAAGACGAGTAAGGGTCCATGGCCGCCATTAGAAAATTCTACCGAACGAGTTTCGGGATCATACGTGAAGAAAAGAATTGTCGCAAACTTATCAATATGCGCTTGGGATGCCATTACGCGGTTGATGGTTTTTAAAATCACGTCGCCGCGAATAAAGTTAAATAACTGTAAATAAGTAGCCACAACAGTTTTAATGAGAACCATGACGAGTGACGCAGAAATAGATTTCCCCGATACATCGGAGATGAGAACGGCAAGCCGACCATCCGGCAGTGTCATAAAGTCGTAGTAGTCGCCTCCGACTCCTTTGGCTGCTCTCGTGAAACCCTTGATCTGGTAGTGTTCATTTTTCAGAAACCGGCGTGGATTCATTCCTTCCTGGATTTCTGCCGCCTGTCGAATCTGTTCATTCACGACGAGCTGCTCTTCCCTCTGCTGCTGCGCATCGCGAAGACTTTTGGTCATTCTGTTGAACTGCGCCGCAAGCAGGCCTATTTCGTCTTTTCTGTTTTCGGGTACATTATGGTTCAGGTTTCCTTTTCCAATCTCCTGTGCCCCCAGTGTAAGTACTTTGATTGGCTTAACGATAAACTCTGCCTGCAACATGGAGCCGGCAGTACTGATAGCCAGAAAGATGAGCATTACGAAAACGAGCCTGTTGATTTTTTCCCTCGTTTGTTTTTGTATGAGTTCGTTAGACAGCGCGATCTGCGCGAACCCAAGCAGCGGCGGATTCTCTTTTAAAAAAGGATGATAAATGGGTTTCTGGAAAATGTAGATAAACCGGTTTCCGTTGAGGCGTTTTGCGTGGAAGGTAGATTTATCTTCGGGTTTACCCGTCATCATTTCTTTGGCGGTTTCTTCGAGCAATGGTTTTATATCTTTGAGGTCGTCTCCCATTGTGTTCAGAATAACTTCTGCCTGCGTGGCCGCATTGTATACGCGCCCGTATAAAAAGTCTGGAAACGCTTTCATGTTTTGCAGCGTATCGGCTATGGCAATATCGTCCTGAGCCAGGATGGATCTTGCAGAGAGGAATGTGAGCGTTCGGATTTCGCGCAAGGCTGATTCTTTTGTCGATTTTAACAGTGAATTTCTGGTGTCGTTGATAAAGTAAATTCCTGTCGATGCCACGATGATTGTGGTAAGAATGAGGATATACAATGTAACGCGGGCCCGCAGCCCAAACCGAACTTTCTCCATATTGGGTATCTTTGGCGCAGTGAATTTGCGCGGCAAGTGGTTTTAGTGGGTGGTTTCTCTGCGAAGTCCACCTTGTGTCAGGGTAGACCTTGATTGGATTATGTCACATGGATTGCAACAGAATCTTGAGTAGATATTTAAAATCCTGTATTATGTCTCTTAATGCGGCAGTTTGTTATGTAGCAAGAGGTTTGGTATGAGACATAATCCGGGTTTTTTGTTATCTACCGAGGCCTTTTTATGCGACATAATGCGGCAGTTTGTTAGGTAAGCTCTGAAAAAGGTTCAGAGCTTACTGCCGGTCCATGGACCC
>DYKF01000368.1 GCA_020722745.1 Caldithrix sp.
TACCGCGTAAGAAAGAGGACCTTAATTATATAGAAGCCTTATTCCGCCAGATTACTCATGCAGAAGCGCAGGATGGAACGAATGGCCTCCAGAAACGGATAATCAAATTGAATTCCATTTCTGATAAATGGAAAAGCCGCTCACTTTCATACCGTAAAAAAATCATGAATAACAAACTGTCAAGAGTTTTAGCCTACATTAACTATTAAAGTGCCCATTCTGTTCGGAATATATACTCAATAACAGAATGATTCCAGATGCACGACAAACGCTTTGGATGTTTTTACAATATGCTTTTTTGCGAACATTGACAGACATCTTTTTATATTCTTCCGACGAAATTTTCTTATAGGATTTCGACAAATCCATTGTCACTGAAAAGTTTTTAAAATCCTATTTGCATACGTCCGGAGGATAACCCTACGCATATCCAACCAAATCACTCCGCTCTAGTTCGACAAGATGAAAACCGATTGACTGCTCTTTTCTGAAAAGACAACGTCCGCCATGCGGAACGGCATGGACGATATCATCGATGCATTGCGCGAATTTGCAGATGCCAAACGCGCCGCACATTCGCCGAAATTTTTTAAGGCTATCCCCGGTGGTTACGGAGAGGGCGATGAGTTTTTAGGAGTGGCCGTTCCCGATAGCCGTAAAGTCGCCCGCCGCTTTTCTTCTTTATTAGAAGAAGCAACCCTTGACGATCTTCTCAAAAACCGTTATCACGAAGCACGGCTTACCGCGCTCTTTATTCTGATCCAATGGTTTGAAGAGGCTCTGCGCAAAAAGAATTTCGGAAAAGCTGGACACATTTTCCAATTTTATCTCGATCATCTCGATTACGTCAACAACTGGGATCTCGTCGATTCGTCGGCCTATAAGATTGCGGGGCGCTGGCTTCTCGACAAAGACCGCGCCCCGTTGTACGAACTCTCAAAGAGCGGACATTTGTGGAGGGAACGGGTTTCCGTGGTTGCCACGATGGAGTTTATTCGTCGGGGTGACACCACCGATACCATACAGCTTGCCCGATTCTTTTTAGATCATCCTCACGATTTAATGCACAAGGCAGTTGGCTGGATGCTTCGCGAAGCCGGTATAAAGACCCCCGTCGTTCTCCACGACTTTCTGCGGGCTTATGCAAGGCAAATGCCACGAACCATGCTGCGCTATTCCATTGAAAAGTTGTCTCCAGAAGAGCGAATCCATTACATGGTTCGTTAAATTGCGTTAATGGATTGTCGACTTGCCCAAATTTGAAGGAAAATTTTTTCGCAAATGTAAAACCCAGAGACATATCTGACAATCAAGGGGATGGCACTTCGTGCGGATTTTTTTTGCAGACCCTGCGGGTCGCGTATCGTTACAAGGGCCTGCCGTTCTATTGCTCTT
>DYKF01000369.1 GCA_020722745.1 Caldithrix sp.
TTGCCGAATGATGACCTTGATTTCCAGCTTGTCTGGCTAAAGATGCTTGAGGATAAAAAAGGGGAAGAGCCTACTCTTTCTGATTTTGCCGCATACTGGCTGAAGTATCTGCGCGCCTATCCTCCCGACGAGTATGGCTTCTGCCTGAGGAATCTTGAGAGAGGTTTACGTCCGCCTGTTTCCGGCTGTTTTGAGAACAGTTGTATAGATAATATGGGTTCACCTATTCGCAGCGAAATCTGGGCCTGCATTGCTCCGGCAGACCCCCAACTTGCTGCTTCCCTTGCCTTAAAGGATGCCCTCTTGGACCACGCTGGAGGAGAAGGGGTGTATGGAGAGATGTTCTGGGCGGCGGTAGAATCGGCCGCATTTGTTGTCTCAGACCCCTTAACCCTTATCCAAATAGGGCTGTCTATGATTCCGATATCCTGTCATATCTCCCGGGTAATCAGAGAAGCCCTGTGGTGTTATGAAAACGGCAAGAGCTGGGCTGAAACGAGAGAACGGGTGGCTGTGTACTTCAGTAACCCTATGCGCTCCGGACCACCATACCAGTGGGTTCACGGCTATGCCCATTCCTGTCTTGCTGTCCCCAATCACGGCTTTACAGTAATCGGATGGCTCTACGGTAAGGATTTCGGAGATAGATTATGTAAAGCCGTAAACTGCGGATATGATACCGACTGTACCGGTGCTACATTGGGTTCTGTTCTTGGGATTATTGAGGGCGTAAGAAACATCCCTGAAAAATGGCGAAAACCGGTAGGAGAAACTATTACTCTTCATAAATTTACTGGTGACTGCAATGCTCCAAAGACGCTCAAAGAACTGACCGAAAGGACAGAAAGAATCGCCGCAAAGATTATTCAGGATAAATCGGATGTGGTTAATTTTGGAGAAAAAACGGTAATCCCGAAAGATGTTTTGTCCTTACTTTTCAGGAATGAAAAAGCAAGGAAAGCCTTATCTTCCTATGATATTCATTCTGCGGTAGAGACAGTTAAAGATTTAGAGATTACCTTCCATTATAATGGCGAGCCGGTCTTATATCCGGGCATAGAAAGACAGATAGAGGTCACTTTAAGAAAAGAAGAAGAGAAAATCACAGAGGCAGAAGTAGAACTAAAAGTTCCCGCAGGCTGGAAGCTAAAAAGGGAAGATAACTTCAAGTTTAAAATTTATTCTGAGAAGATAGAGGCAAAGAATAAGATAGGAATAGATATAAAATTAGGAGGCAAGGATTACTCTGCTGAATTTATCATGCTTGGGCCTGAGGAATCAAAAGGCCTGGGGACTGATGAGAGAGTTCCTACCTGTCCCAGATGCGGAGCGAGAAAAGAGGCCTGTATCTGCGGTTATGAAAAGCCCACGATTTAATTGTTCGGAACTT
>DYKF01000370.1 GCA_020722745.1 Caldithrix sp.
TTCCTCTACAAATGTGACATAATCACGGAAGGCCGTGCGTTTAGTACCTACTAAAAAAGACTTTTAGATAGGTATAATTTACAAATGATATTTAAAGAATCATGGACAATGGACGGCTGTCTTTTCCCGGCGGCTCGGTACTACGCTACTAATCGGTGTAAAGTCGCAGGGAAGGGAAATTAGATCCGTTGCCCGTTTGGCTAAAAAATAAACCCTTTATGCGGGGAACCTCGCCCCCTTCGATACATGACTTCGTCATTACTCAGGGTAAACTCGGGTAGGGCACCCCCTTACTTCAACATCATGTAAAAAATGCTGCCCATAAACAGAGCAAGGGCAATCACCTTGATAATAATCAGCTTGGTGATAAAAGACATGGAATCTTTTTTGGGAGTGGTAGACTGTTCTGTGGCGGGAATTTGTTCTGACATGCTATCAAAATAAATATTCCGGCTCTGACCGGCTATTTTTTCTTTGACCACATGTCTCCCGATATGCCTTCTGCAGCATGAGTACACCCGTCGTAATGATCCCCGGGGACGGCATTGGTCCCGAAGTCGCAGCAGCGGCAGAAAAAATAATACGCACATCGGGAGCTTCCATTGACTGGATTTACGCGCAGGCCGGAGCCGATACAGCAGAAAAAACGGGCAACCCTTTGCCGGTAGAAACGATTGATCTCATAGACAAACATAGAGTAGCGCTCAAGGGTCCTACGGGTACGCCAATTGGTGGCGGTTTTCGATCCATCAACGTTGCCTTGCGGCAGCACTTTGAACTGTACGCAAACTTTCGGCCCGCCAAAACCATGAAAGGCCTGGAAACCCGTTTTGACAATGTAGACCTCATCACCATCCGCGAAAACACAGAGGGCCTGTACAGCGGTCTGGAACATGTTGTCACTCCCGGGGTAGTCGAATCTCTGCGAATCATTACCGAAAAGGGATCCGAGAGAATCGTTCGGTTTGCATTTGAGACTGCCCGGCTCTATAAGCGCAAAAAGGTGACGGCTGTGCACAAGGCCAATATTCTGAAGCTTTCGGATGGTCTATTTTTGGATGTAGCGCGGCGCATGGCAGCTCTCTACCCCGATATTGAGTACAGCGAGTCCATTGTGGACGCTACCTGCATGCGGCTCGTCATGGATCCCTCTGTTTTCGATGTTCTCGTAATGGAAAATCTGTTTGGGGACATAGTATCGGATTTGGCTTCCGGACTGATTGGCGGGCTCGGCATGGCTCCTTCTGCCAACATTGGGGCAACGCATGCCATATTTGAGGCCGTGCATGGATCAGCTCCGGACATTGCCGGAAAGGGCCTTGCCAATCCGGTTGCCTTTACTCTGAGCGGTGCTCTCATGCTGCGCCATTTGGGAATGCCTGTAGAG
>DYKF01000102.1 GCA_020722745.1 Caldithrix sp.
GTGCTGAGCCTGTCGAAGCATCGAGGGGAAGGCAAACTTTTTCAGAGCTTACTTAGGTTTATCATTGACGCCCTGTCTTTGAACAATGGCTGTAATCCATCCGGAGGATAACAATGAGCATAGGACCAGAAAAAACAGGCGCACAGGTAATGATCGATACACTTCTTTTTCACGGTGTGGAAGTGGCCTGGGGTATTCCCGGCGGCGCGCTTCTTCCTTTTTATGACGACCTCTATAATTCCAGCTTGCGCCATATTCTGGTTCGCCACGAACAGGGAGCAGTTCACGCTGCCGATGGCTATGCCCGGGTTACCGGGAAACTTGGCGTTGCCATTGGAACCTCTGGCCCTGGTGCCACCAACCTGATAACCGGCATTGCAAATGCCAAAATGGATTCCATACCCGTGCTGGCCATTACCGGCCAGGTTCCCACTGCCTCTATAGGCACGGACGCTTTTCAGGAGGCCGATACCTACGGCCTGACCATTCCTATAACCAAATACAACGCCCTGCTTAAAAATCCGGACGACGTGGCGCGCATCACCGAAGAGGCAATACGCGTTGCCATGAGCGGTCGACAGGGGCCCGTACACATAGATTTTCCCAAAGATGTACAGTTTGGCCTGACCCGCACGACGACTCCCGGTGAGCTCAAGGTTCCGGCGCGCCATATTGAGCCAGTTCCACTCGTCGGGGATCTCGATCGACTGGCCGACGCAATCAATCACGCCCACCGCCCCGTCTTTTATGTTGGTGGTGGAGCCGTGATGTCTGGCGCATCCGAAGTTCTGCTGCGGATTGCCGAAAAGGCTCAGATTCCAGTCGTATCTACTTTAACAGGCCTGGGTGCGTTTCCGGGTACACACAACCTGCATCTGGGAATGCTCGGCATGCACGGTACTGCCTATGCGAATTACGCCGTCCAGGAATGCGACTTTATTCTTTCCATAGGCGCCCGCTTTGACGACCGTGTGGCATCCGATACAAAAGACTTTGCGGCCCATGCCGTTATAGCCCATATTGACATTGATCCTGCAGAGGCCAATAAGCGCGTATCCGTAGATATGTATGTTCAGGGCGATGCCCGCGTTGTTCTTGAAAAAATAGAGAATTCTGTTGAGCGCGCACAAAGCCGCGAATGGGCAAGGCGCGTTGCCGAACTGCGCGACGCCAATCCTCTCAAGTTTTCGCTTACGGGCAGCGATATTAAGCCGCAGTACGTAATTCACCGTATCTGGGAGCGCACGCGCGGCGAGGCCGTTGTGGCCACCGACGTGGGCCAGCACCAGATGTGGGCTGCTCAATACTATCCTCTCAAAAATCCCCGCCACTGGGTAACGTCTGCCGGGCTTGGCACTATGGGCTTTGGTCTGCCGGCAGCTCTGGGGGCAAAAGTGGGCAAACCCGACTCCGAAGTTATTTTGTTTTCTGGCGATGGTTCTTTTCAGATGAATATTCAGGAATTTGGTACCGCGCGCGAAAACAATATCAAAGTAAAAATTGTACTCTTTAACAATGGATTCCTGGGAATGGTGCGTCAGTGGCAGGAAATGTTTCACGGCAACCGCCTGTCTCATTCTCAGATTCACTTTAATCCCGATTTTACGGCCATTGCGGCTGCCTACCAGATCCCTGCCATGGCCATCAGCAAACCGGATGAAGTCGAAGCCGGCATTGACTTTTTGCTGAATACCGACGACATTGCCCTGCTCGAGGTGAGAATACCGGCGGAAGAAAAGGTATTCCCCATGATTCCCTCTGGCAAGGCCTATACCAGCATGATGGACTACGAACATTCGGGAGATGGTTCGGTGTTTTCTCCCAACCAGTTTAAGGAGACTAAATGAAGGTAGCGCGTGCGGGTTCCCCGCAATTCCCCCGTTTAAGGAGAACTAAATGACCAAAAGCGTATTATCAGTTCGCGTAAGAAACAACGCCGGCGTGCTGTCCCATGTGTCGGGACTCTTTACCCGTCGCGGCTATAACATAGACTCCCTTTCTGTGGGTGTGACCGAAAATCCGGAAGTGTCCGTGATTACTCTCGTCGTGTCCGAAGCGCCCGCAATGGTGTTGCAGATTGAAAAGCAGCTCAAGAAGCTCGTGGATGTGCTGGACATTGTCGATTTAACGGGGGAGCATTCCGTTAAACGGGAAGTCGCTCTGGTAACCATTTCCGTCAACAAAAGTAACCGCCATGAAGTAATAACGCTCATAGACGTATACGAGGCGCATGTAATCGACATGACGGATTCAGAAGTAATAGTGGAGCTTCTCGCTACGCCGCGCCGAATCAGCAGTTTTATTGCTGTCTTTGCAGACTTTGGAATAAAAGAAATTGCGCGCACGGGAACGATTGCTCTGCCGTATCCATCTTCGCGAAAAGGCGCAGACAAAGCATGAAACGACTGGTAGCAGCGATTCCATTTTTGTTTTTTGTGGCCTGCGCTCCCGGTCCCGATGCATCCTTGAGAGAAGCCGAAAAAGCGCTCAAGGTTCAGGACAGCGAGGCAGCACTCACTCATTTTCGCGAGGCCTATGAATTGTCGCTGCCCCGTGAGTATTTTTTTGGAAAGCACAGCGATGTGTACGAAAAAGTAATTTTCTCCGCAAATCGTGAAAACCTTGCCGTCGTATCCGAAAAAAAGGGAAAGCTTTCCTTCACGGTTTACCGCGCTTCTAAAAAGCGAGCCAGTTATTCTCTTTCTGCGCTTCCACCCTGGATTTCGCTTTCTCCCTCTGGCGACTATGCAATCGTTCTTAAAGAAGAAAAAGACGAAAAATGTAGTCTTCAGTTATACTCCATACAGGGCAGAAAAAAAGAGCAAGTGAGCGATGCGCTTACCTGCGAACAGAGGCCCGCAGTGTCCGATGCCGGAATGGCCTATTACTGGGAGGATGGCCGTATTGCCCGCTATTCTGTGGAATCCGAAAAGTCTGAACTATATGAGCGTTTTCCAGACAGACCCTACAAGAATATTCCGGCCTTTGCATCGTACTATGCATCTCCGAACGGCAAAATCTATTTAACCTATGGCAGCGCCGGTGCATATAAACTTTACAATGTAACCGAGAAGCTAAATCTATTGCGCAAGGATGTGAGCACGTACCGCATTTATTTTGATCCCCAGGGAAACCCTGCGGTTATTATGGGCGGGGCCGGTAAACAAAAGTTAGTCGTTCTTGACGCATCGAAAGCAAATATCGAATATGAGCTTGCCGAAAAAGTATGGGAAGATGTCGTTCTCATTGAGCCCAAAAAATACTATTTTACCGAGGCGGGTGCCACAAAATTCTTTGATGGCAAAGAATCGGAGCTGCCCTTTTGGGTTCAATCCCTGGGTGCCGGAAAAGACAAAGTTTATCTGCATTCACAAACGGGCCGCCTGATTGTATGGACGGGAAGCACGCCCCCTGCTGAGAGCATTTTAATCTATAACAAGGGGATTTCTGTCGATGAAAACCGTTAAATTCTTTTTCCTGCTCGTCGTTCCGCTCTTTGCGATAGAAATTCGCGTGATAAATGAAACGACGGGGAAACCGGCGGTGGCAGATACTCTGGAATTGTTTCGGATGGATTCTGCCATGGAGCCTTTGGAGACCCATAAAAACGTTTCTTCGATTTCTTATAAAGTTAAAGAAGAGGGCAATCTTCTTGCCGTGGCCCATTACAGGGGAATTTCTTATTCTCGATTTTTTAGTGCAACTGAATCCAGAGTAAATCTTTCTGTTTTTGAGCGCCACGATTCCTTTCCAGAGTCTGGCATATCCATGCGAACTCTCGTGCAGTTTGAAGTATTGCCAGAAAAAAAACTGGGCGTGATGGAATATCTGTTTTTCAGCAATTCCACCAAAAAGACTTTTGCCGACGGTGGAAAGGGAATCATGGCGCATGTTCCACCCAGAGCCGAATCTTTTCAGGCGGCTGTAACTCTCGACTCCGCCGGAGAAGGGCAGTGGCTTACTCTGCAATCAGAAAAACAGGGAGATGGTTCTTATCTGCTACCGTATCCTGTAAAACCGGGCGAGCGCATTTATCAGATCAGTTATGTCGTTCCTTATTCCAATGGTTTTGTGTATTCGTCTGTGAAACCCTATCCGCAATCGGGAGAAATTCTGGTTACGGCTCGATCCGCAGGGATGGAGTTGCGCGATGCCCAGGGGCGTTTGTTACCGGGAGAGCACGATAAGGAAATTGGTCGCATTGTTTACACGCTGCCTTTATCAGAGGCAAACCTTTTTGTCTCTGGTGGAAAACCCGGTGCCGCTAAAAGTACGGCGGCCTCCAATCCTCAACGCGCTATTCCTTTTTATGCTGCAGTTCTCGTGATGCTCGGTACAGCTGGTGCCATTGTTGGGCTTGCTTTTTATTCCTCCAAGGGGGCCTCTATTAGGCCACTTCTATGAAAGAATCACTTTAAGCAGGCTCTAAAAAAAATCCAGAGCTTGCTGTCCTGAGAAAATAGATTTTATGGTACAATTATAAATAGCTATAATATAAAAGCCAAATGCTTATTTATAGAGACGCGTATAATAGAACTGCATCCCTTCTGGAGAAAACGCAATCTTTGTTAAAAACCCCGCGCGGGTAGCGCCCCTCATTCAAAAAATTGTTTACGGTAGACGCAAAGTATAAATCCTTCTAACCATGTCTCAGCCTCCCCGCAATGTTTCTTTTAGAGCGAGCAAAGAATCCAAATGTCCTGTATGCGGAGAGCTCCACCGCAAAGAAGAGCTTTTATCTGGTGGCGGGCGTCTAATCGCTGGCAAGCTGGGCGAAGATTTGCGGCGCCATTACGAGGAATCGAAAAAATGGGGTAAAATAGAACCTCTCGTATATCCTGTTCAGGTTTGCCATAAATGTCTGTATGCCTCGTATTCCAAAGACTTTGAAGCAATTTCTAAACTGGAAGTAGAGGCTATTCGTGCGAGCATTCCGCATCGCCAAAAGCTGGTTAAAACTGTTTTTGGAGATCTCGATTTCAGCAAGGAGCGCGATTCCCTGACGGGAGCTGCATCGTACCTTCTTGCCGTGGACTGCTATCATCTGCGCGCTCCCGATGCAGCGCCTACTCCCAAAAAAGCCGTTTCGGCTCTGCGAGCGGCGTGGCTGTTAGACGATCTGTTTATCGAATTTCCGCAGCGCCCCTATGATAAGGCTCGCGATTTTTATTACATGGAAGCGACCCGAAACTACGCTAAAACTCTGGAAATCATGACCTCAGGGGAGGAGCCCATAGAGGCCAGTCTTGGCATGCTTGGTCCCTCTCTGGATCATCCGTGGGCCTTTGATGGCATTATTTATCTCAATGCCCTGTTGACTTACAAATTTTATTCCCAACTGGCAACCGACCGGCCAGAGCAGAAAAAACTTCTCGAGAACGCAAAAAGATTTTTATCTAAATTGTATGGCTCTGGAAAGTCTTCTAAATCAAAGCCTTCCGTGATAGTCGATTTAGCAAAAGATCTGTACGATGGAATCGGCAAATTGATTGAGGAGCAGTTTGCAGATGCTTAAGTTATAGCTCGATTCTGTCGAACATAAACTATGATACAATCAGTAGGCAATAGTGCGATTTTTCGGCTTCCTGCCGATATTCTTGAAAAGCAGATGGAGCTGCAGGATAAGCTGTTGCGCGTCCAGGTAACACAGGCTGTCCAAAATGTGCAGGCAGAAACAATTCGTGACGGAATAAGTCTGTTTGCGTGATTGTCTTCAGAATGAAGACAAACTGGTTTTCCGCTTTCACTGTTTTTCTATTCGCAACACAGGGGCTTTTGTCGGCCCCCCGCGACTATCTTGAATCAGGGACCGCTCCTCTTGTACATTCTGCCTATTCTTTCCAGTTGCCGTATCCACTGTTGTCTGCTCCCGATTCTCCCGGTGCTTCCTCTCTGTTTGAGCATCCCGGATTTTTAGTGCAGGGTGCGTACAGCAACGACTTCTATTCTATCTCGGTTCCCGTATTTTTACCGGGATCGCACGGGGTCCTCGGAATTATGCCCGTTTACGTGGAAGGACAGGATTACATGTATGCAGGACTGCCCTTATCTTTTGGGCGCAAAATAAACCCTTATTTTAGTCTTGGATTTACGACACGGCTTGCCTATACC
The DNA here is from genome assembly GCA_020722745.1 of Caldithrix sp. Classification (GTDB taxonomy): domain Bacteria; phylum Spirochaetota; class Leptospiria; order Turneriellales; family Turneriellaceae; genus DYKF01. The sequence goes on from DYKF01000102.1 coordinate 6,112, forward strand.
GCTGCTCCAGATGAGAGTTATTTCTCTTTGGGTGTAGATCCTTCCTTCGCTTTTCGCATGCCATTTAACGCGTATACAAAATCTGGCATTGGCTTTGGAGATTCCTCTTTTTTCATACAAACCAACCAGCTTGCTCTGCATACGGCCTATGGCGACAGTAATCCCCGCCCATCTTTGCAGGGAGGTCATTCTGCCAGCTTATATAAAAAGGATGATATGTCTCTCCAGTGGAATACATTTGTGTATGGCATTGGCAATTTCTCCACGGTGCCCTGGGGCAATGCGCTCCGCTTCCAGTGGAAATTTGTTGGCGTCCATCTGGGATATATGCATACAAACGAAAATGATTTGATGAAGGGACTTTCTGCTGGAGCCGATATTTTCTTCACTTCTAAAAAAAGCCAGTTTGCTTTGAGCTATGCATTTTTGCCAGCCCTTGAGTCTGACGCAGATGCCCTGCATACGTTTTCTGCAGGAATGGTTTTTGGCCTGAACGATACCAGTCCGCCCGTTGTTACAATACTTCCAGATTTTTCCTCTTTCTCTCCCAATAGCGATGGAAAAAAAGATTACACCGTTTTCCAGATTCAGGTGCGCGATAAAAGTCCCCTTGAATCCTGGATACTCGAGATAACCGACGCAGAAGGAAATGCTGTGCGCACTTTCGCTCGCGATGAGCGAGAATACCGCAAAAAGTTTTCTCTCTGGAAATCTCTCGGGAGCTTCTTTTTGCCGCGCGAGAGTCTTATCGTTCCTGAAAAAATTCGCTGGGATGGCACGGGAGAATGGAAAGCCATTTCGGAGGCGGCCAGTTCTGTTTCACAAAACCCTCTCGTGGCAGACGGCGTATATTCCTACGCCTTTCGCGCCCGCGATGTTTATGGAAACGAGTCGACCGCAGCGCGCGGCCAGATTATTCTGGATACCATTGTCCCTACGGTTCAGCTTGTGCAGGAGGCCACCGTTTTTTCTCCCAACAAAGATGGCAGGGCAGACACCATAACGGTAGACCAAATGTGGGTTGCCGGCGCAGAGGACGAAGTCAATGCCGCCATAATCTCTGAGTCTGGTCAACGGATTGCCGAGTACAAATGGATTGCTTCCGAGGCTCCCTCTGTGTTTTCCTGGGATGGAAACTATCCGGATGGAGAGGCAGCCTCTGCCGGATTGTATTTTTATGAGGTTACGGTTCGCGATAAAGCCGGCAATGAGTCTACTGCAAGGACAAATGGTTTTGTCTTGAGTCGATCCGAAGATTCGGTTGAGTTGCGTTTGTCTAAAGGCGGATTCTCCCCAGCTAAATCTGTCTTTGTGATGGAGCCCATTATTACACGCCGCAATGGAATTATCGGCTGGGAAGTATTCATTTCTTCCAAATTGCCGGAGCCTAAGAATCTGCGCGCAGCTCTCGTAAAACAATGGAAGGGAGTTGATGTTCAGTCCATGCCAACGGCTCTCGAGTGGGACGGTAAGAACGATGCAGGTGCCTTGCAGGCGGATGGCCGCTATTATGCCATGCTGCAGGTCAGCTATGAAGATGGCAACCAGCCTCTTTCTAAAGTCTATTCTTTTGTATTAGATAATACTCCTCCGGAGGCGTCCGTTGTTTCGGATCAGAGAATTTTTTCTCCCGATGGCGATGGTGAAAACGATGAGCAGATATTTCGTCTGATGGTGGTGGAATCATCTCCCCTTGAAAAATACGAGCTGGTCGTGAATGAAATCCAGTACAACGACAACGGCATTCTCCAGAAAATTCCGTTTAAGAAGTTTTCGGGCGAGCATGGATATCCTGAAAAAATATTCTGGGATGGAAAGGGCGATTCCTCCAGACTCGTTGAATCCGTTACCCGTTTTGAATACCAGCTTTTTGCAAAGGATATATATGGAAATTCCGCTTATTCCAGCGTTGGTAGATTTGAAACAGACATTCTCGTTTTGCCAACGGAGCGCGGTCTTAAAATTCGTCTTTCCAATATTGAATTTGCAGTGGGTAAAGCTATCATTGGGCCCGATGGTAAAAAGGTACTCGACAAACTGGCCTTGCGGCTTGCTCGTTACAGCAACTATAAAATTCTCATTACAGGCCACACAGACAGCGATGGCAGCGACGATTTTAATTTGCGTTTATCTGAGCTTCGCGCTAAGGCTGTCTTGCAGTATCTGGTCGAAAAGGGCATTGATTCCCGCCGTTTATCTTACCAGGGTTTAGGCGAGGTAGAGCCATTGTTACCAAACGATTCGTGGTACAACAAGAGCCGCAACCGCCGCGTGGAATTTTTGTTGATCAAGTGACGATGGATTTGCAGCTGAATTTGGCTTTAGCGGAAGGATATTCCAGCGCATCGCAAAGGGCTCGCATTATTTCTGAGGCCTGGGTGCAATCGAATGCTTTTTGCCCCCGATGCGGAAATTTATCACTAGGTAACCTCTGAAAAAGTCCCTCCGTGGACTTTTTCAGACCGCAAAACCCAGGCAAAGCCTGCTGTTTTGCTCCATTTTGCTGCGAAAACGTGCGTTTTCTTCGCAAAATGCCGGTCCATCCATGGACCGGCAGTAAGCTCTGAACCTTTTTCAGAGCTTACCTAGAAAAGTTTCCAAATAACTCACCAGCAGCGGATTTTTTGTGCAGTAATTGCGGCGAAGAATTTGAGTTAAAGAGCATGAAGACCCCCTTGAAAGAGTTGATTACTGATGGTGCATATGATAGTATGCTGACTCGATTGCAGGCAAACAATAATCCAAATCTTCATTTGCTGGTTTACGATAAAAATTTCACCGTAAATGATTTTTTAGTAATTCCTAAGCATTTTTTTCTTCCAGAAATAATTGTTAAGCGCCCTGAGCTAAACCCAACCGCTAGGCGAGCTGGTTGGGTTGGCTGCAATATTAATATATCCGCCATTGGAGATGCGGGAAAAGTCTTCTATGTAAAAAATAAATCCATAATTCGTCCAGAGTTCGTTGTACAGAATTATAAT
>DYKF01000103.1 GCA_020722745.1 Caldithrix sp.
AGACATAATATGGGAATTTTTGTTATCTACCCAAAGTTTGGTATGAGACATAATACGGTAATTTTTGTTATCTACCCAAAGTTTAGTATGAGACATAATTCTAAAAAAGTACTTGCCAAACGATAACGTTACAGGCATAATCAAACGGCGGGTGCCGCATTCCCCTCGATACGCCATTGTTGCGCAACGCTACTCGGGGCAGGCTCCTTACTCTTCTTTAATCGCGGCTGAAATATTCATGCTTCGCATTTTCCACGCTATTAAGGCAGAGGAAAGCAGAGCTGGAATTATGGCCAACAAAAATGCTGCTATCGCAAACGATGGGTCAGTGGCCATGGGCATAGACCAGCCAAACGAGCGAACATTGATGACGTAAATTAACAGCCATGCCATCGAAAATCCCAGCGGCAGGGCGAGCAGAGCGGCAAAGATGGCAAAGATTCCTGACTGAGCAAAAATGAGAGATGTCAAATTTCCCTGAGTAAAGCCGAGAGCGCGCAGTACTGCATGCTCGCGGCGCTTTTCAATTTCAAGAGAGCTTAGAGCGCCCAAAAAACCCAGGAATGCGACTATCATGGCCAGCAGGCGCAGTGCAGATGTAACAGAAAATGTTCGGTCAAAAATTTCCATTGTCATGGTTCTAATATCCGAAAGTTCTCTCACGACAATAAAACTGCCGGGGGCGCGAATTTCTTCCAACTCTTTGGCCAGCTCGGCAGGATTATCTTTCGCAAAAATGGAAATAGAAGAAATGGATTTGTCGTTCCAGTTTTTTTGGTAAACGGCCTGGTCCATCATCACTACTCCATTTTCGGACGAATAGTCTCGAAAAATACCAGCAATGGAAAAGGCAGCGGGCCCTTTGTCCGTCAAGAATGTAAGAGAGTTTCCGGGTTTCAAACTTTGTCGGCGTGCGAGAGGCTCGGAAACAAAAATAGTTCCGGAAACAAATTTGTCCCAGGGCGATTCCAGCGCATCTATGAGTTGAAACCCCTTGCGCGCATCTATTGCGATCTGTCCGGAAATAAGGCGCAATCTGCCCTGTGGCGTTTCTATTTGCGTTGCATGGAATGTGGTATAGTCGCGTGTTTGGGGGAGTTTTTTGGCACGTTCCACAAAATCCAGGGGCAGTGGAGACAGGGTAAGGCCCGGATTCATGACTCCCGTATAGACATCTGCCTGCAGAGTTTGGGCAAGCCATTCCTCAATGGCCTGCCGAAAACTTTGTATCATGGTAGAGATGGAAATAGTGAGAGCAACAGCCAATACGAGAGCCGCTATGGCGGGTGCACTCCGGGAAAGAGAACTGCCCGCAGAGGATATAAGGAATCGCAGTTTGGGTGAAAGTGGTAAGCGCAGTATTCCAGAGAGCGTGAACCAGGTGAGACCAGGGACAGTGAGAATGTAAGAAACGATAAAAACAAAGACAGCCAAAAAAGAGACGAAAAGAGAATCTGAATAAAATGCGATCAAAAAAACGGAGACGGCTAATAGTATGGGGGAAAATATAATGCCTCTGACGGCAAGCTTGCGGAATATGGATTCATAGGTAGAGCGGGATCGACTTATCGCGGGAGACAAACCGGCTGCTTCCCGTGCCGGGAACCAAGCAGACACGACAGATGAAGCAGTGCCGAGCGCGAGTGCTTTTGCAAGAGCTGTCGCGCTGATCGAAAAAGAACCTGCGGAATGGCCCTGGTAATAAAGCTGATTTACTGTTATGGAAACCAGATCGAGAAGAAAAACGGCCAGAGCAGTGCCGGCCACCAGTCCGGCCAGCGATCCAAGCAATCCCAGCGTAACCGCTTCCAGGAGGATCATACGAAAGACTTCTCCCGATGTCGTTCCCAGAGCGCGCAATATGGAAATTGTCTCGCGCCTGCGAACAACCGAAAAATTGATGCTGTTATAAATTAAAAAGGCGCCGGTAAGCATGGCCATTAAAGACAGGGCTGTAAGATTGGTTCTAAAGGCACTCGTCAGATTGACGAGGTTTCGCTTGCGCTTAGCTGCCGGCAAAAGCTGCACTTTTTTGCCGAGGATTCGCTCCATGGATTCCTGCGTTTGCTGTTCTTTACCTTCGGGGATAATAAAATCGATCCGCGTAATGCGACCCGGGTTTGGATTAAATTGTTCTACCAGAGCAATGTCGGCAAATAGAAGGGATCCCGTCTGGACGGGCAAGGTGCCGCCCGATTTGAGTTTTCGAAAGCTGCCATAGATATTAAATTCCAGAGAATCTCCCGGTTTTACAGAGGCAAAGCGTTTTTCGTTTGGAAGCAACACGGTGTCCGGGGCGAGAATATAGGAATTGGCGGAGATCGAGGCAGAAGGCGGTCTAAATTCTGCTTCGCTGAAAGGATCTACGCCGAGAAGGGTATAAGGGGAGTTTTGAAATTCTATCCGAATTTCGAGTAGAGGTGCCATGGTGAATAGACCAGATTGTTTCAGGAGAAAAAAATCTGTTGCGGGCACTCCAGAATCGCCGGGCGTGTAATGGTGCGTTGCTTTGCCGGCAGAGGCGTCCGCAGAATCCTGGAAAGATTGATTTGATGCAGATATGGCGAGATCCATCGCGGCTGAAACCGCAACTCCGATCATGATTCCTAAAAAGGCAATGGCATGCAGGGCTTTGTGCCGTGCAAGATCGCGGAACATATAGAGTGTTAGGATAGAGGGGATCATGAGCTCTTTACCAGAGACTGGTTTTCCATGGTGAAAACACCGTCTGCAATACCAAGGGCTTCGCGCGAGTGCGTGACCATAATCAGCGATTTTCTTTCTTCGCGCAATAGAGAAGACAAAGCTTCCAGAACAATGGTTGCGTTTTTTTCGTCGAGATTACCAGTCGGTTCATCTGCTAAAAGCAGTTCGGGGTCGTGTACCAGGGAGCGTACAAGGGCAACACGCTGTTGTTCGCCTCCAGAGAGATGGTCCGGGTAGGCAAAGCGGCGTTCAAAGAGTCCAACGCGATGGAGCAGGTGCTCGGCGCGTGCCAGGGAAGTTTTGTCGTTTTTACTGTTGAGCGATAAAGGAAGGAGAATATTATCCCAAACCGTGAGAACGGGAATGAGATTAAAGAACTGAAACAGAAAGCCAATATTGCGGCGACGAAAAAGAGTGCGTTCTTTTTCTGTAGCGGCAGAAACAGAAAAGCCGAGAACTTCAATGTCTCCTTGATCGGGCAAATCTATTCCAGAAATAAGATTGAGCAGAGTGGATTTTCCAGAACCGGAACGGCCAATAATAGCTGCAGCGTAGGGCTGCGGCAGCGAAAAAACGAGATCAGAGAAAATGGTTCTCTCTGTGTTGCCTTCGCGGTAAGACTTGCTCAAACCCCGCAGGGATATAAGAGGGCTTAATTGTTCCATTTTATAGAGCATCCTATAGTTAATTTAGACTCTGCTGCCATGGCTCAAAAAAAATCGTTTGCCCCCGTATTCTCTATTTCCAGGGACAAACGAAAATTCGAATTACTGAAAGTGTACGGCAATCTTTTTTCGAAGCATTTTGTTTTCGTTAAAGGCAGCGGAAACATATACTTCGTATTTGGTTGCCATGGAAACTTCGTAAGCAACGGAAAACTCGCCAGGCTTTCCATCTACAGGGGCCATGGAGAGCAACTGGGAACCCTGCTGGGTAGCAGGAAGCTCTATCTTAACTTTTACGTCAGCAGTCTTTAGCTCTTCTTTAGGGCTTGTGAGAACAACTGTCAGAGTTCCCTTTTGAGGAAGCACCCCGCGCTCACTGCCTGGGATACTCAGAGTCCAGCCGGCTTCTTCAGCCTCGGCTATCTTCTTGAGAGTGTCTTTGTAGTAAAGACCGCGCTCAAAATAATCTTTCTGTACGGGTGGCGTGTAGACGGAAAACGCCACCTTAAAAAGGAAATAGGTCCCAATGAACAGCAGAATGAACAGACCAATGATGAGCGCAAACGCTTTTTTCATGGATGAAGACACTCTCTACCTCCTTATTTAAGCCGTATCAGGGCATCTGCCCATTTTATTTTGTCTGGTTTTTCTGCAGCGTAAATCTTGAATTTAAAGTTTACAAACTCTTTGTCGGCAGGAATGTCCTGCGGGGTGGGAGCTGCATACACAACGGGCAGACGCGGTTTAAGCGTTTTGGTGCTTGCGAGTTCGGCTTCAAAGTACTTCTGGCCGGCTACGAGGTCACTCATGAGCTTAACGTTTGGATCTTCTGAGACAACTTCAATGCGGATTTTATGAGTTTCCGGATAAAAATTACTCAGAGTGATTGAGTAGTCGGTCTTTATGCCCACGGTGGGAAGATACTGCTTAAACGTAGATGGCTCGGCAAAGGGAATCGCCTGGATGGGGATGCGAGTCACGACGCGGTACGTGAATAAACCCACAATAATGGCTAATAGAATAGCATAAATCACGACGCGAGGACGCCATATTTTGCGGACTGCACTTGGATCCGTTGATTGTGCGACCGTCTTCCAGGCAATGAGGGGTTCTTTGCCTTTTTTGCCCATCTCAATGGTACAGGCGTCCACGCAGAGACCGCAGGTTAAACAGCCAATCTGGAGACCTTCGCGAATGTCGATACCGGTGGGACAAACAGCGTTACACATGTTACAGGCAGTACAGTCGCCCTCGCCTTCTTTTTGGCCTTTTTGGCGACGCGGTTCACCACGCTTAACGTCGTACGTAACGATGGGAGAATCCTTGTCCAGAAGAGCAGTCTGGAAACGCCCATAGGGACAAACGAGTCGACACATGTTTTCGCGGAAGTAAGACATGTTACCAAAGGCTATGGCAGAAGCAGCAAGAGTTCCCATTACCCAGTTTCCAAGTGGCCACGAAGGGTCGCCGTCGTTAGAAAAGTTCAGAGTAGAGAGCCTTTCCCACATATAGTCGGCACCGGCAAAATAAGAGATGAAGATGTAGTTGAAAACTAGGGAAATGACAATCCAGGCGGCATAGACTTTTGACCAGTCAAACCAGGTCATGGATTTTTTTCCAAAGCTTTTTCCGGCTACAAGGCGGCCAACAAAATCATAGGCTTCTGTGAACACGGTTTGTGGACAGGCCCAGCCACACCAGATTCTTCCCCATACGGCTGTTGAAAAGAACAACAGAATCCCGAGGAACAGAAGGGTGAGGTGCAGAAAGTACATTTCGTTGGGACCAATGATCATCCCAAAAATGTAGAATCGGCGCTCTGTTATGTCGAGAAGCAGCGATTGGTTGCCGTTAATTTTAATAAACGGCAGCGCAAAATAGAGCGCAAACAGGGCTAAGCTGATGCGCGTTTTCAGGTTTCGGTTTTTCCCTTGTACGGGTCTGGCTATTACCATTTCTTTCTCCTTAAATCAAACTATAGTATACTATGCAGAGTCGACTGCACAGTCCATTCTTTTATTCCTACTTTACAAAGAAAAGCAAATTCTGAACATATGTCCATAAATTGTAAAAATTTTGCCGGATTTTTGTAAAAAAAGCCCTACGCGGGCAGCGATGGATCGCCGGCATGGGGTATTTTGCCGCCAGAGTTTACTTCAAAAAAGAGAAAAACCCTTTCTTAGATCCCTCGGAAACAGCGAGCGGCAATATGTTCAAACAGGCTTTGTTGCTCCCCTCGGACCGGGCAGACAACTGCTCAAACCAGGCCGTATGTTTTTTCATTTGTTTCATTATGTCAGACTGTTTTTGCGAGCAAATTTTTCGCAGCAGTGTGTGCAGTGCGTTCTGGTTGTCCGGCAGAGGGAGCGAAAACAAAACACTCGGAAATTGTTTGCTGCCGAAAGACCGGGCGAGTTCGCGGTAAAACGCAATCGCGGGGCTTTGCAGATACGACAGTGAATCTGCAAAGGCAGCCAGGGATGTTTCCTGCGACCAGACCGGAGCGTAAGCAGCGCACAGTTGCAGCACAATTTCTTCGCGTGGTTTTACCGCAGAAATCCAGGCTCCCAGATTAGACTGCACGGCGAGTGCCGCGCCTTGGTTTTCCGATGCATGTTGCTGCTGTAGAATAGAGAGAACCATGCGCTCAAAGTTTGCGTTTCCGCTAATGTTGCTGAACGTTTTTTCAGAAAATATGGCTTGTGTGAGGCGGGGCAGAAAGCCGTAATTGCCGGCATACAGCAGATCCAAAACGATCGGATTTTTTGCGAGCTGTTTCCAGTCGCTTTCGCCAAGATTGCCTGCAAACAGTTCCACTTTAGAGAGATCGTTTGCACGGATTGCCATGTGGAGCAGGCTGGCACTAAAGCGTAGCGCGAAGAACTCCTGCGACGTTTTTGAGAGCTCTCCAAAATGTACAATACTTGCAGATCCCTGTTTCAGAGAGAACAGAAAGTCAATAAACTGTATTCTGTCTGTGTGGTCCAGAGTGGTAAAATGCTGGAGCATTGCAGAATCCACTGCGGGAACTGTGGGTCTAAACGAAATCGATTCCGAGGATCCCCATTGCACCTGGATTTTTTCTCCGTAAGTGCCCTGGTATTCTTTTTCTTCGGGAATACAGGATATAACGGCAGAGGTTCCCTGGCCATAGCCATAGGTCTCTATGCCTGTCATGTATTTTATACTCGGTGGCAGTTCTGACAAAATTAATTCAGCAAATTCTATTCGCTTCGGTTCACTGCCCACTACGAGAACGCGCGGAATGCTCTCTTCCGTAAACAGCAACAGCAGTTTTGCCACGTTCTGCTTTTTTTCGGCAGTCAGGGAATCGAACAATTGGGGCCGGTTTTCGATTTCCAGGGAAACCTCTTCGGGGCGGCTTTCCTGAGAATCAGAGACAAAATAATTGTCTTTTATGAGTTTGTGCAAAACAGCTAAGGGATCTGCTCCATGTGCAACGAGCTCCTTTGTATCAAACAGCACATTGTGAAAAAGATAATTGCCAACCCGGCCAAGTGAGTCGAGTCCTTTGTAAATGCCGCGCCCAATACAGTAGTAGCGCGACGAAAGTGGATACAGGACATATTTAACGGGATACTCTACGCCTTCTGCATAGAGCAGTTCGGGCGGAAGAAAATAATTGGATTGATTCTCTAGAGTAAGAACTTCTTCGCGGGAGAGGCCTTCGGTCAGGTACTGCGTTTCAAACTCTACTTTGAGAGAAGTATAGATGTGTTCCAGGACTTTCATCAGTAAAATCCCTCCGATTTAAGAGTGAGAAATATGGGATCGAGTATCCTTCTGGGTTCAATTTTTTCCAGCTTGCCGTCGAGAGGATTTCCACCGAGCGCGGAAAAAATGGTGAAATAGGCATTTTGAGCATTGTTATCAATTGTGTTATACGTCACGGGAAACTTGTCCTGTATCCAGTGCGAAATTTCTGTGCTGAACATTTCTAAGTAACCTCTGAAAAAGTCCCTCCGTGGACTTTTTCAGACCGCAAAACCCTGGCAAAGCCAGCTGTTTTGCTCCATTTTGCTGCGAAAACATACGTTTTCTCCGCAAAATGCCGGTACATCCATGTACCGGAAGTAAGCTCTGAAAACTTTTTCAGAGCTTACCTAATTCGCGCAAATAACATGCAACCTCTTCGGGATAAGGGAGATTATCGCGGTAGTGGTCGTGCTCCCATTCCGAAAGCGGACCAAAGCGTTCATCGCCGGACAATAGATCTGCCTTGGAAAAAGCTATGATTAAAGTAGGTTTTGCGCCGGCTTCTCTCATGGAGTTGAAGTATACGTTCAGGAGTCGGTGCCATTCCTGATCTGCTCCCGAAAAATCACCCTTTTGGACCATGGTCGCAAGATATATAGTAAAGAGGACTGTTTTTGTGCGCGTGAGAAGCGGCACATTCTGTTCCAGCTTTTCGCTGAATTCAAAGGTTCCGCCGCCAATGTCGTAAAAGATAAGCATGGCTTCGCCGGGTTCTATGCCCTTGGTAAAGAGCCCCTTGCGCAGCATGGGGATTCCCTGAAGCCTTAAAATAAGAGGTTCCGGAAACATGATTGGTGTTTTAGGCGGCAGCAGATTTTTCTCGAGCATCTGCACAAATTCCCTGTGAATTTTGTCGAGCGACTTCTGGTTCAATGCGAGAAACGAAAACTGTTTCCAAATGGAGGGAAGATAATGGTAGAGAGAGTAAAACAGTGCGGAGAGGAACGTTGTCTTCCCGTGGCCGGCAAAGCCAATCGACATGATAAAGAAGAGCGGGACTTTTTCTTTTACGAGTCTTATATAGGCGGGCGGAATTTCCAGGTTTCTATTGGGGCAAATGGTTCCACCATGTTCCTGCATGCAGTGTGGACAAATCATGGTTCATGGTTGTCAGTTTTTTTCACACGTCAAGTAAAGGTAGATGACAACCTTAGCTTACCCCCGGAAGATAAAACCAGGAGGATTTGAATCTGCCGTTACGGATACGCACGCATGCGCAAGAGAACAGTGTTATCGGCATCGAGAAAAGAAAAATAGAGCTTCTGGCCTCGTGGCACGGCGCCATCGTAAAGAATAAGCTCGCAATTGGGAGCAAACACCTGAGATTCTTCGCGGACAATGCCCGTTTCATCTTCTATCTCGGTTTTTAAGATAGAAACAGGGACGGCAGAAGATCCGGTTTTAGACGATAAAACACATTTAGAATTGTTGCAGAAAAACTGAATGCTATACCCCTTCCAGTAAAATTCTTTGCCGGGCAGAGTAACGGGAGCCACTTCCCGCGCATGGTTCAGAACAGCTAAAATGGCAAAAGCAGCGCCTACAATAATCAGATTGAGAACTATAAAACGACGCCCTTTTTTGAGTCGCCTCTCGTGCCGAGCCTCCTGTTTTTCAAGATGCTCACGCAGTTCTTCTGGCGTGCGGGAATAATACTTCATGAAATGCTTTCCCTTAGGAAACGAGCTCCTGTACAGAATTTTTTTGGAACATCGAAGTTGCGATCAGTTTTTAACTTTCTTGGGCAGCCTCTGACAAAGTCGCTCCGTCGACTTTTGCCTGCGGCTTGCGTTTAACCTGCGGGCAGAGTCGCAAAAGCCAGGGGGCAAAGGTCTATTTCGACAGGGCGTGATAGTTTCATGAATGTGACATAATGTGGTTATTTTTGTTATCTACCAAGCCGTGAGAATGTGACATAATGTGGCATTTTTTGTTAT